>JAITXJ010000013.1 GCA_031284745.1 Acholeplasmatales bacterium | reverse complement strand
TACTGATCTTATTAGTTGCTACAATGGTACCAAAGAGTAGACCAGCGGTTGTACCTAGGGTACCGTAAGTTGATGACTCAACATTAACTTGATAGAAGTATAGATCACTAATATTAACGACTACGTTAGCACCCAAGGTTGCAAATAACCCACCAGAATTACTAATCGCATTAACTTCATAGGTATTTGGATTACCATCACCAATAATTGAGAAATTAGAAATAGTAACAATCGCGTTAGCATCAACAGTAGCACTGATCATCGCTCCCCCGGCTGCAATATAACTTCTTTCGCTAGAATTTACATAGTGAACATTGGAAAATCGGACAATACCAGTTAATGATTGTGACATAAAGCCGGCCGCCGAATCATTTCCTTGGTCCATATGGATATTATCAAAAGTAATATTCTTGAAGGAAGCGCCTTCGATAACTCGGAATAAACCAAAACCAGTAGTAGTTAAATTGGTAACTTTATGGCCATTACCATCAAGGGTACCATAGAAAGTGGAAACTTCAGATACCTTATTGGATTCCCCAGTAAAGTCGATATCATTATCTAAGATATAATATTTACCTTTGGTGGAACTCTTGAATAATTGCATCTTGAAATCGAGGACACTCGCAATATGGACAACTTCTTCCTGATCTAGTTGGATGGCGATTACCGAAGAGGCATCGCTGCCATTGGTGACTACTAAGTTTAAGTAATCATTAGCCCCCACATACACTTCATTATAAGTTCCGCTACTAACTTGGGTAGTGTTTAATTGAACACCACTGGAAGTAACATCACCTGGATTAGTTCTTTCGATTTCATCAGCAAGTGCATAGAGAGTGGAAACTTTCGCCGCATTGTTGTTAGATGGGTTAATGGAAGTGAAGGTGAGATTAACATAGCCATCGCGCACTGGTGTAACGGTGTAGGAACCAATTTCAATTAAACTAGTTGAATTAACGACTTGAACAGTTCGATCGATATAGACAACATCATCATAATCATGTAAATTAGTGAAGATATAAGTCACAGTGTAGAAACCAGGAGTGGTATTATCGATATCATCAGTATTAACATCTAACGAATAATCGGTATTTTTAACCATTTGGGTATTAGATTGTTTACCATCATGAAGGTTGTTATAGAAATTATAAACGGTTGGAGCAAGCGCAGTATAAGTACCACCAATAGCGATTCTAGTAATTGCGGAAGACATCGCTTGATCTAGTCGACCAACCGGACTTTGAGCAGTAAATGTTTGCGTATTGTCAATCTTATAATCAGTTTTAAACTCGCCATCCCAACCTAAAGAAGGAGTGATGAACTGCCAATTGAAGTGACGTAACTTACCAGCACCAACACTACCACCAGTTATTAAAGATTTAACATCATTAGCTCCGACCATATGATCTTGATAGTTATAAGGTATTTCTTTATAATTGCGGAAATAATAGCCTAAATCATCATAACGATTAGAACTGGTTACCCAAGGGTCATTACCAGTATGGGAATCACCTTGATACCAATAATCTTCTAATTGATAGATGGAATTAATAACATGGAATTTACCGGTATAACGTAAATCGGTACCCATATTTTGGTTGGTTCGTACAGGATCATCGATACCCTCATAGTGCGAATTTTCTAAGACAATATTTGATCCTTCAGTTGGCGCCATCGCCATATTTTCAAAATGGAAATAAGGTAACATTTCATAAAGATTAACCCCATTGTTATAGATGTTATACATATGAGCATCAGCTTTTCTTAATCTTAAGAATCTTTCTTGAATATTTTCCGCCCAAATGTGGTGATAAGTAACGGTCATATCGGAATAATTATAGTTAGATTGTGAACCACTATTACCTAAATTGAAACCTTTTTTAATTGAAGCAAAGAATTCTACCACATCATCAAGGGTTAACCCTGGGGTGTTATTGATTTTTTCTCTAATTTCGGCCCAGAACATTGGGTAACGACCAGTACCGGAAGGAATGGTAGCTAGTCTCATATCTAGGTCTTCGATTTGTTGTTGAATAAAAGCATTACGATGAGATCGAAGTTCAGTCCAGGAGACGGTTAAGTTTTTAACCGAAGGATTAGTAGTTCCACCGGCATCGATGATACCATCATAACTATTTTGAAATGAGCAGTGATCAATCCATAAGCCATTAATCATCCCACCAGTAAGAGTAAAATAATCCCAGTCTTTGTTGTTGAACATTCCACGTGATGATTCATCCCACTCCCATAATTCTTCGAAGGAGATATTTCGAAAGATAACGTTGGTCACGTTATTAATGGTAAAGTTAATATGGCGAATTGAATAACCTTCCTCCGAATAAATCAAAATATTTTGAGCATAACGAAGAGTATATTTACCAACACCAGTGGCCATTAATTTTGGATGTTGTTCAGGGACAGCATTATTTGCAAATTGACTGGTAATAGCGGTAGCACTCGCATAACCAGCAGCCACAGCTTTTTGATTCATTTCGATATAACCCATATCCATATCGGCCATTAATTTAATAACCATATTGCTTTTAACGGCGGTAGTAGAAGTCCCAGTAACATTTTTTAAAGCGATTAAAAATTCGATTTCATTATGAACTTCTACCGGAACCATCTCGGTAAAGTCGACAGCTTTTAAAGAAGCGAAGCCATAAGGATTAATATAAGGCTCATAAAGAGCGATATATAAAAAGTTTAAATCTTCAAACAAATCAGAAATATTAGTTAAAATGCCAGCAATTGCGGTTGTCACATTGGTATCAAGAAGATTAACTTGATTTTGGATGCTAGTAATTTGTCCATTAATGATAGTAATGCTTCCATTTAACCCACTAATTGTTTGGTTAATCCCAGTAATACTATTTCCTAGATCGACGATATTACCTTCCACAGTGGTAATTTTCCCATTGACAATGTCAAAAGTTCCACTAATGGCAATTAAAGAAGTATCAATCCCATCAATTCTTTCACCAATTAACAGATCGGCATTTTCCAAGATGGCAACGCTTTGGGTTAGACTGGTAATGTCCGAAGTAGCTGAGGATAATGTTTCTCCTAGAGTGGCCAGGGTTGCATTGATTTGTTCAATACTAGCACCATATTGGCTAACGGTAAGATCAGTAGTTGATGCAAAATCTTCTAAGAGAGCAATTGCACTACCTAACTGAGTAATAGAATCGCTGATTTCACTTTGATTAGTGGCTAGGTTTTGAACTTGCGTAGTTAAGCTAGCAATTAATTCATATAATTCATCAGTATGAGTACCGGTTAATTCAGATAAGCTATCTAGTTGAGTCTGCATATTAGTTTTAGCAGTTTCTAGAGCGACTAAGCGGGCTTCTTGTGAACTATCGTGCGATATAAGTGTGCCAATAGCCCCTAAAATATTTTCCTTAGCAGCAGTTAACTCATCTAAACGATGTTGCATTGTTTCGTTGGCTAATTCCAATTCACTAATTCGATTTTCTAATTCTTCAATTTTTGAATTGTCATTCTTTGCACAAGAAACAATAAAAATACCAAGTAATAAAAATACTAAGACCATTAATACTTTTTTTGTTAATTGAACGTTTTTTATCATATTTCTCCTTTATTACAAACATTAAGTTTGTTATTATGACCATGGTTTGCTGATTATATTATAACACAGGGCTTATTTCTCATCTAAAATTTGTAAACGTTTACATTATTGTCTATTAGGTCGGACAATAATTATTTTTTAAGGAAAATTTGCTCCATTAAAAGGAACTAACAATTAGGAAAATGTTCAAAAATTATTGTTTTTTGAGACCTTTTAGGAGGACTATTTCGCTGCTATCCAGCGGTTGTTCGAGTAAGCTTAAGTTGGTAAAATAAGTGCGGATTAATTTTAAAGTTCGACTATAATAGAGGCCGTCGACAAATCTTTCATCCATGGAAATCCCCATTTCCAACATTTTGATGGCTTCGACTTGATTGGTTTCTTTGTTGACCCTGGGCAGGATGACTTCTTTGCCTAAAGCCACAAAAAATCCGCAATTACCAAAATCAAATAAATGGTGATAGACGGCATTTAAACCAATACTTTTTAAATTAGTCACCCAAAAACTCGCATGAAAGGGACTATAGCGTAAGAAATTTTTACTTAACATCCCGTGACGATCAAAAAATTTAATGAAGGCAACGATTATCTTTAAAATAAATAAAGGTAGTTTGGCTAAGCCATCGCGTTCTTTATCGGTACCATTAACTTTAGTAAGGGCGGTTTTGATTTCATTATCGATGATTTGCTTAACTTCATCGATGGTTTCAAAGCCGGTAAAACGCGGGCTAATGCCGGTTTCTTCATCTTCTTCGCGGAGGCTCTTTTTAATCATCATGGTAGCATCGATATCATTTCTTTGATAGATCCGACCATTCATAATAAATTGATTAACTTTTGGACGACGTTTAAAGACCCGAACTAAAGTGGCGATGATGATATCCATGTAGGAATAATTTAGCCCCTCTAATTTTTTTCTTTGAATAAAATCATCAAAATATTTAGCTTCAATGCGAAACATATAGTGATTAGTAGCCCCGGTTCTGGTTGGTACAAACATCGGCATTAATCTGGTGATTCCATCTAACCCTTTTACTTCTTTTCCATCATTTCTTTTTCCAAACATTTTTCCTCACTAATAAAAACACATATACATTATATAACTTATTGTATATTTTTTGGAAATTTGTTACTTAGTTTGCGCTTTTTAGTTGACCAAGTGAATATCACTAATCTTTAAAATTTGAAGAAGCATGGGAAGATAAAAAAATACTCTGCCTACACGCAAGAGTATTTTTAATAAATTAACCTTTAATATCGCCAAATTCGCTAAGAAATTTGTCTCTTTCTTTTTTTCGCTCACTACTAGTTAGATCGGCAATTTTTTCATAAAGTTTCTTTTCATCAGATGAACTATTTTTCGGACTGATACCTTTTAAAATGACATACATATCGCCATTGCGGTGATTTTTCGGATTCTTTATTCCTTTATTGGGAATTCTAATTTTGGTATTGGGATCGGTATTTGGGGGAATTTTATAACTTTCAAAGCCATAAACGGTCGGAATAGTAATGGTGGAGCCGACGATTAAATCAACAATCGGCAGGGGGAATTCTAAATAAACATCGTCTTCCTTGCGGGTAAAGTATTTATGGGGACGAACCGAGAATTTGATAAATAAATCTCCAGCACTGCCGCCACGATAGCCACCATCACCATAGCCATTAACTCGTAAACTCATCCCATCGGCCACGCCAGCGGGAATATTGACACTAACTTTCTTGGTGTTAATAACTCGACCAGTTCCTCGGCAGTCATTACACTTATTGCGGATAATCTTTCCACTACCGCCACATTCGCTACAAACGGCTTCACTTTGCATGCGCATTCCAAACATATTGCTTTCCCGAATAACCTTGCCTTTTCCATTACATTTACTACAAGTAATGACATCGCTGGCCGATTTGGCACCAATGCCGCCACAAGTTTTACAATCTTCTTCCACATTAACGTTGATATCTTTAGCGGTTCCATTAGCGGCTTCTAAAAAAGTGATCGACATGGTCGCTCCTTTATCGCTACCCCGGGTGTTAACGCGTGTATTTCGATTAGTTGCTCCGCTATCTTCTCGTGAGCCAAAACCAAAGCCTCCAAAGGCTTGTTTTAAAATATCACTTAAGTTGTCAGCTCCAAAACCACCAAAACCACCACCAAAACCGCCCATGCTGGGACCTTCATGGCCATATTGGTCGTAGGTAGCTTTTTTGTTTTCGTCGCTTAAACAATCGTAGGCCTCTTGAATTTCTTTAAACTTGGCTTCTGCTCCGGGCTCTTGATTGACATCGGGATGATATTTCATCGCTAGTTTTCGATAAGCTTTTTTGATATCATCAATCGAGGCTTTTTTATCGACCCCTAGGACTTCATAATAATCTCTTTTTCTTTCTGCCATATTTCCTCATTATTTCTCGGGAGGTTGATCCTCCCGAGATTATTATAATTATTATACCTATTATTCGGTAAATTCTGCATTTGCTGAACCATCAGGGTTACTAGAACCATTAGATTCTTTGTTCTTTTGGGCTTTTTCGTAAGCTTTAACTGCAATTCCTTGAGCTTCTTTTTCTAAAATTTCTTTCTTCGCTTTAATATTAGCGACATCCTTACTTTGTAGGGCATCTTCTAAATTTTTAATTGCGTCTTCAACTTTAGTTTTTTCTTCACTAGTCACTTCATCTTTCAGATCATTTAAAGCTTTATTAGCTTGGAAGATTAAATTATTGGCTTCATTGGTCGCATCTACTAATTCTTTCTTCGCCCGATCAGCTTCCGCATTTTCTTCAGCTTCTTTCATCATACGTTTGATTTCTTCTTCTTTTAAAGAGCCGGTTCCGGAAATAGTGATCTTTTGTTCTTTGTTGGTACCCAAATCTTTAGCTTTAACACTCACGATTCCATTAGCATCGATATCGAAACTAACCTCAATTTGAGGTACTCCTCTTGGTGCTGGGGGAATATCGGTTAATTGGAAACTACCGATGGTCTTATTGTCGCTGGCCATTGGTCGTTCGCCTTGTAAAACATGAATATCAACAGCCGGTTGATTATCTGCTGCTGTGGAGAAAACTTGGGATTTAGAAGTAGGAATGGAGGTATTTCTTTCAATTAACTTGGTGAAGACTCCGCCTAAAGTTTCAATACCCAAGCTCAGTGGTGTAACATCGACTAATAAGACATCTTTGACATCACCAGCCAAGACTCCTCCTTGAATGGCCGCTCCCATAGCGACTACTTCATCGGGATTCACCGATTTATTTGGTTCTTTATGTAATTCAGCTTTTACTAAATCTTGAACTGCCGGAATTCTAATCGAACCACCTACTAATAAAACTTGATCAATTTGTTCCGGAGTTAATTTAGCATCGCTTAAAGCCTTACGCACTGGTGCCACACATCTTTGGACTAAAGAGGCGGTCAATTCATTGAATTTAGCCCGCGTTAATTTAGTTTGTAAGTGGAGTGGCCCACTAGCGTTCATGGAAATAAAAGGAATGGATATTTCTGTTTCAGTGACACCACTTAGGTTAATCTTGGCTTTTTCCGCTTCAATTTGTAATCTTTGAAGGGCTTGACGATCACCTAAAAGATCGACCCCATTTTCTCTTTTAAATTCACGGGCTAGCCAATGAACAATTTCCTCATCAAAGTCATCACCACCTAAGCGGTTATCTCCGGCCGTGGATTTAACTTCAAATAAACCATCAGCTAATTCTAGTACCGATACATCAAAGGTTCCTCCTCCCAGATCGAAGACCAGGATGGTTTGTTTTTGGGCTTTTTTATCAATTCCATAAGCCAGAGCAGCAGCGGTTGGTTCGTTAATAATTCTTCGAACATTCAAACCGGCAATTTTTCCGGCATCTCTGGTAGCGGTTCTTTGGGCATCATTAAAATAAGCTGGCACGGTAATAACCGCATCAGTGACCGTTGCTCCTAAATAAGCTTCCGCAGTCGCTTTTAAATTAGCTAAAATCATCGCCGATATTTCTTGTGGAGTATATTTCTTACCATTAATATCGACACTATAATTGGCATCTCCCATATGTCGTTTGATACTTCGCACGGTATTCGGGTTAACGATAGCTTGTCTTTTGGCCACATCGCCGACTAATTTTTCATCACCTTTAAAACCGACCACACTAGGAGTGGTGCGACTACCTTCGGGGTTAGCGATAACTTTTACTTCGGCCCCTTCCATAACACAGACAACCGAGTTGGTTGTTCCTAAATCAATTCCTATAATTTTGTTTGTTTTTGCCATAAAATTCTCCTTTTAATTATTATAATTATTATTTTTTATTTGGGTATATACTCGGGCATTTTGCGGAGTATAGTCAGACATTTGTACCCATCTGACTTTTTTAATATCTTCTTTCCCGAAATGACCTAAACCATTAAATTTTTTGACTACTTGACCGGTTTGGGCGTCTATTAGGACATAAAGACTTAAACTGAAGAGACTTTTGTAATGTAAGACAAAGACATCTTCAAAAGACTCCTCAAACTGCACAAATTCAATTCTACTTGCTAAATTAGCTTCACTCATTATTTTCTCCTTTGACATTTACCACTACCAAACTCGGCTTTAATACGCGATCCTTCAACATATATCCGGTGGATATTTCCTTGACGATGATATTTTCTTCCAGTTCTGGGTTAGTCGTTTTTTCAATTGCATTATGATAGCGGGGGTCGAATTTCTTTTGGAAGGTTTCAATTTTTTTGACGCCATTGGCTTTTAGGCAATCAAATATTTTGCCTTCAATCATTTTAAAACCCACTAAGAAGTTATTTAATAGTTCATTATCCGTTTGCATGCTTACCACCTTAGATAATTGATCGATGGGATCGATGAGTTCGCTAAGAAGGCTACTCGTGGCGTACTTTTTGTTTTCTTCATATTCGTTGATTAAACGTTTTTTAAAGTTTTCGGTATCCGCTTGCACGCGAAGGGCTTTGTTTTTTAATTCCTTAATTTCCTGATCTTGACTAGCGATGATTTGCTTATATTTGTCCTTCAGCTTTTTTTTGTTTTCGCCGCCCACTTCGGGATTGTCAGTTATTTCTTCAATTTCTTGATTTTGATTTTCTAATTCTTCTTTTTCATCCATTGTTATTCTCCTTTGTTATAAAAGTTGGTCAATTTACTCGATAAATATTCAAGCAGGGGGATAACCCTTTGATAATCCATTCGATTAGGTCCCACTAAACCAATGATGCCATTTTCATTATCATTAATGATGTAGGGAACACAAACGATCGTTATCGGACCATCATTGATGACGTAAATTCCGCCACCCAAATTAATACTATGTCCGAGCCCTTCATTGATGAGCTTGGCCACATTAGTTCGTTCAAATTTAGAATATAATTCTTTAACGATTTCTGGATTTCTTAATTCGGTTTGATTGAAGAGATTCATTAGGCCGATGACATAAACTCTTTCGTTGATAAATCTGGTAAAGGCCCAAATGAAGGATTCCACAATTTGATTTTGATAATCTTTAAAGAGCGAGACGTCATTGTGTTCGTATTTAGATTTCAAAATGGTTAAGGATTCTTCTAAGGTGTGACCAACTAAAACATCGTTTAAAAGTTTAGCAACTTTGGAAATTTCAATCAAATTAGAAATGTTTTTAGTGGAAAAGTTGTGATAGAAGACTTTTCCATTATTGGTCACGATGAGTCCTACTCCTTGGTCAAAACCGGTTTGGACCAGATCAATCTTCGTGATGGTCATTTCTTGACCCTTGGGAATCGACACAACAGCGTAGTTAGTTAGATTGGCGAGCAGATTACTACATTCTTCGACTGCTAATTCGGCGGTCCATTGATTTCTTTGAATGACTTCATCAATTAGACTAAAGACTTTAGCTACTTCACTATCGCGGGAGAGGGTATAACGCATATAATACTCATAACCCTTTAAACTGGGTATTCGGCCGCTTGAAGTATGGGTTTTATCTAAAAAGCCATTTTCTTCCAACTCTTGCATATCATAACGAATGGTCGCACTTGAATAATTAAGGTAAGGAACTTCGGTTAAAGTTTTACTGCCTACGGGATTGGAGGTGCGAATATACTCTTCAATGATGGCTTTTAAGATTAACTTTTGACGATTGGTTAAGTCTGATGAATACATGAGATCTCCTTTTTTTAACTATTGGCACTCTTTTAGTAAGATTGCCAATAATAGTATATCACAATTAAAATGAAAAAGAAAAAAAATGATAAAGGATTTTTTAGACTTCTTTTTGAGACCATTTAAAGCAGCTAAACTAGGGAATGTTTACTTACAAGCGTTTTCATTTTTGAGACAATATTATTTAGTTTACTTTTCGTAAAATGTTGAAGTCTTATGATATAATTTTTGACGTAAATGATGAATGTTTTAAGTATGAACCTGCCAAACTTAATAACCGGAAATTCTGATGTAATCACTATAATTAATGGCTTTCTTTTTCTGTTAGCCGGAGTAGCAATTATGCTCTTTGGAATTGGACTGATGAGTGATTCTCTGCGTGATGTGGCGGGGACGAGGTTTAAAAGACTAATTGAAAAATCCACTAATTCTTTAATAAAAGGGGTTCTGGTGGGTACTTTGGTGACCGCTTTATTGCATTCCTCAGCCGGGGTTACGGCTTTAACTATCGGTTTAGTCCGTGCTGGTTTAATGACTTTCCCTCAATCGATTGGTATTATCATGGGAGCCAATATTGGCACGACTTTCACGGGAGTCTTAGCGGCGATTGATATTTCGAAGTATGCCATTATTATTGTTTTTTTAGGTTTTATCATCACCCTTTTTCGCCCGAAGAAAGTAAAGTTAGTTGGTTGGGCAATCTTTGGGATGGGTCTTTTGTTTCTTGGTTTACAATTTATGAGTAGTTCGGTAAAAAC
Organism: Acholeplasmatales bacterium; assembly: GCA_031284745.1. Classification (GTDB taxonomy): domain Bacteria; phylum Bacillota_I; class Bacilli_A; order Acholeplasmatales; family Acholeplasmataceae; genus JAITXV01. The sequence continues at coordinate 17,806 of JAITXJ010000013.1, read as the reverse complement.
TATTTTTTCTAATGATACTTTAAGCAATATCATGCATTTCTTTGACGCCGAAACTAATCCCGCCAAAGCCTTAGCAGGCACAGGAGTGGGAACGCTTCTAACCTTTGTCCTGCAGTCTTCGACTTCTTTTATGGTTGTCTTACAGGAAATATATGCTAATGGGACAATTAGTATTTTTGGGGCGATCCCTCTAATGCTAGGAGCCAATATTGGCACGACATTTACGGCGATTATTGCTTCGGCAGGAGCGGGACCTGAGGCGAAAAAGACCGGCGTGGTCCATGTCGTTTTCAATGTCGTGGGAGTTATCCCCTTTTTAATCGCTTATTGGCCATTTGCTAAATTAATGGAGTTGATTGAAAGATATATCTTACGAAGTGACTCACCGCTAGCTTTAACGATCGCTATTTCTAATACTATTCAAAACGTGCTTTCGACGGTCATTTTGTTTTTTATGCCAAAACAATTGATTTGGATTACCAATAAATTTGTGAAAAAGAAAAATGGTAGTAGTGAAAATCATTTAGAGTTTAATGATGCTTTAGTCCAAGAGCCCCACTTGGCTTTGGCCTTTGTGAAAAAAGTTTTATTGTTAACCTTAGATACCGTGGGGGAGTATTTTAGTCTCACCAAGAGCTTATTAAATCCCAACAATAAAGATCTCTTGGAAATTAATGAAAAAGAGCATCTCGAGGGTCCGGCCGCCGCTAAAGCCCTCGCTAAAACGACCAAAGATGCGGAAAGTGAAAGTGAAGCCCTGGAAATGATTATTGATAATTATGAAAAGCGTACGCATGATTACTTAATTAAAATATCTGCTAGTGGGGTTAGTGAAAGTGAAGCCCTTTTGGTCTCCTTATACTCGGATAATAATAAGGATTTAGAAAGAATTGGTGATCATTTGAATAATATTGTGGCTTTCTTTTTAGAGATTTATAATGCTAAACAAACAATCCCGGAAGAAGAGTTGCATGAATTACAAAATATGTTTAATATTTTAGAAGATATTTTGAACAATATCAAAAACGCCCAAACCTCCGGAGTCATTGATGCTCTCGAAGCAGCTTTAAAAGCGGAAGATGAAATTGATAAATTAGAAAAACAATATAAATTAGCGCACATTGAAAGGATGCAAAATAAGACAAAATTGGAACATATCGATGAGAACTACTCAGAAATTCTTTCGAATTTAGAAAGAATTGGTGATCACTTGCATAACATCGCTCAAGCCCTTTATGATCCTCGGGAAATTTACCAACCACGCTAATGAGTTATAAATTAGTTTCGGATTACACCCCTAAAGGTGATCAAATTTCCGCCGTTGAAAAATTAAATGCTAATTTAGTTAATCATAAACAAATGGTTTTATTAGGAGCCACTGGGACTGGTAAAACTTTTACGATTGCTAATATCATTGCGAAATTAAAAAAGAAGACCTTGATTTTAGCTCATAATAAAACTTTAGCTGGTCAATTATATGGCGAGTTGAAGACCTTCTTCCCCGAAAGCCGGGTCGAATTTTTTATTTCTTATTATGATTATTATCAACCAGAAGCTTATGTTGTCAGCAAGGATCTCTATATTGACAAAGATTCTTCCATCAACGAAGAAATAGATGAGTTGCGTCATAGTGCAATTTCTTCGCTTTTAGATAGTGACGATTGTATTGTGGTGGCCAGCGTTTCTTGTATTTATGGGATTGGTTCGAAAGAAGATTATCAAGCTTCCTTAGTGACCATTCGGGTCGGAGATCAATTAAAACGTCGGGATTTAATTAAAAAATTAGTTGCTTTAACTTATGTCAGAAATGATCTGGAATTAGCCCGCGGAACTTTTCGGGTGAAAGGTGATACTTTGGATATTATTCTTAGTGGGAATAAGGCCCAAGGCTTAAGAATTTCTTTTTTCGGCGATGAAATTGAAAGTATTAGTACTTTTGAAGTATCAACTGGCCGCTTGATTTTAAAAAAAGAACTAGCCACCATCTTTCCTGCTACTTTATTCGTCAGTTCCAAGGATAAACTTCAAGAGTCGATCAAAAGAATTAAAGCGGAACTCCAAACCCAAATTAATTACTTTGAAAGTCAAAACAAACTCCTAGAAGCCCAAAGAATTAAACAGCGAACCATTTTTGATTTAGAGATGTTAGAAGAAACCGGTATTGTCAGTGGAATTGAAAATTATGCCCGCCATATTGCTTTAAGGGGCGAAGGAGAAACCCCAGATTGCTTAATTGATTACTTTGGTAAAGATTTTTTAATGATCATCGATGAATCTCATGCTACTATTCCGCAAGTGCGGGGGATGTATAATGGGGATCGTTCTCGTAAAACCACCTTAGTAGATTATGGTTTTCGCTTGCCTTCGGCTCTGGATAATCGACCCTTAACTTTTCATGAGTTTGAGGAAAAACTCGATAAAGTTATTTATTTATCCGCAACTCCTGGAGAATATGAATTAAGTAAGAACCTGCCGGTCATTGAACAAATCATTCGTCCCACTTACCTTTTAGATCCGCTGATTGAAATTCGACCAACGACCAATCAAATTGATGATTTATACTTTGAAATTAAAAAAAGGATGGCGGTAAATGAAAGAGTTTTAGTCACTACCTTAACGATTAAAATGAGTGAGATTCTTTGTGCTTACTTTAAAAACTTAGGACTGAAAGTCGCTTACTTACATTCGGAGATTAAATCTTTGGAAAGAATTGTTATTTTAAGGGATCTTAGATTAGGTAAATATGATTGTTTAATTGGTATTAATCTCTTACGTGAAGGTTTAGACTTGCCGGAGGTGTCTTTAGTTTGTATATTAGATGCCGATAAACAAGGATTTTTACGAAGTGAAAGAAGTTTAATCCAGACCATTGGTCGTTCGGCGAGAAATGTTCATGGGATGGTCATCATGTATGCCGATAAAGTTTCCGAGGCGATGGCTTATGCGATTAAGGAAACCAATCGTCGACGAGACATTCAATTAACCTATAATCAAACCCATGGGGTAACGCCGGTGACCATTAATAAAGCAATTAGCCAGACCATCTCTTTAAATACCAAGGCGACCAAGGAAGATCGAAGAGATTCCTTGATTGGAGAAGTCCAAGATCTCAACGAAGAAATTAAATTAATCGAAACTCTCATGAAAGAGGCAGCGAAGTCTTTAGATTTTGAAAAAGCGGCAGAATTACGTGATATCTTATTTGAATTAAAAAGCCGAAAATAATATTTGCCTAATTTTTAGGAAATTTGATAAAATTATTATTGCTTAGTGATGCTAGGCATGCGGCCGTGGCGGAATTGGTATACGCGTACGTTTGAGGGGCGTATGATGCAAATCGTGTGAGTTCGAGTCTCATCGACCGCACCAATTTTTTTAATCCTTTAGTTAATTACCAAAATATTTGGTAATTTTCTTTTTTGTTTGATGAGTCAACTTTTCTGCGAGGAAGGCTAAATAGGCATCATTGAGATGATTTATTGTTCGCTCTTGAAAATCATGCCCCTTAATTAATTCAATCATATCCAAAAGCAATGTTCTCAGAGTTGCTTCCTCTAAATCTAATTGGGAAAGAAGGGGATTATAGCTAAGCAGAGTCTCGCCTAAAAAAATGCCTTCATTGGTAGTTTTTAAATTTGTATCAATGGTTTCATTGGCACTATCCAAATATTTTAGGTGTTCATCATTGATACTACCCCGCGTTCCCACTACCTCGATATGTCGCATGAGAATCGTTGAGCGATAAGAAGTGGAATCAAAACAATGATAACCAACTTTGTTTCCGAAATCTAAAATAAAATTGGTAACGGTCGTGGAAATTAATTCCCCACTAAAACATAATCCCTCCCGTGAATCGGTTTTTGTAATCATAAAATTATGTTTATCGGCACTGATATATTGGGGGTATTTTTCATTGAGTAAATATTTGATAATATTAAAGGAATGATAATCATGGCTATAACCACATTTAACATATTGAATTTCCCCTAGTAAGTTTAAATCAATTATTTTTTTCATGGCTTGGACCAGCGGATAAAGGTGATATTGTTCGGCGATTAAGAGTTTTTGACCCAAAAGTACGCGACTGGCGAGATGCTCTAATTGAATTTTGGTAAAATTGCCGCCCGTTTCCTGCAAAACAGGGATTTTTTTATTTAAAAAATAGATGGTTTCGCTGTAGATGTTGTCTTTGGAAACAGCATTAATGATAAAATCTGGCTTTGATGCTAAGAGTTCTTTCTTACTTAAAAAAACATTAATGGAATATTTGTTTTCGAGGGTGGTTTTCTTTTCGACACTGCGACAAAGAACTCCGGTCAGCAACAAGAATTCATTGAGCTTTTTAATTAATTTAATGAAGATTTCTGAGCGGAAGCCGCTACCAATGATTGCTACACGATATTGCATACTAAAATTATACTACTGCTGGTAAAATAATCGTTTATTATGAATTAATCAATAATAATTTATTTTTTGCTTTTGAATTATGATATAATTTAGTGTAAGGAGTTTTAATTATGAAAAATCAAAAATTATTTTCCATTCTTGTCTTTAGTTTCTACGCTGCAATTGCCTTCTTTGCAATCATTTCTTCTTTTTCTTCATTCAACGCTGGACATATTACCCTTTTGGTCTTTAGCTTGTCACTAGCGGCGGCTAGCTTAGTATTAATTATTCTGAATATTAAGAATAATTCCTTAAAAAAGCCTCGAAATTTAATTACCTTTATTGGGTCAATTGTTTTAACAGCTTTTTACTTTCTTTCTTTAGTTTTTGTTATTGCATATTATTCTCTTGTACATTCTCAATCATCAGCCGGCAGTGAGGTGCTCAATGCTTTGGTTAATTCGACTTATTTATTTAACAACTTTGCCAATATCTTACTTGGGGCAATAGTCATTATTTGGCTGGATAATATGCTTGCAAGTTTAAAAACCAAGGCCGAAGTTAGTGAACCTACGGTGGTGGAAACTTCGACAACTACCACTAGTAAACCTGCGGAAGTTAAAACTACTAATAAAGAAAAAGCTTCAACTCAAGCAACTCAACCAACTCAACCAACTCAACCTACTACTAAAACCAAAAAATAATGAATACTTCCCGAATTGGTGCTTTTTTAATCATTATTGGGATCTATTTACTTTCTTTAATTGCGGGATTTCTTGGCTATTATTATCTTTTAAGTTCTCATAATGAATTATGGTTTTTTATTTTAAGATTATTTATAGCCGACTTAATCGCTACCGCCGTCGTCTACATTTTTAGTTTAGTTTTGAAAAATTCCAGTATGTATGATCCTTATTGGAGTGTTATTCCTTGGATTATCTTTATCTTTGCGGTGATAATGAAAAATAATTTTAATCTATTAAATATTTTAATTATCCTGATCTTTGGTTTCTGGTCTAATCGTTTGACTATTAATTGGGCTTGGGGTTTTCGCTCTCTTCAAAGTCAAGATTGGCGCTATATCGCCTATAAGGAAAATAATAAGCCCCTTCTTTGGCATTTTTTAAATTTAGTAGGAATTCATTATATGCCGACAATTTTAGTTTTTATGGGCCTGACGCCCTTACTAGTGCTTGTTTATCAGCAAGTAACTTTTAGTTATTGGCATATCATTGGTTTAACCATTATCGTTTTAGCCACAATTATCGAATTATTAGCTGATTTAGAGCTGAGTAAATTTAAAGCTAATCCTTTGAATAAAGGCCAAGTTATTAATCGGGGATTATGGAAATATAGTCGTCATCCGAATTATCTGGGCGAGATAACCATTTGGTTTGGTTGTTTTTTGATTATGGTGATTAGTTTACCACAATTTTATTATTTAGGAATCGGGGCACTGTTGATTTTGGCTTTGTTTGTTTTCGTTAGTATTCCTCTGATGGAAAAAAGACAATTAGCGAACAAAATAGATTATGCGAAATATCGCTCCTGTACCTCGATGTTATTGCTATTACCTCCGAAAAAAAGTAAAAATAACCCTAAGGAATCCTCAGAGCTTTGAATTATTACTATCATGCGAAAATAAAAGATTTTTTAGCGGAAACGGAAGAAGCCATCTTAAGTAAGTTAAAAAGTGCGACAACCGAAGAGATTACTGATGCTCAAGTTTTTTCCTGGCAAAGCCAGATCACTATTTTACAGAATCAATTAGTCGATTTTCCTCAGGCTGATATTATCTTTGAATATACCATCCCCCGGATGGGTAAAAGAGTGGATAATATTATCTTAATTGCGGGCTATTGCTTGGTGTTGGAGTTTAAAGTTCAACAAAATAAGTATTTACCTAGTGACCGTGATCAAGTAGAAGACTATGCTTTAGATTTGCGACACTTTCATCAAGAAAGTTCTCAAATCAATTTGATTCCCATTTTATTAGCTACCGAGGCTCCTAGTGAAGAATGCTCAGTGGATATTATTGATCATGTCGCCTCCCCTTTGGTTTGTCATCGCCAAAATTTAGCTACCACAATTCACCGAGTGGTAACTGATCATAGTTTAAAGAATATTGAGGCTGAGAAATGGTTAAATTCATTTTATCTACCTACTCCTACCATTATTGAAGCCGCGATGGCGTTATATCACCACCATCGGGTGGAAGATATCACCCGAAACGAAGCTGGTAAGCACAACATTGGTCTCACCTCCGCCAGTATTAAAAATATCATCAAAGATACACAGCAGCATCATGAAAAGGCGATTATTTTTGTTACTGGGGTTCCAGGCAGTGGAAAAACTTTAGTTGGTTTGACTATTGCTAATACTTCACAATCTAGCACTACCCAAGAGCCTTCGGTCTATTTATCGGGTAATCAACCCCTAGTCACCGTCTTACAAGAGGCTTTGGCGCGTGATAAAGTCCAAAACGATAAGGCTAAAGGTTTAAAAACCAAAAAAGAAGATGCCCGAAGAAGTGCCTTTGAATTTATTCAAATCATTCATAAGTGGCGCGATGAGTGTCTCAGAAAATCCCAACAAGCCCCGGCCGAAAAAATTGTTATTTTTGATGAAGCGCAGAGAGCTTGGAAACAACAAGACATCGCTAACTTTATGAAGCGCAAGAAAGGAATTAATAATTTTAATAAAAGTGAACCGGAGTTTCTAATTGAAGCGATGGATCGTCATCAGGAATATGCGGTTATTATTTGTTTGGTGGGGGGTGGACAGGAAATTAACCACGGAGAAGCCGGCCTGCCGGAGTGGTTTTTTGCCTTGCAGAAAAGGTTTCAAAATTGGAAAATTTATGCTAGCGCCCAAATGTTCCAAAACGATGAGTACTTAATGGGCTATCGCGTTGAACAAATCACGCAAAATCTTCAAATCAAGCTCCATCCGGAATTATTTTTACAAACTTCCATTCGTTCTTTTCGGACCTCAAAGTTAGCTGATTTAGTAAAAAATCTTTTGGATTGTCGGTTGAGTGAAGCCAAAGCCCTTTATCAAGAAATAGCTAAAGATTATCCGATTTATTTAACGAGAGATTTAAATAGTGCTAAAAATTTGGCTAAAGCCCAAACCAGAGCTAATCGTCGTTACGGTCTCATTGCCTCATCTTATGCGATGCGTCTAAAAGCTGAAGGAATTTTTATGAAAGCTAAACCTAATATTGTTCATTGGTTTTTAGAACCCAAAGATCATCCAGAATCTAGTTATTATATGGAAGATGTAGTATCAGAATTTGATATTCAAGGCTTAGAAATTGATACCTCAATTGTGGCTTGGGATGGTGATTTGCGCTTTGATGGAGCGAAGAAAAATTGGAGTTATCATGAATTTCGCGGGAAAAACTGGAATAAAGTTCTTAAGCAAGAGCGCCAGATGTATCTAAAGAATGCTTACCGCGTTCTGTTAACAAGAGCCCGCGAAATGATGATTATTTATGTCCCCCAAGGAAATAATTCTGATCATACACGTCAAAGTCTTTTTTATGATGCCACCTATAACTATTTAAGTAAGATTTTAACTATTAACTAAGGATTTACTCATTCTTTGATGGGGTATTCCTGCTTCGAGAAAGCCCTCACCTTCCGCCACAAAGCCTAAGGAGGCATAAAAATGTTGAACTCGTACTTGAGCATTTAAGACTATTTTTCCAGATTTTTGTTTAAGTAATTTTGCTTCAATTAAATTGTAAAACTGGCTTCCTATCAGATTTTTGCGAAATGGTTGAGCCACACAAAAACGTCCTAAGTGAATGAGCCCATCCTGAAAATAACTACGAGCATAAGCAATTAAAGCCCCATCAGCATACAGATAATAATGATGACTACCAGAGAGTTTTTCATCCCATTGGTCAATTTCAATTTCCGGGGAAATTCCTTGTTCTTTACAGAAAATTTGCATTCGTAAATTATGGCCTTTTTTAGTTAAGTAAGTGAGATTGCGAAAATTAAGCATATTAATAGTATATCAAGTTATGATAATTTTTGTCAAAAGATGAAAACTAGCCTAACGAAGGATTTTTATGGATAATCACAATAAATATATTCATTATTTATTTTTGGTATAATATTTTACATGAATAGATATGTGCCTTTAATTGATTTTGCAATACCTACGAAAACTGATACTCATACCTTAGTGGTGCCAACGGTTGATGATATCGTTTTTGATGAAAGGTATCCTTATGATTATTTAACTTTTGGTGAAAAAATATTGGGCTTTCTTTTGAAAGCAACACTTTTTTTAATTGGTCGACTTGTTCTGGGAATAAGCATCGGTTTTCGCATTATTAACCGAAAAAATATAAAAAAATATAAGAAGGAATTAAAAAATGGTTTCCTTTCAGTTAGTAATCATATTCATCCTTATGACAATATTGCCCATATGATTGCCTTTCGTTATCGCCAATTGCATTTTCCGGTTTGGGCCCAAAATCTGCGAGGGAAAAATCGCTATTTCATGAAGTGCACCGGAGGTATTCCAGTGCCAGAGGGTAGTATCAGGGGTTTGGCTAAATTTGATAAGACGATGCAAAAATGTTTAGCTAATAACAAATGGGTTCATGTCATGGTCGAGGGTAGTATGTGGGATTGGTTTAGTGAGATTCGGCCATTTAAATTACGAACCTTTATTTGGGCGGTGAATAATCACAAGCCGATTTTACCCTTTGTTTATACTTATCGTCCGATATCGAAATTTCGTCATTTTTTAGCTCCTAAAAGCAAGGCTTCGATCGATATGAATATTGGTGAACCGCTTTATCCGGATTTGACGATTACTAGTGCCCATGAGCGAGCCCTTGATTTACTTCATAAAACGCGCGCTTATATGATGAAAACCGCCGGCATTACCGAGGATATCTTTGGCTTTGATGCCTATGATGCCAGCTATAACCCCCAAAAAGCATGCGAAGAATTTTATCAAAAAATTGCCTCAAGGGATTGATAAAAGTTTTATTGCGACAATTAAGCAAATAATTATTGCGTAAGCATGACTTTGATATAATAGATGATGATGATAAGGAGATAACTATGAATATCGGAGATTTTAAAGTTTTAGATAAAGATTTGCAGGAAGTAAGTTTAAGTAATTATCAAGGTAAGGTATTATTAATTGTCAATACCGCTACAAAATGTGGATTAACCCCACAATACGAAGGCTTACAAGAATTATATATTAAATATCAAGCTCAGGGTTTGGAAATTTTAGATTTCCCATGTAATCAATTTTTACATCAAGCACCCGGTACTAATCAAGATATTTGCGAATTTCGAGCAACTAAATATCAAATTACCTTTCCTCAATTTAATAAAATAAATGTTAATGGGGCGGCCGCTGATCCTTTGTATAAATACTTAAAAACAGTTTTTCCCGGAGCTATTAAATGGAACTTTGGAAAATTTTTAGTGGATAAAACAGGACAAGTTGTTCAAAGATATAGTCCCATTGTCAAACCTCAAGATTTAGAAGCAGATATTGTAGCTTTATTAAAGTAAATTATTGAAACCAAGTACCTCATAAGCTTTTTTGGCTTCGGCGAGCAGATTTTTGCCGGCAATACCCAATTCATCGGGATAGCTAAAAATGATCGAAGTATTAGTTAAATCCAGATAACTTCTTATTTCACTACTTTTTAAAGAGTAGCCATAGATTCCTGACCAGTGAGCCTCTAGCTCGGGGGTAATTTCGCGTAAGCGAAAGTGAAGACGTCTTAAAAAAGCCACGTTAGTCATGGGAAAAAAGAGATTTCTTAAGTTTAGTCGTTCGGTTTCCGTTTTTAAATTGAAAAAAGTGAGGATCACTTGGTTTTGACAATAACTTCCAGCAAATAACTTTAAGCTTACTTGGTAATCAAGTTTTTCTAAGTGATCGATTAAAGATAAGCAGATGACTCCTTTATAATAAAATTGTTCTTTAGTATAGGTTTGTAATTGTGAGATATTGAAATAAATAGTGACATACTTGGTATTTTTATTTTCGGTATAAATGGTATTAATCATTTGTAAAGGGAAACCCTTTAAGTAATTTGGTACATGAGGTATATAGCCTTGTAAACTTTCGACACTTTGTGCGGTTCTTCTTTTTTCATTAATTTTATCGTCGAGTTCATCTTTTAGTTCAATTAATTCATTAAACTTATTGCTATAATCACCATATAAACATAAGTTGATAGCTTCTTCATAGGTCGTAGTTCCACTCCATTCATTTCGGGTACTATCGGTACTCGTTTTAGAAGTAATTTTGGGATTAAAAGTACCATAACTTAAATATTCACAATATTCGGCCAGGGAATCAAATTCTTGTTCAATTACTTGTTTATCGTTTTTGGTATATATTTGCTTTCTCATTTTAGATAATTAATTAAGTTTTTAGTAGCTAGGTAATAAGGATTATTGGCATAAAGTTGAAAAGCTTGGACGCGAGATGCGTTTGTTTTGTCTAAATTATCTAAACCACCAATTAATTTGATGACGGTATCTTTATTTAAACCTTCAAAAAGATTGCCTCTTAGGGCTTCGGCTACACTAAATCCCCCCACTTTTAAGATTTTCAAAGTAGCTAAAATTCCTCGGGTGGAGATGATGATATGAATACGAGAAGAAGCGATCACCTCTCTTAGACCCCAGCAAAAATTAAGTAAATAGTTATCTTCAATAATCTTTTTCTCTAAAGTTTGGTCGTAATCCCATTCGATAACCATAAAACGATCGAGGGTGGCGGCATCTAGAGCGTTTCTACCACAATATTCCCGACTAGCTCCATTACCATAGGTATTACCCGCTGCCACGACTTTAAAGTTTTTATGCATATTAATTGGATAAGTAAAGCCGGGGAATGACATGTAACCTTGAGCAATCGCGGTATTGATGGTCACTAAGGCTTCGGGAGCTGAAGCATCAACTTCATCGAAGAAGAAGACCCCACCATTTTTATAGGCTTCATAAAATTGGGTCCCCACATATTTACCAGCCGCATCATTATAGCCGGTTAATTCAAAGGCGTTTTGGACCCGATTGGCGGTATAAAATCTTAAATTTAAACTACGTGCTAATTGTTCAACAGCCGTGGATTTACCAGTTCCCGCTGGTCCGACTAACATGGGAATAACCCCGGCTTCGACACAACTTTTTAATTTAGAAAAGGTTATATGAAGGTATTCATTGGCAGATAAAGGGGCGATTTCGATGGTTTTTTGGAATTGTTCCTGTTGGATTTTTTGCAGATCAATCTTCAGGCCTTCTACCACTTGATCTAAGGATATTTTTAAGGGTTCATTATCTTTTAAATGTTCATGAAAATATTGGGAAAAAAGATTTCCTAATTCTAAAATGGCGTTATTGATCACTTGATTAACGGCCACGTTTGTTAAGGAATTGGTGGCGCTTTTTTGGATTTCTTCATTAATAAATGATTTGTACTGACTTAAAGTGGAATTAAAAGCTACAGCATAGCCGCTAATTATTCCCTCTAGTTTAGCGATGTAATTTTCTAACTCTTTGAGACGATCTAAAGTAGCAGTAACGTCCATTTTGCTTTGGGCTAATTTGCTAATTTCCTCTTTTAGTTGGTTCTGTTTGATATTGAGACTATCAACTTCATTTTTAATTTTACTCATATAATAATATCCTTATGAATATTTTATCATTTTTTTCATAATTATTTAAGTTTGCTGATAAAAGTGTTAACATCTAAGGCATGAATAATTTGGGGGCTTTATTTTTAAAAAAAACGCAAGCATTAATTTATGACTCCTAAGGATCTAGATGAGTTTTATGATGGTAAATGAAAGTCAGATTTTCTTGCTATAATAAAAAAAGAACCGAAGTTCTTTTTCATTTAAATAGTGGTGGAGATGAGGGGAGTTGAACCCCTGTATTTAAGTTAGCCCATACACCTTTCTACATGTTTAGTTAGTTTGTAATTTCATATTATCTCCATAAACCAACAACTGAAGTAATACAATTTGCCTTTGATTCGTCTATCTAGGTAAAGTTAATAGATATATCTAATTTAGATAATTAGCTCTGCAATTAGCAACTGAAACTAATTTGCTTACAAATCTTAGTAAGCGAAAGTTGGTGTGTAAGCACCAGTGTTATAAGTTTTTGCGTTTATAACTTTTTTTGTTTTTTAATGGAACAACCATACATGCTTAATATACCAACAAAACTTAAAGCGAATGCCAGAACATCCCCATAAAATAATTATACCACTTTTTTCGAACTGGTAATAAATTTTTCAAAAATATAAAGTTTTTCGGTATCACCAATTACAATGACGATATCGGAGGCTTCAACCATATCTAGCCCCTTCGGGATAATAAAGCCGTCCTTTTTAATTAAAGCGACGATATTGACATCGAAACTATTCCGGGAATCTAATTCAATTAAGGTACGAGGCACGAAGAATTTAGGGGCTTTGATTTTAATAATTCCAAAACCATCCGCTACTGGATAGTATTCCATAAATGATTCATTAATTAATTTATTAGCCAAACTGATCCCGCTATCTTGGTCAGGGATAATAATTTCATCGGCTCCTAAACGTTCAAAGATGTTGATATACTTTTCATAATCCACGCGAACGGTAATTTTTTTCACTCCCAGCTCTTTTAAATTCATTAAAGTTAAAATCGAAGCTTCTAAGTTTTTCGTAATTCCCACCACGACATTATCATATTTATCAATCCCCAGTTCTCTTAAGGCGTTGATGTGCGTTGCATCAGCAACTACTAAATTGTCTAGCTGATCAGAAAGTTGCGAGATGAGATTGCGATCAATATCAATCCCTAAGACCTCTGTTTTTAAATTAGCTAAAGTTCGACAAATTGTTAAACCAAAGTTATCCAGACCAATTACTGCAATTAATTTTTTCATTATCCTATTACCACCTTTTCTTCAACATAACTTAATTCATTATGATTATCTAAATAATTCTTATTAAAAATACTTAATATACTCAGTGGACCGACTCGGCCAATCAACATTGCGAAGCCAAAGATGATTTTGCTGGCGGCACTTAAAGAGGTTGTGATTCCCAAAGAGAAACCAGTGGTCGAAAGGGCCGAAATGGTTTCAAAAATGATTTCTTCGGTTGAAAAGCCTTTTGAACTTTCGATAAAGGTGATGATGATGAGAATCAATACCGCAAAGATTAAGGAAATGGCGATCAAAGCAAAAGCTTTTAAAATGGTGCTATCATCAATTTTTCTTTTAAAAGCGACGGGTTCTTTCCCAATGGCCATTTTCGCAAGGGAAACAAAAACCACAAAGATAGTGGTCACTTTAACTCCCCCACTGGCACTCACTGGCGAACCACCAATGAACATTAACACCAAAATGACAATACGATTAAAAGTATTCAGGGTTGTGACATTTAAATTGCTAAACTCCACGCCAAAATTGCGGGCACTGGTGGATATAAACAAAGCGTTCATGAAGCTTAAATGTTGAAAGTCTCCGAGCCAAATTAAAGCAGTTCCCACGATGATCATAATGAAGGTCATATAAATAGTAATTTTGGAGGTTAAACTTAATTTGCTCCATTTTCTTTTTTGAAAAAGATTATAAATTAGGATGAAACCAAAACTCGAGGATAGCATAATTAAAAGAGTGGTGATATTATATAGAATGTTATTGGTTAAACTAGCTGATACTTCTGGGCTACAAATGAGATAACCAAGTTGGGTATAGACACTAATGGATTCAAAAGCCGAAACCGCTAAAGCTTCGGTAAAATTGCCGTAGATCGGATAAAAGGTTAAAAGATAAAAACCGGTGAAAAATATTTCAATGATTAAAGAATAGAAGATAACAATTTTTAAGAGACTCATTAAACCCTTAGCGGAATCCGAATTAAGTGATTCTTTGATCAGAATATTGCCTTGTAGCCCTAATTTAAAACCAAATAGTTGAAATAAAAACATGGCAATCGTAATAAAACCCATCATTCCTATTTCCGCTAGAATTAAAGTAATAATTATTCCATAAATATTGAAGTATTCGGTAATATTACCGATCGAAGATAAGCCGGTGGCGGTAGCTGAACTAAAGGATAAATAAAGACAATCAATGAAATCGACGCGGTTTTTTTGAACTCCCGGAATCCAAAGTAAAAGCGAGCCAATGAGCACGAGTACTATGAAGGTAAATATGATTTTTAAATATGGTGGTAACTTAGCTTTCTTTTTCTTCATTACCCTATAATTATACTATTTTTAAAGGTTCTTGCTTAATTAATAGTATTAATAAAAGAAGATTTTTTAAGAAAGATACCAAAAATCCGCTTACCACTATTATTCGGTCTTTAGTTGATTTTTCTTTTCGTTATTTTTGTGGACTTTTTTTGCGATTTTCTTATAGTTAATTTTTGCACATTCTTCACAACATTCGGGTTTACCCTTCGATTTGATGCGACGAATAATTCGCCAGGTAATAATCCCTCCTACTATAAGAACACTTGCGACAATAACAATGATTTCAATGGGCTGCATTTAATTTTTTCCTTTTATGAATATTTACATAGTGAATGAGAAAATATACTCCCACTCCTAAAGCAATAAAGATGAAGATACTCCACCACCAAGAAAAGCTAACATAGATTATCGAAGAAACCAGATAAGATGTGGCTAACCAAAACAAGATCGTCGTAAAGAATTTTTTCTTAGGTAATTCTGCTCGCGCCGTTGCCACAGCCGCAAAGCAAGGAATTGTTAACATATTAAAGGCGACGAAACTAAGTAAAGCTGGCACCATAATTCCCGAAGAGGCAATTAAGGAATTAATCGCTTCGGCTTCCCCCCCAGCAAACCCACTAGCCACGACACTAGCTAGAGTTACTAAGACCGCTACCACATTTTCTTTAGCGATTAATCCGCTAATGATGGTTACGGTGAAGACCCAGCCAAACTCTCTATGAAGTTGCCACCCAAAGCCCAAAGGCGTAAAGATAGGACTAATAACTTGGGAAATTAAAGAAATGATCGATTCATTCATTCGCTCATCGGTGAGAAATTCAAAACGGAAGGAAAAATGACAAATAAACCAAATAACAATGGTGGAAGCTAAGATAATTGTAAAGGCCTTTTTTAAGAAATGTTTTAATTTATCCCAAAGATGAATCATTAAAGATTGAAATCTTGGTAAGCGATAAGCGGGTAGTTCCATAATAAACGGCGTAACTGTTCCCTTCAGGGAAGTATTTCGCATGATGATAATGGTGGTTAGAGCGGTTAAAATCCCTAACAAATACATGCCGTAAGTGATTAAATCGACATTTGCGATACCAAAGACCTGGACAATTCCCCCAGCTATGCCGGTGAGAATTGGTAGTTTTGCTCCACAAGAGAAGAAAGGAATGACCCGAATAATACTGATTCTTTCGTTTTCATCTTTTAAGGGTTTCGTCGCAATCATGGCCGGTACACTACAACCAAAACCCATGATTAAGGGCATGATCGCTCGACCACTAATCCCCAAACGTCGAAATATGCGATCCAGAATGAAAGCAATTCTGGCCATATAACCAGTGTCTTCTAATAAGGAAAAGAAAAAGAAAAGTAAAAGAATTTGTGGTAAGAAACCTAATATTGCTAAAAGACCACCCAAAACACCATCGACAATTAAGCCATTGACCCATTGCGGGCTAGTGGCTAGGAGATCGCCAATCCAAGCTGATAAACTACTTGATCCAATATCTAAGATATTAAATAAGATGACCCCGGGACTATTAATACCGGCTGTGGCGAATAATCCCTCAAATGGTGTGTTAGCAAAACTAACCACATCGACCAGCCCCATGGCGTTTAAATAGAAGAGGTCTTCAGAAAAAGTTAGATGAAAAATTAAAAATAAGATAACGAGAAAAATGGGAATTCCCCAGATTTTGTGGGTAAAAACTTTATCAATTTTTACCGTTCTAGCATTGGTATTTTCATCAATCTTCGCAGCTAACATAAAATCGTGTTCAATAACTTCATATCTTTCATTAGCGATCAAAGCCTCTAAATCCGCTCCAAAGACCGGATCACTAAAGTTCTCAATCGCTTCTTTAATGGCCCCAAGGATATCGGGATGATTTTTGGCTTCATATTCATCTCCTTCAATCATCTTAATAGCATGGAATAAAGGATTAGAAAAGTTTGATTCCGCAAAAACTTTCTCAATTTTTTTAATTAATTTTATGAGATTTTTATTTTTAATAATTGTTTTTTGCGTTCTTTGTCCGCTAGCTACCTTGACGACAGCGGTCATTAATTCCTGTAAGCCGGTATTTTTTAAGGCCGAAATCGATACCACGGGAACTCCCAACTTCAAACTAAGAGCTTCCACATCAATTTTGGTGGCTGTTTTATTGACGACATCCATTAAATTTAAGGCTACCACAACTGGAATATTGGTTTCTAGTAATTGAGTTGTCAAATAAAGATTTCTTTCTAAACTGGTCGCATCAACGATATTGATAATAACATCAGGATGATCATCAATAATAAAATTTCTCGAAACTATTTCTTCATTGGAATACGGACTAAAAGAATAAATTCCGGGTAAATCGGTAACGATAATAGGTTCAGAACCTTTTTTCCCACGATATTTACCTTCAAGTTTTTCGACGGTGACTCCGGGCCAATTTCCCACATGAGCACTAGCTCCTGTTAAGTTATTAAAAAGGGTAGTTTTTCCACTATTAGGGTTACCGACTAAACAGACTCTAATCATGCTTTTCTCCTCCATTATCAATTTCAACACTAACGATTTGTGCTTCGGATTTGCGAAGAGTTAGTTCATAACCACGTAAATGAACCTGAATGGGATCACCTAGAGGAGCTAATTTAACCATGGTTATTTTGGTATTGCTTACGACCCCCATGTCTAATAATCTTCGACGAATCGTTTTATTGCCATCGACCTTGGTAATAATTCCACTTTCTTTAATTGCCATTTCATTTAACTTTTTTTCCATATTAATCCTTTAAGTTAGTCTTGGCTAACTATTTAATATTATACATTATTATTTTTTAAAGATTAAAAATTTGATAAAATTACTTTAGTTATTTATTCTAAGTAAAAAAAATCTTAACAATAAGATGTATTTAGATAAAAATATTGGATATTGGCCAATTTGCATACTTTGTCAATGAAACTAGGATAAAGGAAAAAACGAGGAGTTTTTGAATAAATAAAAATATCTTTAAAAGAAATAATATGGATAATATCTTTTTAATCTTTGATTATAGTACTTAGTTATAAACTTAGTTTAAATGCCAGATTAGTCCACTAAACATAAACGCAAACCCTCGAGCATCACTTATATATCTTTGATTCCAGTATTCCGCATAGTTAGAATTATCTGGTAGTAATTC
>JAITXJ010000016.1 GCA_031284745.1 Acholeplasmatales bacterium | reverse complement strand
ATTGCTAAGAAGACAATTCAACTTATTAATACGATGGCTTCCATTATCAATGAGGATAAACTCACTGCTCATCTTTTAAAAGTGGTTTTTATTCCTAACTATAATGTCAGTTATGCGGAGATATTAGTCCCTGCCTGTGATGTTTCGGAACAAATATCCACTGCCTCGAAGGAAGCTTCGGGAACTGGCAATATGAAGTTTATGATGAATGGTGCTCTTACTTTAGGTACTTTAGATGGGGCTAATGTCGAAATCAGTGAATTGGTAGGCCGGGAGAATATCGTCATCTTTGGTCTCACTAGTAAAGAAGTTAATCAATTATCAACCAGCGGGGCCTATCGACCTTATGATTTATATCAAAGCGATCACAACCTTAATCAGGTCATTGATTATATGTGCAGCATTACTCCTGATCAAGAATTCTTTGATTTAAAAAATAACTTATTAAATCGGGATACCTACTTTGTTTTAAAAGATTTTGAGGCTTATCGTTTAGCCCATGAAAAAATTAATAATATGTATAAAAATAAAAATAATTGGTATGCAAAAGTGATCGTGAATATTGCTAAAAGTGCCTATTTTTCTAGTGACCGGACGATTAAACAATACAACGATGATATTTGGCATTTAAAAAGCATCAAGTGAGCAAGAAATGAATAAAGGAATCTTACTACATATTACTTCCTTATATGAAAAAAACCATCTAGGTTCTTTGGGTAAGGAAGCCTATAAATTTATTGATTTTTTAGCCACCAAGAATTTTTCTTATTGGCAGGTCTTACCGCTTGCTCCGACCACTTTTGGCGACTCTCCCTACATGAGTATCTGTTCTTTTGCCGGCAACGAGCAATTAATTGATTTAGGGGATTTGCAGGAGCGTGGTCTTTTAAGTTTGGATGAACTGGCGACATATTCGAATGACCCCCATGCCTTAAAAGATGATTATCTTCGTTTAGCTCACAGTCGTTTTTTAGATGATTCCAAACAATATATTGCTTTTATCAATCAAAACTTTTATTGGCTTCACGATTATGCCTTATTTCAAACTTTAAAAGTAAAATTGGGTTATCTCAGTTTATCCCAATTTCCTCCCGAGTATAAAAAAAGACAGGGTCTTTTTAATTTAGAAAAAATCCATTATCTCGAAATTAGCTATTGGTTTTTTGTCCAATATATTTTTGATTTGCAGTGGAAGAAGATCAGGTCATACGCCAATAGTCGAAATATTCAAATAATCGGTGATATGCCGATTTATGTAGCCCTTGATTCATCTGATGTCTGGGGGAATGCTCAAAACTTTTTAGTCGATGAGGAATATAACCCTACGGTCGTAGCGGGAGTACCGCCCGATTATTTTTCTAAAAGTGGCCAAAAGTGGGGAAACCCTCTTTATAATTGGAATTATTTAAAACGCAATAATTTTAGTTTTCTCCAAAAAAGAATTAATCGTAATCTAGAAATGGTGGATATTCTAAGAATTGATCATTTTATTGGTTTTTTTCGCTATTACGCGATTCCACAAGGCTTAGAGGCAATTGATGGCATTTACTATCCAACGCCATATACGGATTTCTTTAAAATGATCGATCCTTTGATTAAAGGTGAAAAATTAATCGCCGAAGATCTGGGCCTTTTAACTAAGGATATTGATCTTGCTATTAAGGATCTTGGAATCCCTCGAATGAAGGTTTTTGAATTTTTGTTAGAAGATAAAGAAAATCTTGTTCCCTTTATCAACTACCCCCGGGCCGTTTGTTATACCGGAACCCATGATAATGATACCTTGGTTGGTTGGCTTTCCAGTAAAACTACCAAAGAATTAGAGGCCATTAAAAATTTAGTTAATCCGCAGTTGGACGCAACAAATCTGCCAGGCTTTGCTTTAGCTATTATTCAGAAAATCCACTATTTAGAAAGTTACTTAACTATTTATCCGATTCAAGACCTATTATTACTTGATAGCAAAGCTCGCATGAATATTCCTGGTACGAGCACCAATAATTGGAAATTTCAGTTATCAGTTGATTATCAGGATCAATTAAATGTTAATTTTCAGAAATTTTTTGATTTATGATATAATTTTTATGTATTAAAAGGGAGACCAAAATGGTACTAGAAAAAATCATACAATTAATATTAAAAGAAAAGGGCGAAGATAACAAGATCGACCCTAGCACAATTACACTAGATACGGTTTTAACTGATGATTTAAAACTTGATTCTATTGATTCGGTCAATATTATCATTGCAGCGGAGGACGAATACGGGATTTCTATTTCTGATGAAGAACTTCGCGATGTTCGAACTATTGGCGATTTAGTTAAAGTAATTGAATCTAAACTGAGTAAGAAGAATAAATAATCTTGTTTATTTAATTAAATTTAATGTTAAAAATAAAAAAGGAGTTATCTCCTTTTTTATTTTGATTTACTTTTTTAAAAGATTCACTAATAAAATTTAAGCAGTTTATTTTAAAAATCGTGATGCAAACGAGGCTTTTTACCATTATAACAAAGCGTAAGATAGTAAGAACTTTGTTGGTAATGCTCTTTCCAAGTAAAAGTTGTTTTGGATTCGCGGCTGTGGTATTTAATATTAGCTTCAAAAATTGTCCATTTTTGATAAAACAGTTCGTTATTAAGAACCTCATTAAAAAGTCTTTGGCTTATTAGATCAATGTTTCTTTTATAGTCCACATATTCGATATCGATACTACATTCTTGATCGCTAATGACAATGGCGATAAGTTCGGCAGAGTTCGAGATATTAAAATAGATCCCATTGATATAGGGCTTATTTCTTTCATAGGTAATATCTTGCTCTAAAAGATTAATTTTATAGTCTTTTAATAAAATATTATAAAGATACCACCAACCTGTATAAGAGGTGAAGCGTTTATCAATATTTAAGTAGTGATGGGCGTGAATTTTTAATTGTTGCAGAATTTCGAGATTATATTGATACTTATTGACAAAAAGATAAACAGAAGTCACTAAAAACTATTCAATACCGATGATAAAAGAATAAATGTCTTGTTTACCTTCTAATATTTCTACTTCTAGGTCTGGATAATCTTTAGCTAAAAAGTTCCTTATTCCATCTAATTCCTTTTTAGTTACGTCTAAACCATAAAAGATGGTGACAATTCCTGCTTCTTCTTTGATCATGTGCTTCAGTAATTCTTTAGTGGCTAAAAGTTTGGATGCTTTCGAAGTGAGAATGTGACCCTTTGATAAGCCAATATAGTCACCTTTTTTGACAATAATATCATCCATCTTAGTATCGCGGATCGCATAAGTTACTTCGCCAGAGGTACAATTTTTGATATTATTATTCATATCATTGACTATTTCATCAATAGTTAAACTTGAATCAAAAGCCATTAAAGCGCTATATCCTTCTGCGACATTTTTAGTTTTCATTACTCGAATATCACAATCGCTAACTAAAGACGCACTTTGAGTAGCAGTTAAGATAATATTGGAATTATTAGGTAAGATAATAACGTGTTTGGCGTTGACCTTTTTAATTGCCTTAACAAAATCATCAGCTGGTGGATTCATCGTTTGACCACCATCAATGATATAGTTTATTCCAAATTCTTTGTAAATATCCTTGGTTCCATTACCAGAGGCTACCGCAATAATTGCGTATTCTTCTTTGGCTTTGGGTTTTTCTTCCACTCCTAAAATTTGATTATGCTGAATACGCATATTTTCGATCTTACAAGTACGAAGTTCACCATATTTTTGGGCAATTGTTAAAACTACCCCTGGTTCATTAGTATGCACATGAACTTTCACTAATTCATCATCATTAACTAAAACAAGACTATCACCCATAGAATTAAGAATATTTTTGAGCGGTTCTTCTTCAAATTCATGTTTATTGAATAATTTGATGATAAACTCTGTGCAATAACCAAAAGTGATCTCAACATTTCCTAAAGCTTCGATGCCAATGGCTTGATGCTCATCGCTGGAAACCAACTCTTTGATTTCTTTACCGTTCAAAGCTTCAATCATCCCTTCGATTACCTTTATAAAACCTGCTCCCCCGGAATCAACTACGCCTGCCTGTTTTAACACTGGTAACATTTCTGGGGTTTGTTCTAAGGTAATCTTGGCCTGATCTAAATAATCATTCATGACTTCCTCAATATTATTATATTTTTCTACATTTTGATTAACTCGGTCTGCTGACTGTCGAATAACGGTGAGGATTGTTCCTTCAACGGGATCGCTGACCGCCTTATAAGCCATCTGTCGTCCACCGTCTAAACAAGATATGAAATCTCGAACATTCAAAATTGTCTTACCCAAAGATTGGATTACTTGGCTGAGACCACGAAAGAATTGACTTAAAATGACTCCAGAGTTTCCTCTTGCGCCCATTAATAATCCTCTTGATAATATTTTTGATATGTCTACTACTGAATTAGTATCAGTATTAATTAATTCTCTTACGCCGGCCATCATCGTCATTTGCATGTTGGTACCAGTGTCCCCATCAGGAACTGGAAAGACATTTAGATGGTCAATTTCCTCGTGCTTATTCTTAAGATTTATAGCACCATTCTTAATCATTTTGATGAATAGCTCACCAGTTATATTTTGATTAACCATAATTCTCCTATTAAATTTATTATTGTACTGCTAAATATTTAGAATGATAAATACATTCGCACTAATATTATACTACAAATAATAATATATGGCTTAAAAATATATTAAAAATAGCTATTAATTATAAACATTATAAAAATTAACATATTTTTTATCAATAAAAATATTCTTGTGATATAATATTCAACGAAATAGAGAATTATTATGCTATTTATAGAATAAATACTCTAAATCGTGGAAAGACTCAAGAGAGTCTTCAAAAGGAGAATTATATGAATAATTATGAAATTGGAGAAATTATTGCTCAAAAAAGAAAAGAGAAAAATTTAGCTCAGGTAGATTTAGCGGATTTATTAGGAGTTTCTTTTCAGGTTATTTCCAAATGGGAAAGGGGAGAATCGAGTCCTGACATCAATACTCTTGGTCGGATTTGTGAGATTTTAGAAATTAATCCTCTAATCTTTTTTAACGTCTATACGCAATCCAAACCAGAGCCCATCGTTGAGGTCACTCCCCAACCTAAAGTTTCCGTCGGTGAGATTAACGTTGAGCCACAAATCGTTATCACCAGCGATGAAGATTTAGATGCTGAAGAAGAAGACGACCTTAGTGATGATGAGCAAAGCGATCACAAAACTAGTTCGTTTGATGATGACGAGGATGATGATGATACTCAACAAGATGATTCAATTTTTGAATTTAAAAATTTTGGGGGTAAGATCCATCGAGGAGTACGTAACATCCTGAGAAACCTTAATGTGAATTTCTCCCGCCATAGTGGGGTTGTATTTAATGAACACTGTCCTCTACCCAAGAATTTTTCTTTAGGAGTTTTAAATGATGTGTCCTTTAATCACACGGATTTAAGTGGTTACCACTTCCGTTCCTCCAGCTTTAGTGACTGTAATTTTAACGAATGTCAATTCGATAATCTAAAATTAATAGCATCTAACATCAGCGATACTAAAATCAGCAAAACCAAAGCCGGAAACCTTCTCGTAGATGCTTCCAATTTCAGTGATGCCAGCATTGATGCTGTAGAGCTGAACAATTTGACATGCAATTCCACTAATTTTGATGATATAAAAATTAACAATTTTAAATTTTATAATTGTAATTTTAATTCTGGTCTTTATAATGATATTGAGATAGTTGAGGGAACTTTAGAAAAGGTCAATTTTGGTTTTAATCGGTTTAACGATATAACTTTTCGTGGTGTTACTTTTAAGTCCTGTTATTTTGATCGAAATAAATTTTCGAATACTTTATTTGAAAATTGTAAGATGGATTCGATGACTTATTCCATAATTAAAAAGTATAAAGGTGTTAAGTTTAATAATGTGGAGTTAATCTAGGGCGTTTTTATGAAAATTATTGATTCTAAAAGCATCCTATACAACTGGTCTAATTGGTGGAAAGATCACAAAATATTAGATATTACCTTGCAAAATACTTTTTTGTGGATAAATTTTGGTAAAAAACCGGAGAAAAAGCAAATTAATGACTTATAAAGGATCTTTTGAGTAAAAAAAAGATGTTATTTTGTACTTTGTGATAGAATCATTATTGTTATTTAGGAGATTTTATGGCAAAAGATTATATAACAGGAAAATCATTTTTATCAGGAAACCGCAGAAGTCACGCAATGAACGCGACTCGTCACATGTGGAAACTTAATTTACAAACCGTTCATCTAGTTGATGAACTTGGTAATGTAAAAAAAGTTAAGGTTTCCGCACGAACCTTAAAGAAGTTACAGTCCACTGATACTACTAAAGCTTAAGAATATTAGATTGACAAAAAGACTAGCCTTTTTTGGACTAGTCTTTTTTTGTTGTCTAGGAATTGTTTTCTATTGATTTTGTTATAAATAGTGATAGATATTTGGTGATTAATCTTTTAATTATTTTTATCTATTATAAAAACTAAGTGGAATGAACTATGACTTATCGCATTTGAGAAAAACTTTCTATCTTGATTATAAATAAACTTCAGATTATTATTAAAAACAAAACCAATAAAAGTTGTTTTAACAATAGAATTTACTTGTTGTTTGTAATAATAATAAAAATTAATAATTTTTTTTAATAAAATAGTATAATATTTATGCCATTAGAAAAGGAGTTTATCTGATGAATGTTATAAATTCTAGTCCAAGTAAAGTAACTCAACTTGAGTTCAAATCTCTCTCTCTCTCTC
>JAITXJ010000003.1 GCA_031284745.1 Acholeplasmatales bacterium | reverse complement strand
TCACTTTTTGTGTGAATTTTCCAATTAGTATCATAAAGATCTAATTTCGAAAAAGGTTTGGTTAATTCTAAATTAGTTGCTAAATAGGAATCTAAGGTTCCGACATCCACCCAATAGCCACTATAGATATAAGCTCCGACCCTTAAACGATCATCACTTAAACAATCAGGAATAATATGCTTCCCAAAATCTAAATCTTCATGAGTATTTTTACGAAGAGCTTCTAAAAGAACATTGGTATTAAAAATATAAATACCCATGGAAGCTAAATTGGAAGTGGTTTCCTTTGGCTTTTCCTTAAAATAAGTTATTCTTAAATTTTCATCAGTTTCTAAAATACCATAACGATGAGTTTCTTCAGATGGTACCACTTGTGCAGCAATCGTCACACTATTAAGGGCTTCGATGTGAGCATTTAACATCTTGCGATAATCCATTTTATAAATATGATCACCGCTTAAAAGTAAAATATATTTAGGATTTTTTCTTTCGATAAATTCGATATTTTTTTTAACAGCATCAGCGGTTCCCTCATACCATTGCTTATGCGGTTGTAAAATGGAAACATGACTTTCTAAACGGTCTAAATCCCAGGGTTTTCCACTTCCAATATGTTCATTTAAAGACAATGGTTGGTATTGGGTTAAAATCGCGCAATCATACATTTGGGAATGCATTAAATTTGATAAAGCAAAGTCGATAATTCGAAATTTACCAGCAAATGGCATGGCTGGTTTGCTACGACGTTGGGATAGTAAGTCTAACCGACTACCCTGTCCCCCTGCTAAAATAATTGACAAAATCTCCATAACTTTTCTCCTTGCGATAATATTATACTAAATATTTTAAAAATCTTTTAAAATTTTATTATATAAGCTAATATATTCTTTTGCTACCTTGACCATTGAGAAATTTTTGTTCATAGCGTTTAAAATTAATTGATTAAAATGAGGTTTATTATATTTATAAAGATTGATGGCTCGATAGATGGCATTTTTAAAATCCCACAAATCATAGTAAGCAAAAGTAAAACCACAACCTTTTTTTAAATCGAATTCATTATAAGGAATAATACTATCTTTTAATCCTCCAACCTCTCGGACAATTGGGAGGGTTCCATAATGGCAGGCAATCATTTGGGATAAGCCCGATGGTTCAAAAAGTGAAGGCATTAAAAATAAATCCGATCCCGCATAAGTCTTGCTGGCTAAATTTGGTTCAAAGCCCTTATAAAAATAAATTCTAGTTGGAAATTGATCGCGTAGATATTGTAATTTTTCCTCATATCCTCGGTCTCCAGACCCAATGATGATAAAATTGGCATTGCTGCATTCAATTAAATCGTTCAGGACATCGATGACTAAATCGACGCCTTTTTGTGAGGTTAAACGAGAAATAAAACTAATTAAAGGAAAATCGAGATTTTCCACTAAACCTAAATCTCTTAAGAGACCTTCTTTATTTACTTGCTTACCTTTTTGATAATAAGGTTTTTGATAGTTTTTATATAAATTAGGATCGGTTTTCGGGTTATATACTTGATAATCAATGCCGTTTAAAATACCAAATAAACTACTTTTTCGCCAGTAAAGATCACCATCTAAGGAGAAACCAAAACCTTGAGTTTGGATTTCTTCTTTATAAGTTGGGCTCACGGTATTGATAGCAGAAGCGCGCACGATACCGGTTTTTAACATATTAAAAGAACCAAAATGATTATAGGTATGATCGTTGAGTTTTCCTAGCATTTCTTGACATTCTAAAGGGTAAACTCCCTGGTATTGTAAGTTATGAATCGTTAAAAGTGTACGAATTAAAAAATACTTATCGGGTTTACTCTGACGATATTGTTCATCGAGAATATAAGGCACGAGGGAAGTTTGCCAGTCATTAAGATGAAGAATATCCACATCTAAATTAAGAGCAGTAATACTTTCTAAAATAGCATAATCAAAAAAAATAAATCTTTCAGCTTCATCGGGGCCACCATAGATATAGTCACGACCGAAAAGTTCTTCATTAAAGACTAAAATGTATCGTAGCCCTTGAAAGATTTTTTCATAATATTTGACCATTCTTTGACGTCCTAAAATAAAGACGAAAGCGTAGCCTAAATATCGAGCATCCTCTTGGCTAATAAATTTGCTGTAAAAGGGTAATATTACGCTGACATTGTGCTTTTTTTGACTTAATTCTTGGGGTAACGAATAACTCATATCAGCTAAACCACCAGTTTTAATGTAGGGGAAGGCTTCACTAGTACAAAACAAAATATTAAGAGTTCTATCTATTTTCATACTAAAATTATACCAAAAAAAGCCAATAAAAGAATATTATCTGAAAAAGTAATAAAAATTTTCATCTTGATTTAATATTTGGTATAATTATTTAGGTTATTAAGGGAGTATTATGGCAAGATCCAATTCGAAAACAATAAAAGTAAATAAGATATCCAAATATAAACAAACAAATTCTAAAGTTCCATTTTTAGTATGGTTAATTATCGGTGTTATCGCGGTAGTATTAATTTTGGTCATTGTATTTAGCGTGAAGAGCGAAAGTACTAAGTTATCAGAAAAATACAATAAGTTAGAAACTCCGGCTAATTTAATTAAGAAAAATCATTATGATGTGGTTACTTATGAACAATTAGAACGCCATATTGATTCCGGCAACGCTCTTATCTTATTGGTAGGTGGTGTCTGGCAATCGGCAACAGTTACTAATCTGCAAGTTTATGAAGCCTCTTTGAAAGAAACTCTTTTATTTTTTGATTTAGAAAATAATAAATTTACTAATTCCATTAGTGAAAAAGTTAATTCCATTTTATTTTTAGAAACTAAGGATTTAGATGCCTATAAAGAAGTTCTTCATAAATTGAAAGATCAATATAGTGTACCTTATGAATTTAGTGCTACTTCCCCTAGTTATAATGAAAATCCGCAATTACTGGTTTTTTATGGTGGTAATTATGTGGATGGGGTGTTTAAACACAATGGTGCAACTAATGTGCGAGATACTTATGTTAGTTTATATAACATTATTCCTGAAGGTTATAAAGCTAAATTAATTGCTTTGCCTGGTTGGGCGATTGCGGTAATCGTCATCGGCAGTGTCGCAATTGTAGCAGCCGCTGGCTTAACCACCTTCTTAGTTATTAGAAAGAAAAAACAACTTAATTAAAATGCTTCGTCTGATTAAAGCCGATTTAATCCAAACAATTATCGCTTATACCAAGTATCAAAATATCATCATTGAAGAACCAAAAAAAGGCCCTTCTGATTTAGCAATTCCCCTTTTCAATTTAGTAAAAAACTATCAAGTTGATTTAAATGACTTATATTTGGAATTAGTGAACGTCTTAAAAACTAATCGCTATTTTTCTTCGGCTAATTTACTAAATGGTTTTTTAAATATTTATTTAAATCGCCAATTATTTTTACAAGAATTTAAACTAAGTAAAATTTTAAAGCCTAAAAAAGCTAATGGTCAAGTAGTGGTCATCGATTATTCCAGCCCCAATATTGCGAAGTTTTTTAGTGTGGGGCATTTACGTAGTACGATTATTGGGCATAGTTTAAAGCATATTTATACTTTTTTAGGTTATAAGGTGATCGGCATTAATCACTTAGGCGATTGGGGTACCCAATTTGGGAAAATCATCTATGGCTATTTACATTGGGGTGATCCGCAGATAATTGCGCAAAATCCTCTTTTAGAAATTCAAAAACTTTATGTGAAATTTCATGAAGAAGCCAAAAATGATCCAACCCTGGAAGATGAAGCTCGGAAGATTAGCTTTGGCTTAGAACATGGTAATTTGGAATATCTAAAATTATGGAACTATTTTAAAGAAGAATCTCTGAAAGAGTTTGGTCGAATGTATGATATTTTAAATGTTCATTTTGACTATATTACTGGCGAATCCTTTTTTAATGATAAGATCGCCGCAGTTATTGAGGAATTAAAAAATAAACATTTGGCGAATATTGATGATGGTGCCTTGATTGTTAAATTAGATGGTGATTTACCACCAGCCTTAATCAAGCGTGGTGATGATACAACCTTATATATTGCTCGCGATCTAACAGCTTTATTATATCGTTTGGAAACTTTTCATTTTCAAAAAATTCTTTATGTGGTTGGTAATGAACAAAAGTTGCATTTTCAACAACTACAAAATTTAGTTCAAAAAATGGGCTATGATTTAGATATTCAACATATTAATTTTGGATTAGTCTTAATGGATGGCCATAAGTTATCCACTAGAGAAGGTAAATTTGCTAAGCTAGAAGAATTAATCGATTATACCAAAGAAAGAATTGTGGCTTCCATGAAAGAAAAAAATCCTCATATCAAGATTTCTTCCCCAGTGGTCAAAAGAATCGCGATGGGAGCTATTATTTTTAATGATTTAAAAAATGATCGAGTTTTAAATATTAATTTTAATATTGAAGCGATGAGCAATTTTACGGGTAATACTGGTCCTTATATTCAATATACAATTATTCGAATTAAATCTTTAGAAAAATTAAAAAATATTAAATATAAAAATTTAGATTATGATTGGGAGTTACTTTCTACTGATAAGTTTTTTAATATCTTTAAAACCCTCGCTAAATATGCTCAAGTTATTGATAGTGCTTTGGTGGAAAACCAGCCTTCGCAGATCGGCAAATATCTTTTGGGTTTAGCTAATGATTTTAATAACCTTTATGCTACTACCAAGATTCACGAAGGTAGTGAAATAGAAATTGCAACAAAATTGTATTTTGTTAATTTGGTTCGAAAAGTTTTAAGTCATGGACTAGGTCTCTTAGGGATCTTGATTCCTAGTTACATGTAAGAATTTATCCCGTCGTGGCGGAATAGGCAGACGCGCTGGACTCAAAATCCAGTGTTAGTGATAACGTGTGGGTTCGACTCCCATCGACGGGACCAATAAAAAAACATACCTTCGAGGTACGTTTTTTTATTTATTAATCTTTTGGTTGAGAATCAATGACGTCGGATCGTTGAATGTCGACGGCACTATTAGGAGTAATGGTAGTGGCGCCTAGTTTTTTATTTTTACGAGCTTCAATTTTGGTTTTAATTAAATTAACTACCATTTTATTGAAAAATATTAAGTAAGTAATGACAATAACAATCGCCACAAAGATTGACATATAATTGAAGATTACTTTATCAAACTTTTTTAAATCATTGACTGCTTGCGCATTATAATAAAGTACATCATTGTTTTGGGCAGTTGGATAAAGGTGATTTAAACGAATAGCATCGCCCTTGAAATCATATAATCGAGTAGTATCAATACTTCCAAAGGCATCAACACCATCTAAAACGACTCCAGTTTCTTCTTGCTTTAATTTAAGGAAGGGAACTTCACCAGTCTCGGTCTTATAATAAATTTCCATTTTTTTTATGTTGGAGGGACTTCCATCTTGAGCTTTAAGGGATTCTGAGTTAATCATCAATATCCCAGTTGAAGGATCATAAATTGGCGCTATAGCCGTGGTGTGGGTCAATATCCAGGTATTATCGATTAAAATACTTTGATCAAATTCAAATTGAGCTGTCATTTGTAATAAGCCATCAGCGTCTCTTAAAACTCCATCAACATTAATTTCAATATCTTTGAAGATGATTGCAAAATAATTATAGGAATTTTTTTTATCAAAGATGGTGTAAGAATAAGCTTGAACCTTAACATTATAACGATTTTTAGTTTCATCGCTAGGATCTTTTAAATTGAAAGTTTTCTCATAGATTGGATCACTTAAAATGTAAGCTTGGGTACCACCCTGAGAATTACCGACTGTATAGGCAGTAATTAAATACTTATTGTCGTTAATACATTCTTCTTTAACACTTTCAAGATAAGAAGTAGTTCTTGCTGCGATTGCGACCGTTATCATAAAGTAGGTTGCAAACCCAACAATTAAGACATATAATATTCTACCTATCCATTTTAAGACCATAATAAATACCTCACCTAAACATTATACAAAATTAAGAGGAAAAAATAGAATTAATGATATAATTTTGTTATGTGGCGGCCGTAGCCAAAGGGTTAAGGCACCGGATTGTGGTCCCGGTATGTGTGAGTTCAATTCTCATCGGCCGCCCCAAATAAAGTATTTGATTGCTTTAAGCGATAAGAACAGAATAGCTAGATTTAATGGTAAATTGAATAAATTAATCAAAATGACACTAGAAATAGTGTCATTTTTCTTTTATAAGGTACTAACTAATGATATTCAAATTATTATCTAAACATATTGTTAACATTCTCAAATATTTTATAAAATATTTAATTTATTCCAAAATACTTATATTAACATTGATAAGAAAAGTATTTA
>JAITXJ010000044.1 GCA_031284745.1 Acholeplasmatales bacterium | reverse complement strand
TGGATAAAAATATTCAAGCTAAACTTGAAGCGAAGACTATTCGTATCCAAGCCCCAATTCCTGGTAAATCAACAGTCGGAATTGAAGCAGAAAATAAAGTTCAAGAGATTGTTTCCTTTCGGTCATGTATTGATGATCCGCTTTTTGATAATCCTAAAAAACCTTTAAATTGCGTTTTAGGAGTGGACTTTGATAATAAAAATTGTTTTTTTGATTTAGAAGATGCTCCTCACTTATTAATTGCCGGTTCGACGGGGAAAGGCAAAAGTGTTTGTTTAAATACGATAATCGTTAGTTTACTACTTAGAAATAATCCTAGTGAAGTTCGTTTGATTCTAGTTGATCCCAAAAGAGTGGAATTATCAGATTATGCGGAAATACCTCATCTGTTAACCCCAATTATTTATGATACCAAAGATGCGGTCAAAGCTTTGGGTTGGCTAGTAGGGGAAATGAATGAAAGATATCGTTTATTTCAAGAACATAAGGTCAAAAAAATTAGTGAATTTAATGAAAAAGTCAATGAAGATTGTAGCGCTGAAAGTTTACCAAGAATTGTTTTAATTATTGATGAATTATCTAATCTCATGAATGAATCTTCCACGGAAATCGATTATTATATGGAAACCCTCGCCAATAAAGCGCGAGCTTGTGGAATCCATATGATTTGTGCTACGCAAAGACCAACCGTTAAAGTAATCAATGGCAATATTAAAAATAACTTTCCGAAAAGAATTGCTTTTGCCGTCCCTTCAGCCACTGATTCGAGTACCATCATTGATTCTAAAGATGCTACAACATTGGTTGGTAAGGGAGATATGTTATTTAAAGATGATAGTGAACTCAAACGTCTCCAAGGGGCTTTTATAGAAAATGCCGACATTCGGGCTTGTATGGATTACATCCGCAGTATTAGTACCCCTAAATATGCCTTCTATGCGAGTGATTTAGGTAGTTTGACGAAAACTATTGATGACGAAGTCTATGATGCCGCCATCTATGTGGTGTCTTATAATAGTGCGAGTACCAACTCCCTAATGATTAAGTTTAATTGGGGTTTTGATAAGGCCACCAGAATCATGAATGTTTTAGAAAAAGAAGGAATTGTCGGACCACTTATTTCCAACAAGGCACGTGAAGTCTTAGTGGGCTTGCCGGAAGTAAAGGGAATTTTGAAACATGAGTAAAGTTAAAAAAATTATTTATTTAGCAATTCTGAGTTTGTTTGTTTTTTTAATTGCTTTATTCTTAGTTTTAGCAGGTAATTTAATTTCTTATACTTTAGTAATCGTTAGTTTAATTTTTGGTGGTTTAAGTTTAATTTTAATGATTTATCTTTTAGTTTCTAAACTCACTATGAAGTCGAAACTCCTAAGTTTTTGTGATTATGTAGCGTTCATTGCTAGTAGTTTATTAATTATCACTTTTGTGTTGACTTTCTTTTTTCAAGTTCATCGTGTGGATGGGTCTTCGATGTATCCTACCTTGGAAGATGGGAAGTTGGTGGCTGTGTATCCTTTAGCTCTGCAAGAAATTAAAAATGGAGATATCGTGGTCGTGCGGGTAGATGGTGAAGAAGAACTTTTGGTGAAAAGAGTTTTTGCGAGCCCTGGTGATGTCATCAATTATTTTTACTTAGATGGAGTTTATTATGTGAAGAATAATACTAGTGAGGTAGTTCACCCCGATTTTGCGAAAAATGAAAACTTGAGCATTACGCTTGCTCAATGGAGCACTTTACGTGGGGTTAGTACCATCGAAGATGAAACACCAACTGTTTTTATTTTACCTTTAGATTGTTATCTAGTTTTAGGAGATAATTTTGATATATCTCAGGACTCACGTTATTTTGGACCGATTAAACGCACGAATATTTACGGGAAAATTCTTTTTAAATGATTAACTGGTTTCCTGGGCATATGAAAAAAACTTTAGATGAACTAGCAACGAAATTAAAAGTAGTTGACTTAGTTTATCTTTTAGTTGATGGCCGCTGCCCCTTATCCTCCATCAATTATAACCTCATTGATCAGGTAAAAACCAAGCAAATTATCGTTTTAATCAACAAGGCTGATTTAACCGATAAAAAGGCTCTTACCAACCAAGTTAAAAAAATACCCTTTCCCACTTTGATCATTGATGCTAAAAAAGGTACTAATGTGCATAAAATTATCCCCCTAACTTTTAGTGTAATGAAAGATAAAATCGCAGCTTTGAAAGCCAAACAGTTGATGGTTGGAAAATTTCGAGCTTTAGTATTAGGGGTTCCGAATGTCGGAAAATCAACCCTTATCAATCGTTTAACAGGTTCTCATTTGAAGGTGGAAAATCGACCAGGGGTCACTTTAAGCTTTACTTGGACACGACTTAATGATTATTTAGAACTTTTAGATTCTCCTGGGGTTATGATGAGTAAACTCGATTACGATACGGGGATGAAAATGGTTTTAATTGGTTCGATTAAAGATGATATCATCGATTTAGAAACCGTCTGTATATATTTAATTAATTATTTAAGCGTTAATTATCCTCAAGTATTTTTTCTTAAATATGGCTTACTAACCGCTAATTTAACCCCTCATGAAATTATTGATCATCTTTGTGAAAAATGTAAATTTTATCTGAATAAAGATGATTATGACTATGAGCGAGCCTATAGTTTTTTATTAAAAGAATTTCGTAGTGGTCATTTGGGTTTAATTTCCCTAGATGGTGGTCTCAATGCTTAAAAATCCTTTGCAGGAATATGATTTAAATATCAATCGTGAATTATTAATAGCGGGCATTGACGAGGCTGGTCGCGGCTCGGTTTTTGGTGATGTCTGTGTTGCTTTAGTGGTACTAGATTTATCCAAAGAATATTTTTATATTAATGATTCCAAGAAATTAAGTGCTAACCAACGTTTAAAAGCCCTAGAAGAAATTAAACAAAAAGCTTTGTATACCGATGTTGAGTGTTTAAGTGCGCAAGTTATCGATGAAATAAACATTCTTGAAGCCACGAAATTAGCGATGAATAATTTAATTAATCGTTTACCAAAGGAAATTTCTATTGTCCTTATCGATCATGTGAAGATTAGCAATCCCGAAAAGCAGATTATTTCTATAACTAAAGGGGACACCCTTAGTTTGAGTATTGCAGCAGCTAGTGTTTTAGCGAAAGTCCATCGTGATGCCCTCATGGATTTCTATGATTTCATTTATCCTCAATATGGGCTTAAAAAACATAAGGGCTATTTAACAACCCAACATTATGAAAATCTTTTAAAATTTGGTCGTAGCCCACTTCACCGTCAAAGTTTTAGGTATCTGAAAGATGAAAATCGCTAGTTACTTATTGCTTTCCCTGGCCATTGTATTGTTACTAGGTAATATTGGCCTCATAATAGTGGTTAATTTAACCGCCTATCAATTTTCTATGAAATGGTTTTTAGCCCTTCTTTTTAGTGGACTAACGATTTTAATTTTAAGTATCATCATGTTAATCCTGCTGAAAAAAAATTCGACGAAAAAAAGCTAAACTCTCTTGCTCCTTTTTTGGAGAAATCAACTTATTTTTGCTTATTTAAAAGATGTATGATAAAATGTTTTTGTGATGTTAGGAGAATTTAGTGAGTAAAGAATTAATCATCGTCGAAAGTCCGACAAAAGCACGACATATCAAAAGTTTATTAAATAATGAATATGATGTCATCTCGACATATGGACATATTTATAAGATCGCTGATACCCTTGATGAGGGGATTGGAGTGGATTTTAATTCTTGGCTCGTTGATTATATCGCTATTAATCAAAAAACTATTGAAATGATTCAGGCCGCCGCCTTGCAATCTTCTCGGATCTATTTAGCTTCTGATCCCGATCGAGAAGGCGAAGCTATTTCCTATGCTTTATTAAAATTGTTAAATCTTAAGAATGATAAAGTGCGTATTTCTTATCATGAAATTACCAAAAAAGCCATTTTAGAAGCTCTACAAAATCCTCATGAGGTTGATTGCAATTTAAGTGATGCGCAAGAAACACGAGCCATTATCGATAAAGTAGTTGGCTATAAACTTTCGCGTTTTGTTAAAAGTGCTATCGGAGCAATATCAGCTGGTCGAGTGCAAAGTGTTGCCTTACGAATTATTTGTGAAAGAGAAGAAGAAATTAATAATTTTATCCCTCAAGAATATTATTTACTTTGGGCAAATTTTCCAAATTTCCGGGCAGCCTATGATGTTAGTGATGTTGTAAGCGTTGATAAGCCACTGGCCAAGAAAATCTTAGAAGAGGCTGTTAACCCCTTTACTGTGAAGGATATTAGCGTTAATGAAGCATCTAGGCACTATTATATGCCTTATAAAACTTCGACTCTCCTGCAAGATGCCGTAAAAAAATTAAAATTAACTTCTTATAAAACGATGCAAGCGGCTCAAAGTTTGTTTCAAAGCGGCTTGATCACTTACCATCGAACCACCGATACGGCTTTAGATCGTGGTTTTATCTTTGCTTGTCGTAAGTATATCGAAACCAATTATGGAACGGAGTACATGGGCTATCCTATTAGTAAAGAAAGCACTGGGGCTCATGAAGGTATTCGACCCACAAATATTAATAATACCCCAGATAGTTTAAAATTGAATCCGGTAGAGTATAAACTTTATGAGATGATTTATAAGCAAACTCTGGCTTCGGTTATGAGTCCTTCGATTCGTCGGAAAACGGATTTAATCGTAACTTCTCATGGTTGGGATTTTAAAGCCACTTCCACCCTTTTGACTTTTTTAGGCTGTGAAAAGGTTCTTCCCCGTCAAGTAGATAGCGACCAGATAATTTTACCATCATTACAAGTTGGAAGTCAATTATCAGCTCTTAGTGTCGTGGAAGAACAAAAATTTACCACTCCTCCTTATCGGTATAATCAAGCATCTTTAATTAAAAAACTAGAAGATGAAAATATTGGTCGTCCTTCGACTTATGCTTATATTGCAACAGTCATCACGACTCGCGACTATGTTTTAGTTGAAAGAGGCTATTATCAACCTACACAGTTAGGAATCTATTTAAATAAAGTCTTAGTCGATAATTTTGATTCCTTTATCAATATCGCCTATACTTCAACTCTCGAAGAAGCCTTGGATCAAATTTCCACAGGCGCCGAAGAAAAAAAACAGGTCTTGACTAGTTTTTATGATAAGTTTCAAAATCTCTTATCCCTAGCCAACCCCAACAATTATCAAGCACTTCCTAAACCAAAATCGTTATATCCTAAACCCTTGGAACCTAGTGAAAAATGTCCAAATTGTGGCGGAGATTTAGTCCTTCAGGAAAATAAATATAAACATCAAGAATTTATTGCTTGTAGCAATTTTCCTAAATGCAAATACGTACGAAGTTTAAATGGAGTGGTTAATGCGACAGCACCTAAGCTAAAACGTAAAGTTTCGAGTAAACGCAAAAAAACCGCCAAAAAAGATTTAAAACTTAGCTAATTTATAAACTTTATAAAGAAATATAGTAATTTTAAGATTTAAAATAAATTATGGTATGATAATTTTGGATTTTAATAATGTTATATATTTTTTTATATGGAAAGGAGCATTTATGAAACAAGAAAGGCAAAACAAAGATGAAAAGCGTCGAAAAAAGTTATTATTTTTTTGGCTATTTTTCAGTGCTATTTTAAGCGTGGTCACAATTGGTTTAATTTTGGGTTTATCTTTAAAAGATAACCGAAATTATATCAATTTAAATATTACTACTCAAGGTCAAGGTCGCATTGAAGGTTTACAAGAACATTACTTAGATGGACAAGAAATTACCTTAAAAGCCATCCCGGATGAGGGCTATTATTTTGGGGGTTGGTTACGAAATAATGCACTCATTCAAAAAGATGCCCAAATTACTTTTTACGCTAGTGAAGGCTATGAATTGGTGGCTTTATTTTTGATAAATACCGAATTTGGCGTTTATTTACACCTTAATGATAGTAGTAATGTTATCATTTATTGGGGTAGTGTGGTCTCCGGCTGGGAAGCGACTAATATTTTATTAATTGGTATTGAAGCACCAAGCAGGATTTATCATAGTTTTGTCAATTGGCACTTTGGACCTTCGGGGACTCATGATCCATATTGTACTGATGAAGAGCATGTTTTTAATGATGAGTTTGGTCCTATCACGGAAGAATTACACCTTTATGCAGTTTGGGTAGCCAATGTTCATGATGTTTATGTGGATTTGAATGGTGATGGTGATTATGATGATTTGAACGAAACATTACTTAACCACCTGGATAAAGATAGTATTACTTTAGGTGTCCCTACTAAAAATGGTTATACTTTTGCGGGTTGGATTTTAGATGATGGGACAATTACGAATCTTGGCTTCATCACTAGTTATATTTTAGATAGTGATGGTTATATTTATCCAAGTTGGAGTGTTAATTCTTATGATCTGATTTTTGATAGCAATGGCGGAAGTAGCGTAGCAACGATTACTCAAGCCTATAATTCCTTGGTGAGCAAGCCTACTGATCCAAGTAGAAATGGTTATACTTTTGCGGGTTGGTATGATGCAGAGACTGCTAATAATGGTTCGGGAACTTTAATTACTTGGCCTTATACTTTAGGCTATACCAATACGACTTTATATGCTAATTGGAGCATTAATTCCTATGATCTGATTTTTGATAGTAATGGCGGAAGTAGCGTAGCAACGATTACCCAAGCCTATAATTCCTTGGTAAGCAAGCCTACTGATCCAACCAAAAATGGTTATTCTTTTGCGGGTTGGTATGATGGCGAAACTGCTAATAATGGCTCGGGAACTTTAATTACTTGGCCTTATACTTTAGGTTATACCAATACGACTTTATATGCTAATTGGGAAGCAAAACAAACAACTTTAAGTTTTGATGATGGAGTTAGTGAAGTTATTAGTGTTCCTCAAGACTTAATAGCAACTTTTGGAACTTTAGTTCCACAGATCTTAGATTTACCAGTGGTGGTTTTAACTGGTTATAATTTCTTGGGTTGGTATGATGGTGCGGGAAGCGAAGCTAATCAATACTATGATGCTACTGGTTCGGCTCTCTTACTTTGGGATAAAGATATTTCCAATTTCACCCTTATTGCGCATTGGCAGGCTAAGACTTCGGTGGTTAGTTTTGATGATAATTTTGGTGATGTTGTTCTGAGTGTTCCCACTAGTGTACTAGCTACTTACGGTCAAAATATGCCAACGATTAGTGTTACACCAAGTCGCTCTGGTTATGTATTTAGTGGCTTTTATGATGATCCAACGACCGGTAATATTTATTATAATGCTGATTTAAGTAGTGCGCAACTTTGGGATAAAGATACTAATTCCCCTAGCGTTTTATATGCTCATTATACTCCTTGGCAATTAAGTATAACTTTTTATAGTAATTATGTAACACAAACCACCGCGACCCAAACCATATTATTTACTGATTCTTCGAAGAATTTAAATCCGAATAATTTTAGTAGAATTGGTTATACTTTTGCCGGTTGGGCAACAAGCAGTGGGGGTAGTATTGTTTATGCTGATGAGGCCAATGTTGCTTCTAGTATCAACGCGCCAACCGCCACTTTAAATTTATGGGCAAAGTGGACAGTAGTTGCTTATAGCATTAGTTATGAAAACTTATTTGGGGTGGCTAATACCAGTCCAACTTCTTACAATATTGAGGAAACAATTACCCTTACCACAATTAGTGGACGAACTGGCTATGATTTTACGGGCTGGCAAGTAAAAACCAGTAGTGGTTCATGGGTTGCTGGAACAACTTATGATTTAACTAATTTAGAAATAAGCAGCGGATCTTGGGGTAATGTGACCTTTGTTGCTCAGTGGGAAGGTATTGAAGTAGTTGTTAATTTTAATTATTTATATTCTCAACCAGTTGGTGATGCTGTAACGGCCACAGCTATTTTTGGTAATACTTATAGTGGTGTCTTACCTACTCCGACGGCCCGTTCAGGCTATGGCTTTGCTGGCTGGTGGACTAAGGATGGAACGCTTGACGATTGGGGAGTAAAAATTGAAGTTACCACCCAAGTTAGTGTAGCAACAACTCACACCCTTTATGCCAAGTGGAGTGGAAATTCGGTGACAGTTACTTATATCTTTAATGATGGCCTCACTGAAAGTTCTAATCATGGAGCAATTGCCGTGGGAACCCCTTATGGGACTTTACTCCTTCCTTCGAGAACTGGTTATACTTTTGCTGGTTGGTATTTAGATAATACAACTTTTACTAATGAAGTTACTCCTACTACTGAGGTAGTTAGTGTGGAAAATCATAATATTTACGCTAAATGGGAATTAGTTATTTATACGATTTACTATAATGGTAATGGCGGAACTCCTGCAATTGCTAGTTCTACTTATGATATTGAAAATGAAGTAATTTTAACTTCTGCCAGTAAGGATGGCTATGATTTTACTGGTTGGCAAGTCATAAGTGACATAGGTTCTTGGGTCCAATTAACCACTTACACAAGTCCAGTTGGCGCGGGAGCTTGGGGTAATGTGACCCTAGTTGCTCAGTGGGTAGCTACCAGTTATACCATCACTTATAATGGTAATGGTGGGACTCCAAGTGTTAGTAGTTTAACTTATGATATTGAAGATAGTGTAGCCTTAGCTAGTGCAACGAAAGATGGTTATACTTTGAGTGGTTGGGTTGCTAGTAGTAATGTTGGTTCTTGGTTAACAAGCAGTACTTATAATGGTACTTTAGCGGCGGGAGCCTGGGGAAATGTGACCCTAGTTGCTCAGTGGGAAGCCATTGTTTATGATATTATTTATCATAATATTGAAGTAACTGATGCCAATCCTAATCCTAGTACTTATACCATTTTAACTCCAACTATTACCTATGCTAACCCGACCAGAAGTGGTTATCGCTTTGATGGTTGGTATAGTGATAGTTCATTTACCACTGCCGTGAGCACAATTGCTAGTGGCTCCTTTGGTGAGGTTGAAGTTTATGGTAAATGGTCCTTATTACTTAATTTTGTAGTGGAGACTAATGGCGTCGATTTAGTAAGTACTCCTAACAATTATGCAATTGGTGATGAGGTCGATTTCGTCCTTGATTTAAGCGATATTCCTAGTGGATTACGCCTTACTTGGCGATTAGATGGGACCATAATTGCTGGTACTACCGATGAATTATCTTATCAATTAACTCTAGACGCCTCTTATGAGGGAAAAACTTTAAGTATTAGTTTTGAAGTTAGTGTCATCGTTATTTATCCGGAAGTAACGCATTTAGAAGAGGTTATTCATTGGATTACTTATGGTGGCGATTTGACTTTAAGTGCTTTAGATGGCGATATAATTGATAATTTAGTAGCTTACAATTTTGTTAGATTTGCGGCGGATATCGATAATGATAATGCTTATTTAGGTTCCACTAATATTATTGCCTCCTTTAATGTTTATGCTATTTATCAACAAGCAACAGTTCATAATATTACCTTTCATATTGGTGATTTAACTGTAACGATTGGGGCCATTGCTGGTGAAGATTTTGTGGTACCAGGTTGGATTGGGGCTCCGGATGGTTATACGATTAGCAGTTGGAACACTCAAGCTGATGGTTTGGGTACTTCTTATGCTCCGCAAGCAACCATTAACGTTTCCACTAATATCCACTTATATGCGATTTTAGTAAGTAGCCAGTACCTGGAAGTTGAATTTGAGTATGATGATGCTTCCAGTGGTAATGATTTATCAAGCTTTACTTATGAAGTTGGTGAAGAGTATGGTAGTTTACCAAGCCCACTAAAGGATGGTTATCTCTTTGCGGGTTGGTATAGTGAAAATACTTATGAAAATTTAATTACTTCGACTAGTATTGTTAGTGCAGGAGTATTGATCCTTTATGCGAAGTGGGAAGTTAATACAGTAACGATTTATTTTGATGCCTTGGAGATTCCTTCTTGGGGTGGAGTGCAGAATTTATTGTCGTTAGTTACTTATTTTATAACTTCAGGGACCGGGAATGTTTCGATCTATGATGATGAATTTCCAAGCGCTATTTATAGCACTACTATTGACCTTGGCTTAGTGGCTGGCTTTACTATTAATTTTAAAGATAATTCAACCACAAAATATTCAAACTATATTGATGCTAGTTTATTGGCTGCAGGAAGTAGTTATATCTTTTATTTAAATGGAACTTGGTCGGGTGATCAATTCGGTCTTGACTATCATTTAGCGGCTAGTAATGAAAGTGAATTAAATAATTTACTAGCGCAGAGCGTTAGCCCAATTTATCTTGTTAGTGACTTTAGTGTTAGTAGTTTAAATATTAATTATGCACTGACGATTAATGGTCTTAATCATACCATTACTTCCACTACGGTAGCCACAATCAGTGGTGATGCGACGATTATTGATTTGACTATTGTGCACGCTCCTGCCGGGAAAAAACTGGCTCATTCTAATGCTAATACTTTAGCTATTCTTTCTGGTAATGTTGTTTTAAATCATGTAACAATTGGTGGTAGTCTTTATGTTTATAGTGAAGTTAATCTAACTTTGGTCAATTACAATTTTAGTAGTATAACTTATGAAGTTGGAGCCATTATTCATGAATATGAGATTGATTTATTTATTAGTGATGTGGCCGATATTCCAACTTTAACCAGAGCTAATTTAGATGATGTTTTAGAAACTTTGGAGATTTTAGATTTAATATTTGCGGATTTAGCTACTTGGAAACAAGAATATTTAGCTTCGTTGATGCTACGTTATTTTAGTTTAAATCAAGCTAAAGAAGCAGCTATGGTTTGGGATTCTTTACTGGCCGACTTTGTTTTAGCAAGCATTCAACTAGATGACGAAGAAACACTTTTAATGATTTTAGCGGAATGGGAATTATTAACTGTTGATGCTCAAAACTTTGCCTCTGAATATGATTATTTGGTTGAGCTCTTAGAAAAAATTGAACAGTTAAAAGATGGTGAACCTCAGGAACAAACATCTAATATAACCTTTAATGTCGAGAACACTAATGGTGCAGCAGCTTTGACTGCTAGTGGCTTGTTGGCTATTATTGTTGATAGCAACAATATTGTGACAGCAGTTTCCTCTACTCTAGTTCAAATAAGAAATTTTGGTACCACTGATGCCGCTGAATGGTATGATGCCTTTAATACTAATCGAAATAACGTTATTAAAATCGGTTCTAGTACGAATACAGGAAGTTTTACTTTACAATTAGATTCCTTAATTACAATTACTTCCTTAAAAATCACGGCCTGTACTTATGCAAATGATAAAGGAGATTTAAAAGTTGGTAGTACGACTTATGCTTTAGCTGATAGCGTTACCGCTTGGGAAACTATTAGTATTAACTTAACCGATATTTCTAGTAATGCGATAACTATTGCTTCCTCGGTTAAACGAATTCTTATTAAATCTATCGAAGTTAAATATTTACAGATCACCGATGCTCAAAAATTAGCTCTCGCTCAGAGCGCGTTAAGTATTGATCAAGATATCTTGGAAGCTCAAAATTCTATTTCTCTTCCAGCTTTGGGACTATATGCAACAGCTATTGCTTGGTCCAAAATTAGTGGAGATAACCTCATTAATTTAATAACAGGAGCGGTTAGTCATCATGCAGAAGGAACTGATGCTAATAAAACGATCGTTTTAAGAGCAACGATTAGCATTGGTGGCTTATCGACTACCAAAGATTTTGAGGTGGTAATTCATCCGAAAACCATCAATGTGACTTTTGATTTAAATGGTGGGAACTTAAGCGGTTCGGTTATTAACCCCCTTCAATCAGGAGTTGGTGGTTTAAATATTGAAAACCCTGGTAATCCCATAAAGGCAGGTTTTGTCTTTATTGGTTGGGTAATCCCTAGTACGGAACCAAACTATCAGGCTTGGGGAAGTTTGATTACGGAATCTTTGGTCCTCCAAGCGAAGTGGGAAGCCGAAGTGAGAGTAACATTTACTTTTGCTTATCCGGAATGGGCCAACATTGGTGGTGGTGAACTAGAACGTTATAAGGATGGTATTTATATCGATAAAATTTCCAGTTATTCGGGAGAAGAGCAAGTATTTGAATTACATCAATTCAACGGTCTTAAGATCGTCTTTTGGGAGGTGGCAGCATTGAAGAGTTCTTTGATTTATTCATTTGTGGAAACCGAAGCTGCTTATGATGTGGAAACCTTTGTGGTAACTTCTAATACGACTTATGCTTTTGAAATTGGTCAATGGGACGCTGATGTATTTGAACTAGTTTCTAACATCGCCACTGAACCCGTCTATCAGAGCTTGGAAATAGTCATCTTGAGGACTAGTTTTCCAACTATTTCTGGTGCCTATAGCACGTTTAATATTACGATTAATGGGGCAAGCGTTGCTGGCGAACTAAACAGTCTTATTCAGGGTGTAGATGACTCTCGCTACCCTTTCTTTCTAACAAATACTGGCAGGACCCCGGTTTCAATTACTGCTCCCACTGGTTATTATATTGTTTCCATCAGTGTAGAGGCATCTTCTAATGCAGTTACTGCTCGAACTCTAACAATTGACGGAGTAACGAAAAATTATGCATTCAACCAGCTAACTGCTAATAATAATGCTAGCAAAAATAATGCTAATATTGTAACTTTTACTAATAACTGGGATTTTACTTATGGAAATTTATCCACCGCAACATTAAACCCTAGTGGGGGTATAGCGTTTAAAAATATTACAGTGCTGGTTAAAAAATTAGTGTCCTAAGTTTTTTTAGTTATTTATTTCGTTTCTATTTGATTGGCATTTTAACTGTAAAGTTAAATATTATGAAATAAATTGTCGAATATTGAGTATTTTTAATTAAAATTAAGGTCAATTTAATAAGATTGATGAACTACCCGGCAAAGAAGTTTAAGTCAACAAGGTATTTTTTTGATATAATTTTAAAGGGTAAAATGATGGGCTGGTTTAAAAATTTATTTAAAAAGAAAGAAAAAAATAATCGCTATATTAGTGGTCTAAGTAAAACTAGAGATTCTCTGGCCACTTTAAAAGATATTTTAAAAAAATCCTCGAAAATTGATGATGAATTATTTGAAACGATCGAAGAAATTTTTATTAACTCTGATATTGGCATCGATACGACCATCTATTTGGTGGAACAATTAAGGAGTTATGTTAAGGAACAACCACTTACTACTTCGACTG
The DNA here is from genome assembly GCA_031284745.1 of Acholeplasmatales bacterium. Lineage (GTDB taxonomy): Bacteria > Bacillota_I > Bacilli_A > Acholeplasmatales > Acholeplasmataceae > JAITXV01. The sequence continues at coordinate 10,590 of JAITXJ010000044.1, read as the reverse complement.
ATTTAGCAGAGATCATTGTCGATAAAATTTTTGATGTGTACTTATCCTCGAAAGTTATCAGTCTTGACTTAAATATCGCCTCTTTTGGACCGACAGTATATTTGTTTGTCGGGGTCAATGGAACTGGTAAAACCACTTCGATTGCTAAAATGGGCTATCAATTAAAAGCTAAAGGTTCTAAAGTATTGATGGTGGCGGCCGACACTTTTCGAGCAGGAGCCATTGAACAATTAAGTGCCTGGGGGGAAAAGACCAAAATTGAAGTTTTCAAAAAAGCGGATGGATCAGATCCTTCAAGTGTCATCTATGAGGCTTTAATTAAAGCGAAAAATGAAAAATTTGATTATGTGCTAATTGATACAGCGGGCCGTCTCCAAACGAAGGTCAATTTAATGAACGAACTTAATAAAATGTACCGAGTTATTAAAAAAGTTTTACCAGAAGAACCTAGTGAGACTCTTTTAGTAATCGATGCCACCACTGGTCAAAATGGCATTAATCAAGCCTTCACCTTTAATGAAGCAGCAACTTTAACGGGTATTATTTTAACTAAACTGGATGGAACGGCGAAAGGTGGGATCGTCTTAGCGATTAAACACCTTTATAATATACCGATTAAATTAGTTGGTTTAGGAGAAAAGGTTGACGATCTTGTTGCTTTTGATATTGAAGATTATGTTTATTCATTGTTTAAGGATTTTTTCTAATGGAATTGGAAAAAAAGGAAGAATTTAACATCTTATTTTATTATTATTCGTCTTTGTTAACAGAAAAACAAAGACAATATTTTAAATTGTATTATTTAGATGATTTCTCTTTAGGGGAGGTTGCAAAAACATTTGATGTTTCACGGAATGCTATTTTTGATACCATCAAAGCGACGACGACCCTTCTGACGGAGTTTGAAGATAAATTGAAATTATCGGCTAAAAGCAATACTCGTTTAGAGTTGCTCAATAAGATTAATAAAAAAAATATTCAAGAAATTACCAAATTATTAAAGGAGTTAGAAAATGATTAAACATTCTTTGGGTTCGAGAATCCAAATGAGCTTACGCCGCTTAACCGGTAAAGCCTATTTAAATGAAAATGATATTGATGAAATGATGAAAGAGATTAGACTTTCTCTTTTAGAAGCGGATGTGGCTTTTAGTGTGGTTAAAACTTTTACAGCAAATATTAAAAATTTGGCTTATGGAGAGAAAATTCTAAAAGGTTTAAATCCTGGTGAACAAGTAGTTAAAATCGTTAAAGATGAACTTATCCGCGCCTTTGGTGGCGAAAATGTTCCCTTAAATTTAAAAAATACGGGTTTAAGCGTGATTATGATGATTGGCTTACAGGGCAGTGGTAAAACAACTTCCATTGGCAAGCTTGGTAAGTATTTGACTAGTGTTTTGCATAAAAAAGTCATGTTTGTGGCCTGCGATATTTATCGACCAGCGGCCATCGAACAATTGGAAACAATTGCTAAAAAGCTGGAGATTTTTGTTTACCAAGAAGGACTAACTGACCCGATTAAAACAGTTAAAAATTCGCTTATTTACGCTAAAAATAATGATTTTAATTGTGTCATTATTGATACAGCTGGGCGCCTTAGTATCGATGAATTAATGATCGATGAATTAATTAAAATCAAAGAATTAAGTAAACCAGATGAGATTCTTTTGACGATTGATGCGATGACTGGTCAAGATGCGGCAATCACAGCAAAAAATTTTCATGAAAAAGTTGGAGCTACCGGGGCGATTATCACTAAACTAGATGGCGATACCCGAGGTGGTGCGGCCTTATCAGTCAATCAAGTAGCTAATATTCCTATCAAGTTTACCGGAAGTGGGGAAACTTTAGATACTCTCGAAGTGTTCCATCCCGAACGGATGGCCCAAAGAATTCTGGGAATGGGGGATATTCTAAGCTTAGTAGAAACCGTTGAACAAAATATCGATGAAGCCGAAGCGCTTAATATGATGGAAAAGATTCAAAGCGGGAAATATAATTACGAAGATTTATTAAAACAATTTAAATGGGTAAAAAGAATGGGGTCCTTTTCTAAAATTTTAGGTTTTTTACCAGGAATGGGTAATTTAAAAGACGCAGCGGCCAACATTGATGATAAACAATTTAATCAATTTGAAGCGATCATCAATTCGATGACCAAAGCTGAACGAAAACATCCTAACCTTTTAGAGGAATCTTATTCGCGACGAAGTCGGGTCGCTAAGGGTTCGGGCGTTGGTTTAGATAAAGTTAATAAACTTCGAGAAGCCCTCACTAGTCAAGTCAAAATGATGCGACAAATGTCGTCCATGGATGAGAATCAAATTAAAGCTCTCGGCAATAATCCAACATCCATGATGCGCAATATCGCTCCGAATAAAACAAAATCGAAAGGTAAGGGAAAAAATAAACATCATGGCTTTAGATAAAAAGATTTTAATCATCGATGGTAATTCCTTGATGTTTCGGGCTTATTACGCCACGATGCATTCGACGATTTTAAAAACAAGTTATGGAATTCCGACTAACGCACTTTATGGATTTATTAATTTAACTAGGGGGATCTTAAAAGATTGTCAATATTGCTTAATCGCTTTTGATACGGATAGTAAGACTTTTCGTCATTTAGAATTTTCTAGTTATAAAGCCACCAGAAAACCCTTAGAAGAAGACCTTGCCAGCCAAATCGACCTTATTTATGAATATTTAGATCTCATGGGTATTAAAAGAATGAGCGTTCAGGGATACGAGGGAGATGATATCATTGGCTCGGCGGCGAAAATACTATCGACGAAAGCTAATGTCGAAATTTATTCCTCAGATCGTGATCTTTTACAACTAATCGATGATCATGTAATCGTAAATTTGATAAAATCCGGAACGAAAGACATCCGTCGATATGATAAAAAAACCTTTGAAGATGAATACCAAATTAAGTTAGAGCGTTTTGTTGATTTAAAAGCCATTCAAGGCGATGCCAGTGATAATATTCCTGGTATTAAGGGAGTTGGCCCTAAGGGAGCAACGGAACTTTTACAAAAATATACTTCTTTGGAGGATATTTATGATCATCTAGATGATTTAACCCCTTCATTAAAAGAAAAGTTTCTCTTAGGAAAAACTGCTGCCTTTGATTCACGACGGATGGCTCAAATTGTTTTAGATATGCCGCTAGATTTAACTCTTTCAGAATGTTTGATTCAAAGCCCTAATTTTCAACAGTTACAAGATTTTTTTATGCGTTACGAACTTCATAATTTAATAAAGGGCTTGAAAGATACCTCCTTTAGTACTAAGGAAGCTTTGAAAGATAAAACTAGTTCCTCCCCACAAAAACCTCCAGCTGCTAATCCTTTGATTAAGACCAAGGAACAATTAACAGAAATTTTAAGTTTAGTAAAAGATGAAATCAGTCTAAGCATGGAAGATGATGCGAGCAAGGCCAATGAATATAATAATTATCATCTTTGTCAAATTAAATACATTGCCTTTAGTTTTGGGACCATGAGTTACTATTTTGATCCCCAGGAAGTTGATCCCCAAAGTTTTTATGAGCTCTTGGCTAACCCGAAGATTCAAAAAAATCTTTATAACTATAAGCGTCTTTTAGTTTTAGGCTATCGCTTTAATTTCAGTATAAAGGGGCCAGTTATCGATACGATGTTAATTGCCTACTTATTAAATAATTCTTTTGGAAAAGAAGATCTTTACTATTTAGCTAAATATTATGGATTTCAAGGTTTTGAGAATCTCGATTTAGTTGGTACCCTTTTTGAAGAGGTAATTAATCCTCATATTGCTGCTCTTGCAGTGCAATATTTAACTCATAAATTTCAGGAATTAGAGATTCCCTGGGATCTTTATCTCACCTTTGAACTCCCTTTATCACAAGTTTTAGCAAAAATGGAATATCGCGGGATTTTAGTTGATGTGGATGAACTTCATAAAATTAATACGCTTTATGAGGGAAAGTTAAAAGAATTAGAAAAAACTATCTATGAGCAAAGTAACCAAGTATTTAATATTAACAGCCCCAAGCAACTTTCGAAAGTTTTATACGATGATCTACATTTGGGAAGTAAGTTAAAACATAATTATTCGACCGCGCATGAACAACTTCTAAAATTAAAGCCAGAACATCCCATAATTATAACTATTTTAGAATATCGAATCCTTGCGAAATTAGTTTCTACTTATTTGGGAACCTTAGAAAATAAGTTAGATGCTAATCATGTGGTCCATACTATTTATACGCAAACTATTACGACTACCGGAAGACTATCTTCAATTGAACCAAATTTACAAAATATTCCCACCCGGACCGAAGAAGGTCGGGAAATTAAAAAGATTTTTGTTGCTCGGGCGAATTATCAACTAGTTGGTTTAGACTACTCTCAAATAGAGTTACGGGTCCTAGCTTCGATGGGCAATGTTCAATCTTTGATTAGTGCTTTTAATAACCAAGAAGACATTCATTTAAATACGGCTAAGGCTATTTTTGCTACCCAAAATCCGACTAGTCAAATGCGTTCTTTAGCTAAAACGATTAATTTTGGAATTCTTTATGGTCAAGGCCCTTACAGCCTGGCGGAGGATTTACATCTTAGTATCGGGGAGGCTCGTGAATTTATTGCCAAATACATGGCCACTTATCCGGAAATCAAGACCTATATGGATGCGACCCTAGCTAAAGCGAAAACTGATTTATATGTCGAAACCTTATTTAAAAGAAGAAGATATATTGAAGAATTAGCTTCGACCAATAAAAATCTGGCCGCTTTTGGCGCACGAGCAGCGATTAATGCTCCCATTCAAGGGACAGCTGCGGATTTAATTAAATTAGCCATGATTAAAATTGATGAATATCTAACTAGCCAACAGTTGGATGCCTACTTACTTTTAACTATTCACGATGAATTAATTCTGGAGGTAAGAACTACGATCTTACCACAGATTAAAGATGAACTCATCAAATTGATGGAAGGAGTGTATGAACTTAAAGTTAAATTAAAGACCTCTTATGATCAAGGTTTAACTTGGTTCGATTTAAAGTAAAATGCCAGAATTACCAGAAGTTCAAAGTTTAATCAACAAAATAAGTCCTTTACTTATTAAACAAACCTTACAAAAGGTTGAGATTTTTTATGATAAAATCTTAGATGATGATCCTATTTCCATCATTAATCAAGAGATTATCGCGGTTCAAAGATGGGGTAAATCGATCATTATCGTTTTTTCTAATCAACAGAATTTAATTGTCCACTTGCGAATGGAAGGGAAGTTTTTTATTCGAAATCTTAATTATCATAAAAGCTATCATGATCACCTCTTCTTTTATTTTCCTTCTTTTATCTTGGTGTATAATGATACCCGCAAGTTTGGGAAAATGGCAATCCGTTCTCAAGAACTACTTTATACCAGTAAACCGCTTTTAGGGGTGGCTCCTGATTGTTTTAGTTGCAATGCTGCCGATCTTTATAATAAACTTACCAAAATTAAAAAACCAATCAAGGAAGTGTTACTCGACCAAAGTGTTATATCGGGGGTTGGTAATATTTATGCCGATGAAATTCTTTTTGCCAGTGGGATTTTTTCTACCAGACTCTCTTGCAATATAAGTCAAGAGGAAGGAGAATTAATTTTTAACAAAATGCAACAAATTTTTGAAAAATCCATTCAATTTGGAGGAACGACTTTTAAATCTTTCTCGGCGCTCGAAAGTCCAGGCCATAACCAAGAAAACTTAATGGTTTATAATCGCGAGGGAAAAAGTTGTCTGGTGTGTGGTAATACGATTAAAAAGATGAAACTTGCAGGAAGGGGAACTTATTATTGTGACAAATGTCAAAAATAGACCCTATTTAATTGCTTTAACCGGGGGTATCGCAAGTGGGAAAAGCACGGCTAGTCATTATTTAGCCAAGAATTACTATCTGATTGATAGTGATCAAATCGTGGCTAATTTTTATGAAAATCCCGATTTTTTAAGTCTTTTAGATCGAGAATTTGCTACTCATGATAAAATTGCACTAAGGAATTTAATTTTTAAACAACACGATAATTTAGTAAAGTTAAACAGTCTCGTTCATCCATTGGTAAAAAAGGAAATTGAGAAGTTAATCGTCCTCCATAATAGCGAAAAAATTATTATTATTGATATTCCCCTCTTATTTGAAATCGGTTGGGAAAATAATTTTGATTGTAATATTCTCATATCCTGTTCTTTAAATAAACAATTAACTCGCTTAATGCAACGGAATAATTTAAGTCTAGCAGAAGCTACTAGATGGCTAGCTTTACAAAAGCCAATGAAGGAAAAAAGAAAAGTAGCCGACTATATTATTCATAATAATTATTCGCCCGCTTATTTAGAACATCGACTGGATACAACGATTGCCGATATTTTCAAAAATTTGATATAATCTATGCAGATGAAGAGTGATTATAATTATATTTTAGAAAAAGCCCATATTCTAACCCTTGAAGATATAAATATTATAAGTTGTTTTTACTTACCTATTATCGGCAATATTGCTTTTTCTTTGCTAGTTTTTTTAAGTAGCACCAAAGAAACGAAGTTTTCAGCATTTAAGTTGACGAAACTTTTAAATATCGAACTCGATTACTTAGAATCTTACCTGGAAACTTTAAAAACTGTTAAGTTAGTTCAAGTCTTTTATGGTCCCGGGGAAGCGATTGTAAAAATGATCAAGCCTTTAACTATTACTAATTTTTTAAGAAGTTCTTTAGCAACGGAACTAAAAAATATTAATAGCGAATATTTTGATAGTTTGGGTTTGTCCTATTTGGATATCACTCCTACTAATAATAAAACTACCCAACAAGTTATAACTAAGGCTTCAAAACTAGAAAGCACCTCGCCGATTACCTATTGGCATATTTTATATGATGGCTTATTAGATACTAAGGAAAAACAAATAGCTTTTGATAAACAAATTCAGTATTTAGAAAAACACTTAGAAAAAGAATTCAATTTTGAAAATAATATTGGCTTCATTAATTTAATCATCGATGAAGTCTATCATGCAAGTGAAGAAAATAAACTTCATCCCGCATCCCTAACTTTTTATTTAGAAGCTATTAATCGTTTAAAATTATCGGGAGCCCTTTCTCTTTATGAAGCTATCAATTATTTTGCTAGTCTTAAACCAAAAACCCCTTCCTTTCAGTATAAAAAACCACCAAAAGCTGCGGGACATAAGATCTTTTCCAAAGATGAAATCCTAACGCAAATCAAAGACCTTTCCCCCGATCGGCGCCAGCAGATTGAAGATTTACTCAATAATGAGCGAACAATGCAAATAGATGATAACGGTGACATCAACCGTGAAATAAGTGAATTAATGAAGGTGTTAGATGACTAAAAAAACCACTGTCAAACCAATTGAAGATCCCAATAATCTCGAGAATCAACCATCCGATATTTTAAATCGTTATGAAGATATGTTAAAAAACCCCCACCTTATTCCCAAGGGTTTTCAACCGCAATTAGTCTATAAAGATCAACAACTCATCGATGTGACTTTGGTCAGTATTGATTCAGATGATGATGGCTTAGCAAAAAAGATCGAAACATTTGATAGTTATGGTCTTTATGAGCAGGCCAACTATAAGACTTTGAAAACGACAACAGCTAATCAAAAAAATATCTTTAAAGCGGGTTTAGATTTTATTGCGGATTTTAAAAAGCAAAGAAAAGCTAAAGGATTTTATTTAAGAGGAAAGTTTCGAACAGGAAAAACATATTTTTTAAGTGCGCTTGCTAAAGAATTAGTGAAAGTTGGCTCGGTTGGTTTTTTCTATGTGGCGGATTTAATGCGTATCATGCACTCTAGTATGAACGATGGTAGCTTAGAAGAAAGAATCAAATATTTAAAAACCGTCGATGCCTTATTTTTAGATGATTTAGGTTCCACCAGTCTTTCATCTTGGTTTCGTGATAGTTGCTTAACACCCATTATTAATTCTCGGCTGATTTTAAATAAAGCTACCTTTATTTCGACCAATCATAATAATGCCGATTTGATGGGTATTTTAAGTAATTCGGATACGGACTCTAAATTGGTTTCTGGTCTTATTTATCGGCTTCAGGAAATAACTGTCTTTTTAAGTTTAAATGATCAGTTAACAGAATAAATTATTTTTCCTGGGGATTGTAAAGTCTTCGTTATTGCAATATTCATCTTTTAGGTATTTTTTTGATATAATTATAAGTGTTTTAAGGAGATCTATGAAAAAATTATTTGTCTTATTTACCATTCTCGTCTTATCAATATTAACTCTTGGGGCTTGTGCTCAACAACCACCTATCAAATACAATGTCAAGTTTTTAATTGCGGGTGGAGAAATATACCATGAAATAACCGTTGATTCTGGGACACTTATTAATTTGCCTGAAGCACCTACAAAAGATGGTGTTAGTTTTGCTGGATGGTTTTCTGATGGTAATCTTTATGATAGTAACCCTTTTCCTGTCGGCCAAAATATTATATTAACTGCTCGTTGGAACGCTAGTTTAAATCTTTATGATGGGTTAGATTTAATTGAAACAAAGACTTATTTAGCTGGCAACAGTATTGGACTTCTGAGCGCTCCCGCAAAGGATGGTTATTCTTTTGACTTTTGGGCTTTGGATGCTTTAGGGGAAAATCCTGTTACTTGGCCATTAACTTTAAATATTAATACGAATATCTATGCTTTTTATCAAGCAGTTTAATAGATCACTACAATTAATTATTTAAATTATTAGATTCTTTCTTTAAAAAAACGTCTGTATTTAGCATTAAATTTAAATTATATAAATCATTTTTAAATCTTTTTTTGATATAATCTTTATCGTAAGATAAGTAGTTGTCACCGAAAGTAGCAAAGAGAGTTAATGGTTGGTGAAAATTAAAGTACTCGTGATAATGAAGCTCCTTATGGTTTTACAAGCAATAATTAAGTGCCTACAATGTAGGAATTAAGGTGGTACCGCGGGTATAAAACACACTCGTCCTTAAAAATCTAAGGATAAGTGTTTTTTTAAAGGAGATTGTTATGAGATATATGTCCAGTAATGAAATAAGAAAAACGTGGTTAGACTTTTTTAAAGATCATCAACATGTAATTATTCCCTCGAGCCCACTAGTGCCTAAGAATGATCGGACTTTATTATGGATCAATGCGGGGGTAGCCCCTTTAAAGAAATATTTCGATGGCAGTGTAACTCCACCTGCTAAGCGTTTAACTAATATTCAAAAATGTATTCGAACCAATGATATCGAAAACGTCGGATTAACTGCTCGTCATCATACTTTTTTTGAAATGATGGGGAATTTTTCGATTGGCGATTATTTTAAAGTTGAAGCGATTAAATTAGCCAGTATCCTTCTTTTTTCCGATAAATATTTTGGGTTTCCTAAAAATCTAATTTACATTACTTATTATCCCGCGGATACTATTTGTTATGAACAATGGTTAAAAGAAGGTCTTAGTAGTGATCATTTAATTCCCCTCGAATCTAATTTTTGGGAAATTGGACCCGGTCCAAGTGGTCCAGATACCGAAGTCTTTTTTGATCGAGGAGAAGCTTATGATGCACGAGGAAGTGAATTGATTGCTAATGACTTAGAAAATGATCGGTTTATCGAAATTGGCAATATAGTTTTTTCCCAATTTAATGCAAATCCTAAAGTTGATCGTTCGCTTTATTTAGAATTACCCCATAAAAATATTGATACGGGTTTTGGTTTGGAACGTTTTGCTTGTGTCTTACAGGGAACTAAAACTAATTTTGAGACAGATCTGTTTTATCCAATTATTGAAGAAGTAGAGCGTTTAACCAAAATTAAATATCAAGGACAGATGGCTTTTAAAGTTATAGCTGATCATATTAAAGCTCTTTCTATGGCGATTGCGGATGGAGCGCTCATTTCCAATGTTGGCAGAGGCTATGTTTTGAGACGTATATTAAGACGTGCTCTTAACTATGGACACCAGTTAAATTTAAATGAACCTTTTTTGTATAAATTGGTTGATGTGACTTGTGAAATAATGAAGACCTTTTACCCAGATATTCAAACAAAGGTCGAAATTGTCAAAGAAATAATTAAAAATGAAGAAAAACAATTTTTAAAAACCCTTTTAGAAGGCGAAAATATTTTTAATTCCTATATTGAAAATCATGATTTTATCGACGGCGACTTTGCTTTTAAATTATATGACACTTATGGTTTTCCGATTGAATTAACCAAAGAAATGGCGATAAGCAAAAATCTCAAAATTGATCTTGATGGCTATCAAAAACATTTAATAAAGCAAAAAGAAGACTCCCGAAATAATAAAAAACAATTGGGAATGGAGAGTCAAAACGCTGAATACTTAAATTTCTGGGAAAAAAGTAAATTCCTTGGTTATGATACCTATGAAACTTCATCCAAAGTGATTAAAATATTCCCCGCCGGCATTGTTCTTGATGTAACTCCTTTTTACGCTACGAGCGGTGGTCAAGTTTGTGATAAAGGGCGAATTAACAATATTCCAATTCAAGAGGTAACAAAACTCCCGAATGGCCAATTTTTACATCAT
>JAITXJ010000043.1 GCA_031284745.1 Acholeplasmatales bacterium | reverse complement strand
TTGTGTAGCTTGTAAAAAGATTGTTTCTGGATTTTCAACGCCATGATAATCAATACCAGGAACTCCAAATTCCCATAAATCATAATAAATTTTTAATTTACCAAAGGCTACATAGGAGGCCATATCCAAAAAACTATTTGCTTTGTGAGTGAATTTAGTAAATGGTGGGATTGTATGTGCATAATCATCTTGATCGTTACAACCAACCAACAAAATAGAACTAAAAATAATAAATAGTAAAATAAATAATTTTTTCATAAAAGCCTCCTTATAATCCTCTAAAACCAGTAGTTTTATTTTTAGTAGATAAAGTAGAATAAAATAATAAGATGATCCTGCCAAGAAATATGGTGGTAAATATTTTTTTCATTTGTTCTCCTTTTGAGAATATTTAGACATTAATACACTATCATTATACACTATTAAATTTTTATTTAACTAAATACGATAAACATTTTTAGTAACTTTTTTTGCATTGTTATCAGACACAAATTAATTTTTTAATATAATCAATGAATTGGATGGCAGAGAATAGACTCCTATGAGAATGATTCAACTCAAAAACAGTACTAAAATAATATTAAGTGAGCCAATACCTAAGAAAAATCTTGATTGATTATAACTAAATAAGAGGATTGTTTTACCCTGAAGAATTAATTTATTCGATTATTTATTTATACCTAAATTACAGGGCGGATTGAATCATTCCAATCTTGATCCAACGCAGCGGGTTTCTTACTTTCGCTAAACATAGCAACTATTGATATGCTCATTTCATTGCCTCTATTTCTAATATATTTAATGGTAATATAATTTTAGAGTACTTGAATTAGTACAACTACACAAGGAACCAAAACAAAAATAATAATCGAAAATCCGTATTTTTTATATCCGATATTGGAAGATATTCATCTATTATTTTTTTTCATAATAATAGGAGAAATCAAAGCACAGACTTGAAAAAAAGATAAAGGACAAAGGAAACGAATGAAATTCTCTTGATATTTGAAAAATGAAACTCTCTTTTAATCAGCTAAAATATTCTCCTTAACTAAAAAATCATACATTTCATTAACATCAGATAAAATTATGTCAGCATAATTGGGATATTTACTTTGTAACTGTAAAATAATATCGTTTTTTGATAAGTTTTCTAAAAATAATTTAAAAATAACAACCACAATTTTTTTCAATGCAATAAGCTTTGCTAGTATGTATATTTTCAATTAGCAATTTATTATTTATAATAGTATAATGTAATATCTTTATTTATCATGGCCCTTCCATTTTACTCGAAAATTGCAAAAACTTTCCGATGGCTCAAAAATATTATTTGTTTCATTTAAATTAGTGATTAAACATGGACGACAAATTTCCTTTATGGAACAGCTATTACACTTATTTGGTTGCAAGGCTGAAATGCTTCGAAATATTTTTATTAAAAAGGTACACGGATAAATATCTTCAAGCGAATCAATTGTGCACGATATTCTTCCTGCGCGACTGAGTTGCTTTTAATAGAAAACGAAGTTATAGATGTCATTGTTATTACCGGACTTTCCCACTTTTGTTCACAAATTTTTTTATTAATTGGTAATAATTATTTTTAGTTTTGCTAATGAACAAGATTAACGCTTAGAATAGTAACAATAATGGGCGTGACTATACTTATGTACGCTGATGCTCATTAATATTGCCCTTACATTTGAAAATACTAATTAATTATTGATAATAATCTAGTAAAAGCAAACTTTTAGGTAATAAAAAGGCTCCTAGTAAGGGGCCTTAACATTTTTTTTAAATTTTTCTTGATTAATTAATATTTTAGTTGAGGTTTCATGAAGGTCAGCGACTAAACTAAAGACATAAACTTTTGAACCAAATTGGAGGAATAAGCGACCATAACTGTAGGTTGCATAACGAGTACTGGCCAAGCGAGAAGTAACATTCGTTAAATTTTTAATGTTTTCTTTAACTACTTGACTTTTTTCTGGGTGCAATTCTAAATCCCCGTTGCTTTCATCAAAAAGGATCAAATCACTCGAACCACTAAAAACTTTTTTAATTCTTATGGCATATAAAATACCCAATAAAAGCATAATGCCACCTAAGGCATAACCCATTGCAGCAAAGATAATAGTGAATGAACCAGGAATAAAAGATAAAACTATTCCTACTATGAGAAAAATAATACCCACAATAATATAGACTTTTGTCGAATTATTTGAGGCCTTTTGATTAAATTGATGACGCTTAGCAATTACTTCCATGATAGCACTCCTTAGCTGAATATTTTTTATTCAAGCATAACTATTATATCTTATTTTTTATATTTAGTATTAATAATAAGTTTTAGAAAATAAATTGATGCCTATCAACTTTTTAAAGAGTTTTAAAGAGTTATTTTAATCATAATTAGCCAAAAATCACCTTAAATGTCGCTTCTTTTTACATTTTGTTTAAGTTAATTGCTATCTAATAGTAAATAAACACTATTAACTTCATTTGATGAGTAATTAAAAAGCCAAATATTGTTTATCTAAGCAAAAATATTACTTCGCTGGAACATTAAAAAAGCTTAAGTTTCTTTTCATCGTATTATAGCAGAAAAAATAATCCATTCTTCTTTTGACCAAATAATAAACATATTTACGGATAGACAAGGATAAGTTATCTTTATTCAAAATGAAGAAACTAAGAAATGTGAGATTCGTTCTATTATACATAGCCAAAATAAAGATATTGCTATACCAAGTGTGATCTATGAATCTTTGGGCACCATCAAATTTATCAATCTCTATCCTTTATTGTTCTTTGCAATAAACAAAGGTAAAACAATAATAATTGACAAATTTGATGCCTCAATTCACCCAATGGCACTAATGAATATTGTCAATATCTTTCATAACCCAGAAATAAATCTTCAGGGAGGACAATTAATTTTCGCAACCCACAATCCAATATTTTTGAATAAACACCTCATGAGAAGAGACGAAATCAAATTTATCGAATATAATAATGAAAAATTAACCAGCTTCATCTACTCTTTAGCAGATTTTAAAACCAATGGTAAAATTGGAGTTCGAAATAGCGACGATTATATGAAGGACTATTTTAAAACAAAGTATGGAGCAATTCAATTAGTTGATTTGGAACCATTATTTGAAAAGAATTCTCATGGTACAGCAAATGAGAAAGAAGACATCTAAATAATGATGATAAAAGACTACATTACAAAGTAAATTTTAAAAATCCGAGGTTAAATGCAAATGGTTAATAGGCTTTTCTGCCAGCTATTATAAATAAAATAATGGTATCTCTAGAAATCATCTCGGTTTCTAGAGATACCATTATTATCTATTAACAAGTCATTTTCTATTTTTGCTGACTTAACTCCCAGTGGCGGAGTAGTAGGGATTTGAACCCTAGCGCCAGTTTTATTCCCGACCTATACCCTTAGCAGGGGCACCTCTTGAGCCGCTTGAGTACTACTCCATTTCCAAGGCACTATTTCATAAGTGCCTAATTATTCTATCACAAAAGATATATTTTTTTAAAATAAATCAAGGGGATCAAGGATTGAAAGAGTAACCTTATTTGCTTTTGCATCCACTTCATAGATGTAAGCTTCAATCTCTTGGCCTTCTTTTAAATATTCTTCAATCGGTTTATTACGAGTTTTGGTAATATTACTAATATGCAAAAAGCCATTACTATTTAAACCAATATTGACAAAAGCATAGCCTTTAGGATCAATTTTAACGACCACTCCTTTGACCTTATCACCAAAACTTAATTTATGAATATCAATGCCAGGATTAATGTTGGGAACCCGAACTTCTCTTTCTTCAATAGCTACCTTCGTAACTTTCTTTTCCTGTTTGTGTTCTTTAACTCTTTCTTCAATGGTCTTTTCTTCATCTAAAGGTAGTAGAGATAATTGAACCTTCTCTCTTGGTAAGTCTACTTCATAAACATAGACATCAACAATATCTCCTACGCTCACCGCATCCATTGGATGTTTAATCTTGGTTCTGGACATTTTCGAAAGATGGATCAAACCATCTGCATGTAAACCAATATCCACAAAAGCTCCAAAGTCAACAACGTTGCGGACAGTACCTTGTAATTTCATTCCCACAAATAAATCTTTAATATCTAAAATATCTGATTTTAAAATTGGTTGAGGGAACTCATCTCGCGGATCTCTTTGGGGAGCAATGAAAGCTTCTAAAATATCATGCAAGAGGAAATTATTAATATTAAGTTCTTTACTAAGTTCTTCCACCTTGACATTACTTAATAATTCTTTGATCTCTGGTTTTCCAAACATTGATGGATTAATATTTAATTTATCCATTAGCGCTCTTGCTTGCACATAGGATTCTGGATGGATGGATGAAGCATCTAGGGCTTCCTTTCCTCCGGTAATTCGTAAAAAACCAATCGCTTGTTCATAAGTCTTTTCTTTAAAGCCAGGAACCTTTAATAAATCAGGACGCGAAGCAAAAGCTCCATTATCATCACGATATTTAACAATATTTTCAGCGACCTTTTTATTAAGACCAGAAATAAAGGTTAATAGATATTCACTGGCGGTATTAATATCCACCCCAACTTTATTAACCCCCTGCGTCACAATAAAATCTAAGCGCTCATTAAGTTCTTTTTGATTGACATCATATTGATATTGACCAACTCCAATCGATTTTGGATCAATCTTCACTAATTCAGATAATGGATCTTGGAGTCTTCTTGCAATCGAAGCGGCACTACGTTCTTCAATACTATCATCAGGAAATTCTTTTTGAGCAATATCTCCCGCCGAATAAACCGAAGCCCCTGCTTCACTAACTATCACATATTTGGCCTCTAAATGTCGTTCTTTAATGGTATCGACAATAAAGCTTTCTGTTTCTCTAGAAGCTGTACCATTACCGATAGCAATTAATTCTACTTTAAACTTACGCACTAAGTTTTCAATAACATCTTTCGATTTCTTTAAAGTGAGTTCATCTACTTCCGTTCCTTTGGATTTTTCATTCGGATAAATTTTATCTTTGTGTAATCTTTTACCTTGTTCATCGATTACGCAAATCTTACAGCCAGTTCGAAAGGCGGGATCAACCCCTAAAACTACTTTGCCTTTCATCGGTGGTTGGAGCAATAAACGGTAAAGATTTTCTCCAAAAAGAATAATCGCTTGTTCTTGAGCATGATCGGTTAGTTCGCTACGAATTTCTCGTTCAATGGAAGGATAAATTAATCTCGCCAAAGAATCATCGGTGGCTTCTTTGATCGCTTTAGTACAAGTGGAACTCTCATCAACAACAACCTTACCATATAGATAACTAATTAATAATTCCACGGGGGTTTCAATCTTGCAAGTAATAACCTTTTCTGCTTCCGCACGATTGACCGCTAAAACTCGATGGGGTTTAATCGCACTAACACTTTCGCTACGATCATAATACATTAAGTAAGTTTTCTTCGGATCTAATTCACTAGCACCTTTCTTTTCTTTCGTAACAATAACACCGTGCTTATTAATTAATTCTCGTAAATCCTTTCGATATTGAGCCACATCAGAAATCATTTCCGAGATAATATACTTCGCTCCGGTGATCGCATCCGCTACGCTGAGAACTTCTTTTTTGTGATCTTCTAATTCCCCGGTGACATATTTTTTGGCTTCTTCATCTAAAGAGGTATGGGGGAAAGTTAACATCCATTTAGCTAAAGGTTCTAATCCACGGGCAATCGCGTCCGTTGCTTTGGTTTGTTTCTTTTCCTTGAATGGTCGATATAAATCTTCAACTTCAACTAATTTAGTCGCTGCTAGAATACTATTTCTTAATTCTTCAGTTAAGAGACCTTTTTCATCAATTAAATTAATGACTGCCTCTTTACGAGCCAATAAATTAGCTTCATAGTCATAGTCTTTTTTAATTTCTTGAATAATGTTTTCATCTAAACCGCCAGTAACTTCCTTACGGTATCGAGCGATAAAAGGGATGGTTCCCCCTTCTTCTAATAATTTCAAGACAGCTAAGACTTGAGAAGTCTTAATATTTAGTTTCTTAGCAAGAGCTAAAGTAATTGCTTCATTCATTAATTTTCTTCTTCCTTATCAATACTTTCTAATTTAGGTAATAGCTCCAAATAAAAATAATCTTTGATGCTTCCCTTGACGCCGGCCCACACATGAATTTCCGGTAAGTCCGTGGTGCTGGCTTCACTTGACTTAATTTCAATGAGCCAAGGAGTGATGACATTAGATACCCCAATGTAATCCACGTTCCAGAAAGTACTATGAGTGGTGATAGGAGTTGATGATTCCTGAGTAGGGAAAAGCAAATTCCAATAGGGTTGTAATATTTCAAAATTACCTCCCCGATAATCAAACAGTAAAAAACATATGCGATAATTTTCTTCCGCTATACTTTTTTCAAAGACTTGGTAATTAATTTTATTAATCACCGCATTTTTAATCGCTAAAGCAATATTATCATTAACCTCACTATCTCGACCATAATTATTGATACTTGACATGGAAAGAATATAAATAATATCACTATCCATCACCATATCATATAATTTATTTTTATCAGGATCGGTATTGGTTGAATCAGTATTCAGTAAAGAATCATATTGAAATAATTGACCATTATCATCCTTAACCGAAGTATTGACCTTTAAAATACTTTCAAATTCCGCACTCGTCAAGTGATAGTAGTTTTCATAGATATCTTTTTCCTCTTCTACTTCTGGAGTAAACAATGTTACTAACAACCAAATCAGAAAAATTAAAACCGCGGCGGCTGCAGCACCAATTGCAATTCCTAAGATGAGGTTTTCCCCAATTTTTTTATTTTTCTTTTCAACTCTTGCCATAAGACTCCTTAATAAAATTATGCATATAAAATTATAACAAATATTGTGTTTTTTAGCATTTAAGTACTAACTAGACCTCATAATCAGTCAATTATTGCCTAAATTACCGCGAAAATAATGAATATGGAAGTTTTTATACTTTCATAGCGAAGCTTTTTATTTTTTCTAATTTCCGATAAAGCATACTTCGGGTTATTTCCTGATGATACTCATTTTTATAGGAAAGCATTAATTCACGCAAAGACGAATCAGGATAATCAATTCTTAATTGTGCAATTTCCTCTAATTCGGGGGCCAATTCAATTTTCTTTTTGCGTAATTTTTCAATGAGATCCACTAATTCATTGGCCTTTTTCATGGTGCGCTGAGCGTTAGCTAATTCGGTATTAATACTTCGCTGAATTTGCACGTTTAAGCTTCGTTTGGTCATGATATCGCGAACTTGAAAGTAACTATTCATTGCTTGAATATGGGCTAAAAAGGTACAAATATTTTCGATTCTTTTAATATAAGCGATATACTTATTTCTCTTCATAGCGATTTTAGCATTTAAATCTAAACTATTTAATAAAGAACCAATATATAGGATATTGCTCATGGAATCCGAGGCTATTTCTAAGTGATAGTCTTTTTTTAAAGGATTACTAATGGAGCCACTAGCTAAAAAAGCTCCCTTTAAATAGGCTATTTTATTTTCCAAACTTAAATTTTCTATTTCAATTAATTCTCGGTTGGTGTAATACTTGATTCTTTCTAAAATTAAAGGGACGAAATCATTAAAATAGGCGTAATAAGTTTTTAGGGGTTTAATTTTATTTTCTTCAATAACAATATTTTGCGTATGAATCGAAAATATTTCATTGGATAATTTTAAAAAATATTTAACTAAGGAAATATTGTTGGAACTAAAGACAATTTGTTCATTGCCATTACTTAATTTAACATCACCTAAGAGGTCCATTAAGGCCTGATATTCATAAATTAAATTACGAGAATTTTCGATTGGCTTTTTAATTATTTCTTCTTTAACTAATTTAGAAAAGGTGGAAATCATGACTGAGATTCATCGGGTTTTTGGGGATCTTCGGCTAGTTTTTCTTCTTGGAGGTTCTTTTCTTCTTGAGCTAAATACGCGAGATATTCCGGGGTTTTCATATATTCTTCCGGTTCTAAGGGTTTTTCTTTCGCTAGCGAAACGTCATCCCCATGACCACTTTTTTCTTTTTTCTTTTTACTAATTAAATCTTGAAATTGATAAGATTTGTATAGTGGTAAGGGTTTTTTTCTGGTCAAAACATACTTTAAAACTACTAATAAGATACCGGTTACAATCAAAACAATCGAAATAATTGTACTAATTTGTAAGCCGGATGAGGCAGCATCTAATTGATACTCCGCTGATCTCAATGGTTCCATCCAAGCTCGACCAACACCATACCATACTAAATAAAAACCTAAAATATCACCAATTCTTAAAAAATTAGTTTTTTTACGAACAATTAAAACCGCAATTAAACCCACGAAGTTCCACAAACCTTCATATAAAAACAATGGATGATAAACATTGGTGGAACCAAAATTATTTAAAACAAAAAAACCAGTCGGGGCTTTCACGCCTTCAATTAAACGACCATAAACTTCCCCATTCATGAAATTTCCCCAGCGACCAATAATTTGACCAACTAAGAAACCAACTACCACAATATCCATTAAAGCTAAAAAAGAAATTTTTCGTAGGTAGCAATAAATCAATATCCCAATAAAACCAAAAACAATCGCTCCATGGATGGCTAACCCTCCATCCGCAAAATTAAAAAAATCTCGGAAAAAATTACCAGGAATATCATCAAAAGCTAAGGACCATACCCGCAAACCAATTAAGCAGACAGGAACAATAATTAATAAACCATCATAAACATAATTAGGATTAAGATTATGTTTTTTACCTTCAATTAAACTAAGAATAACCGCCGAGACAATTCCATAAACAATATATACCGCATACCAAACTATCTTAAACGAACTACCTATTTGAATAAAGATCTTATTTTTTTCTAATAAATCCCAAGTTGTACCATTAATAGTAAAGCCCTTTGTAGATATTAATAAAAGAATAAAAAATCCCAAGATTAAACCAACGGCGGTCCAGAATGTTCTATTTTTTACAAGTTTTGTTAGCCAAATTTTCATTTATTTTACCTTCTTTTTGATTTCTTCTTCCACATTTCTTACTAAGTCTTCCCCCGCATTATAACCTAAATTCTTAAGTTTTTGATTCAAGGCAGCGGTTTCCACCAGCGAGGCAATACTACGACCACTACTAACTGGAATCGTAATTTTCGGAATTTGGGTATTAAATATTTGTTCATATTCTTTTAAAAGACCAATACGATCATATTTTTTATCTTTTTGCATCGCTTCCAAAACTACTACTAAATCCACCTTATGGGAAACAGTATAAGCCGAGGTACCAAACATTCGCACAACATCAATAATACCCACCCCTCGAACCTCAATTAAACCCTTTAAAAGTTTAGGTGTTGTACCAATGATATTACCATAGGATTCTTCAATTAAATCGATACGATCATCACTAACTAAAGTATGACCTCGCTTAATTAATTCCAAGGCAACTTCACTTTTTCCAATTCCCGATGGTCCCGTAATTAAAACCCCTACCCCTTGAATGTTCACTAAAACTCCATGATAAGCTTGAATGGGAGCGAGACGTTTATGAAGATAAGTATGTAATAAACTAGTTAAAGGTGTAGAGTCAATATTACTTTTTAAAAAGGGGATATTATATTTATTGGAAAGTTCAAGAAATTTTTTAGGAACATCCACATTTTTTGAAAACACGATGACTGGGGGTTCTTTCTTTAAAAGATCTTCCATTTTAATCAAAACATCTTCTTTGGGAAAGGTCTTTAAAAAAGAATATTCTTTCGAACCAATTAATAATACTCGATGATCAGAAAAATAATCAAAATAACCAAATAATTCCAAACCAGGTCGATCAACCATTTCACTTAAAATTAAACGATCAACTCCTTTTTTACCTGAAAGGATGTCTAATTTTAAATCACTATGGAGTTCTTTAACTAAAATGTTCTTTTCCATCTATATTATTATACTAAAAGTTTAAATTTGCCGGCAATTAGTGTCTTTTCTACCCTAGATACAAAAAGGGTCCTAAAGATAAAAATAGGTCATCAAAGTACCGATCTTAGAAAGGTCATTTATTTTAGATAAGATTAGTCAATAGATATTTCACTAACGCCTGCTGACTTTCATAATTTATGAGATGAATAAAAAAAGAATGAGCGACCCGATTAAATCGTTCTAAGCATCATTCTTATTAATATTGTATCAAATATTTATAAATTATTATTAGGGTTGATGAAAAAGAATAAATTATTTTGAATTGTGTGTTTTTTGATAATTGTCCCATTCCTTTTTTAAGTTTCTTTTCCTGGCTTTATCAATACACCACTCCAAATTTCCAGAGAAAGTTTTTTTCTTAAAATGTTTATACTTATCATTTATAAGCTTAGTAACTCTAGAAATACTTCCTGTCAAACCCTCACAATAAATTTGATCATCATCTATATTATAAGCAATAATATGTTTGCCTTCATCATTGAGTTTAACATAATATATTTGCGTATCCTTAACTATACCCAACTTTGAACGAATAACTCGCTCTCTAAAATTTTTATTGTATAATAAGTCATTTTCTTGTTCCATTTCATTAGCTTCATTATTTAATTTTATTTCTTCATTCTTATTGATTTCAATTTTTAAAATTGTCGATATATTATTACTAATGTCTTTCCCATCAAAAGTATTTATGACATAATCCTTAATACCCGCATAGTTATTAACAAAAAGTTCAGTGTTTCCAACTCTGTAGTTCATAAAATCATTTTTAATTTGCCTTTCTATTTTTTTATATTCGGGACTTTCAAATAAAAAACAATTTTCCTCATCACCATAATTTTTAATCTTAAAAATATTTCCTCGATAGCCATCAACGCTATGAAATCTTAACCTAACATTGAGGTGTTTTTCCGTCGCCGCTATTCCAATTTTAAATAAATCATCAGTAGAGGTTGATTTGCAAATGTACAATATTCCCATAATTATTCCCTTCTCAATATATCTTTCGTAAAACTCTAAGGTCTAGTAAGTTATCTCATCACTTAGTTTCTATCGACAATTATAGCACAACTATTTCTATCAAATATTAATTTTAAACAAACTTTTGACATAATACTTTTTTTCAAATTTATTTAACAATTTCTTATAAGTTGAAACGCTAGAGAGACCAAAATATGGTGATGATTTAGTTTACTGTAATTTAAATTTAAATCATAACTGGCGTAAAAATCAATTCCTT
>JAITXJ010000027.1 GCA_031284745.1 Acholeplasmatales bacterium | reverse complement strand
AACATTTACTTTCTTCTATCATGTTAAATTCAGTAGCTAAATTTAAATCTCGTAATTTACCTTCCATTATTGATAGCTTAAATAATGGTATTGTTCCTAAATATAGTTTCTTTGCTTTAGCAGCTCTTTTAGTATTATATCGTGGCAAGGATGATAACAAGGAAATTGTTCCGTTAAACGATGAAGCTAATGTTCTAAATTATTTTAAAGATTTATGGGCTCATGGTTATACTAGTTTGCAACTTGTGAAGAAAGTTACCAAGGGTTTATTTGAATCGGAAGTTCTTTATAAAAATTCCAAGTTAATTGCATCTTATGTCGACGATATATTAAAACTAGGAACCAATAAGGCTTTAGAAAAACTTTTAAAATAATGGATGCTATAATTATCAATCAAAAATTTGATAATGTTGCCGTGGCTTTAAAAGACCTAAAAAAAGGTCAAGTCATTGAAGGGATTTTGCTTTTAGATGATATTGCTTTTGGTCATAAATTCGCAATAAAAGATATTCCGGAAGGACAGAATATCATCAAGTATGGCTCTCCTCTTGGCCGAGCTAAGAAAGATATTTTGGCGGGAAATTGGGTTCATACTTTTAATGTTTTAACCAATCTGGACAAAGATATTAATTATGATTATCAGCCCCTTCATCAGCCCCTCCTTGCAAAAACGAGAGCTCCGAAAGTTAAACTTTATGTGCGAGAAAATGGAAACTATGGCATTAGAAATGAATTATGGATTATTCCGAGCGTAGGCTGTATTAATAGTCTATGCCGAAATTACGCCCAAAAATTTGCGAAAAAACATCGATTTAGTCAAAATTATTCGGCGATCAAAGTCTTAGAACATCCCTATGGTTGCAGTCAAATGGGCGATGATCTAGCCAATACGACCGCTACCCTTAGTGCTTTAGCTCTTAATGGCAATGTTGGTGGGGTTTTAATTGTCGGATTGGGTTGTGAAAACAATAAATTAGAGTATATGCTAAAAGCTGATTATATACCAGAACGAACTCGTAGTCTTAATTTACAAAAATCACTAGCCGAAGAAACTGAATTTATCCAATTATTAGAAGAACTCTATGAAAATCTGATCAAGGATCGTCGGACTTTACAACCAATTTCTTGTCTAACGATTGGTCTTAAATGTGGTGGTAGCGATGGCTTTAGTGGTATCACCGCTAACCCTTTAATTGGAAAGTTCTCGGACTGGTTAGTTCATGCTGGTGGTCGGGTGGTTCTCACTGAGGTTCCTGAAATGTTTGGGGCTGAGCAATTACTGATGAATCGAGCAAAAAATGCAGAAGTTTTTCAAGACTTTGTGAAATTAATTAATAATTTTAAGGAATACTATCAAAGTCATAATCAAATTATTTATGATAATCCCTCACCAGGTAATAAGGATGGTGGGATTACGACCTTGGAAGAAAAATCTTTAGGCTGTATTCAAAAAGGTGGGACTTCGATGGTTAGCAATGTTTCCTTTGATCATCAGCTCCATAACTCTGCGGGTTTGAATGTGGTTAAAAGCCCGGGTAATGATTTGGTAAGTTGCACGGAATTAGCCGCTGCAGGAGCCAGTTTGATTCTTTTTTCCACCGGACGGGGTACTCCCTTTGGAAGTGTTGTGCCGACCTTGAAGATCTCGACAAATAGTAAACTCTTTGCTTTAAAGCCCAATTGGATTGATTTTAATGCGGGAAGTTTAATTGAAGGTCAAACGATGGATGTCGCGTTAAGTGAATTTATTGAATTAATTATTAAAGTTATAAATGGTCAAAAAACCATGAATGAAGTAAATGAGATTGCGCAAATTGCAATCTTTAAGGATGGAGTTACACTATGAAAAATCCAATTGCTCAAAAAAATTTCCTGCTTAATAGTAAACTTGCGCAAACACTTTATAAAAAGTATGCCAAAGATTTACCAATCATTGATTTTCATTGTCATCTTTCCCCTAAAGAAATTTATGAGAATAAACAATTTAAATCACTTTATGAAGTATGGCTAAGTGGTGATCATTACAAATGGCGATTAATGCGCGCTAATGGTATTAATGAAGATCACATCACTGGGCAAGCACCCGATTATGATAAGTTTTATCTTTGGGCGAAAACGGTTCCTCTTTTAGTGGGAAGTCCCCTATATCATTGGACTCATCTCGAGTTAAAAGCCTTTTTTCAGGAGAATAGATTATTAAATGAGCAAAATGCTCAAAGTATCTACGATCAAGTTAATGAACAATTAAAAACAAAGACTGCTCATTATTTTATTAATAGTTCGAAAGTTCAAACTATTTGCACAACTGATGACCCCCTCGATGATTTGCAATATCATCAAGCCATTTTAAAACAAAACAATAGTTTTCAAGTTTTACCAGCTTGGCGCCCAGATAAATTAGTAAATATTAACTTAGAAAGTTTCTTACCTTACCTTGCTAAATTAGAATTAGTAGCGAAAAAGAAGATTAAAACTTTCGATAACTTCCTAGCCGTCATTGAACAACGTCTTATCTACTTTCACGAAAATCATTGTCGACTTTCTGATCATGCACTAGATAGTATTGATTATTTAGACTGCTCAACAACCGAAGCGCAAACTATTTTTACTAATAGATTGAATAATATTGCCTTAAGTGATAAAGAGGTTGTTCAATTTAAATCTTACATTTTAAATTATTTGGGTAAATTATATTTTAAATATGGTTGGTCTCAACAATATCATATCGGTGCTTTACGAAATGTTTCTACCAATAAATTTCAGACCCTAGGACCTGATACAGGTAATGATGCTATTCAAGATGGGCTAATTGCTCGTGGTTTAGCTGGTCTTCTAAATAGTTTGGATAAAACTGATCAATTACCAAAAACTACAATTTACACTCTTAATCCTCGGGATTTCGAAGTTGCCATCACCATTATGCAATGTTTCCAAGCTAATATCGCTGGAAAGATTCAATTTGGGGCGGCTTGGTGGTTTTTAGATAATATTGACGGGATGGAAAAACAACTTTCCGCTTTGGCTAATAATGGGCTTCTGGCTAAATTCGTTGGCATGTTGACTGATTCAAGAAGTTTCCTTAGTTATCCTCGTCATGATTACTTCCGCCGAATTCTTTGTAATTTCTTAGCTAATCAAGTAAAAAAGGGACTCTATCCTTTAGATATCGCCATGCTTGGTAAAATAGTGCAAGATATTTCCTATTATAATGCGAAAGAGTATTTTGGAGTATAGATGAGTTTAAATAAGTATCGGACAATTGATCTTGTCATCTTCACTGTCATAGTTAGTGTACTAGATGTTATATTATTAGCCATTAGTGTTAATGTTATTAATTTTTATTTAAGGCTATATATCTCGTTTAGTCTTCCATTGATTGCGATGATTTATGTTAGATGGCATAAATACGGCTTAATTAGTAATGTTATCTTGATGGTTGTTCATACTTTAGCAATTTATTTTTTAACTGGAATGAATTTAGAAGGATTCTTGGGAGGCTTAGCCAACGGTCTAAGTTTAGGGTTCATTGCTTTAACCCTTTGGTGGATTTATTACTTAAAGAAAAATGCGAATAGTTATAATATCGGTAATGTCACGATCCTCTATTTAGCGATTTACCTGCTAATGTGGGGGAGCGAATACGGCTTAAATGTTCTCTTCGGTAATGAAACGTCCATAATAGCGTACGCTTTATTTCATTTATTAAATTTATTTTTAGGTTATGGTATAATGTTACTAGTATTAAAGACAAAAGGTCTGTTTATTTATCAAATTGAATATTTATTAAGTATTCAAAAAAGGGAAAAAAATGATTGATTCAGAATTAATATTTAAATCAATACAAGTTAAACAAGAGGGTCAAAAAAGAACAAAATTACAGAATGTTCTCGACCAACTTAAAAAAGATTGGATGATTTATGCAATGATCATTCCAGTCATCGTTTTCTTTTATCTTTTTAGGTATCGTCCAATTGGTTCAATCCTGGTGGCTTTTAAAAGAACGGAAGATCCAGGGATGGCCATTGAATCTAGATATTTTCTGGGTCTATTTAATTTTAAGGCCATAATGTTTGGGGATTTTGCTAATCGTTTTTGGCGGGCCTTCCGCAATACCTTTACAATTTCTGGTTATGGTCTCTTCTTTGGCTTTCCTATTCCCATCGTCATTGCTTTAATGTTTAGTGAAATTAAGTCCAGTGGTTTTCGAGCTGTTACCCAAATTATATCCTACTTGCCTAAGTTTATTTCCACGGTGGTTATAACCCTCATTCTTTCGATGATGTTATTGTCGCCAACTCCTGGCTTAGCTCAAGGTTTTTTAAACAAGTTCCTCGTTAGTATTAATGTCATAAAACCCAATGTCAATGTCTTGTTTGATACTTCGAAATATTTTCGTTCCATTTATATTTTAAGTGGAATGTGGGAAGGATCGGGCTATGGCTCAATTGTTTATTTTGCGGCTATTATGGCTATTAATCCGACTAATTATGAAGCCGCTAAAATTGATGGAGCAAATAAATTAGATCAAATTAGACACGTAACCTTTCCAGGAATGGCTCCAACTCTCACAATTATGTTGATTTTGCGAATAGGAGAAATCCTGACGGTTGGTTATGAAAAAATACTGCTATTAACTAATTTCCAAGTTGGACCGGTCCAAGAAACCGCCGAAGTTATTTCGACCTTTGTTATTAATTTATCGGGAATGGCCGGAGTGGCCGGTGGTGGCGGAGCTGGAAGTTTCGGAATTGGTTATGCAGCCGCGGCGGATTTATTTAATTCTGTCATTGCCATGCTTTTAGTTTTAGGGGCTAATTATGTTTCCAAAAAAGTTTCCAGTACGAGTTTGTTTTAGGAGGATGGAGTGAAAAGATTAGAAATTACCGAAGTTATCTTTAAAATATTATCTTATGTTTTTATTACTGCCCTAGTTTTAGTTACTTTATATCCTTTTATCTATTCCATTTCGATGGCAATTTCCGAAAAACAAGCTGTCGAAACCGGACAAGTATTTCTTCTTCCAATCGGTGTACAATTTGAGGCAGTGGGAAAACTTCTCTTTGGTGAATTTTCTAAAACGTTTTGGAAAGCGTATACAAACACTTTATTCTATACTTTATATGGTACTATTTTCTCGATTGTACTTAGTATCTTTGCAGCGTTTGCATTATCACGAAGAAATCTCATGGGAAAAGGGCTCATTCAATTTATGATCGTCTTTACGATGTGGTTTAGTGCAGGAACTATTCCGATGTGGCTCAACTTTATTGATTTGGGAGTTAATAACCGTTGGGCAATTATTTATGGTTTTGGTTTACAAGCTTTCAATATTTTACTACTAAGAAATTATTTTAATGGAATTAGTCGAGAAATTGAAGAGGCATCGATTGTCGATGGGGCTAATCAATTTCAGGTTCTAACAAAGATTTATGTGCCGATGTCGAAAAGCGCTATTGCTACTGTAACTTTGTTCTATGCTTTAAATCGTTGGAATGGTTACTTTTGGAATCGTCAGTTAGTTGATGAAACCGGTCATCCTTTACAAGTTGTCTTGAATTCTTTAATGGAGAGACTTAAAAATCCTGGCGAAGTAGTACTAACGAATATCGCCGCCGAGAACCTCATATTCAGCGCTATTGTATTATCTATAATACCCATAATTATTATTTACCCATTTATTCAAAAGTATTTTGCACAAGGGGTAAACGTGGGTGGAGTTAAAGAATAAAAAACTCTTCAATGAAGAGTATAAATAAAAGGAGAGATTTATGAAAAAATTATTATTATCATTGTTCTTAGTCCTCGGGTTTGTTGTCTTGGTTGGTTGTAAAAAACAAGAACCACCAAAACCTCCAGTTGTAGATGATACTATTTACGACATTCCCGAAGGTTTGGAACCTACTAGTTTGAATGTAGCGATTAACTACAAATTAAACACCCATGGTGTTGCCTTGTCTTCAATTTCTTGGCAATTAGATTCACCTTATATTTCGACCGTCAATGGTAAGACTTATTCGAAAGGTGATCTTCTTCCAGTTTGGGAGCACATTAGTACAGCAATTAATGCTACCTTAGTAGATGTGGCTACCGCCAGCGATGCAGATACTGCTTCTCAATGGACTAGATTAGTTAATTCCAATTTTGAAGGCGTTGATTTAGTTAATGGAACTGGTCCAAATATTGCTGAACAAGGTGTTTTGGGTAAATTTGTCGACCTAAGTCAATATATTACCGAAAGTAATGAATTCGGTCAAGTTGTTATGCCTAACTTTAAGAAGTTCTTAGATGACAATCCAGGCTATCGTTCATCGGTTACCTCATATAATCAGGGTATCTATTTTACCCCTTATTTTGATGGTCTAAATGAATTTGAACAAATCAATTTAATGAGAATTGATTGGGTTAAAGATATTCTTGATGTGGAAAATCCAACATTTGATACCACTCCAGCTTTTAAGCCAACAGCTTATACTACTAGAGTAGTGCCAACTCCAATTAATACTGTTATTAAAGTAGCTACTTCCTCAACAACTACAAGAAATGTTACTAAAGCTTATACAACTAACATTTTGGATGCTTTACAAAGCGCTACTACTGGAGCAGATGCCGCTAATATCTTAAGAACCCATATTCAAACAACTTATGGTCAACAAGGTTATGCTAAATTATCAGATGTTTATGTTGGAACTGATGCTGCTTATGATACTGATGAATTAGTTGCATTATATTATGTAATTAAATCTAACCCTCATTATCTAACTAGAGAACATGCTGGTGGTCCAAAAGACGCGGTTGAAGTTATATTCCCTCGTGAATCAGCTGGTAATAGAGTTCGTAATATCGTTAGATCATTAGAAAACTGGGGTATTAAAGGTGTTGCATCTAAGTTAGACTATTTATATTTTGATGCACAAGGTAGATTGCAAGATGCTCGTCGTGATGCTAAGACTCAAGCTGGTATTGATGGCTTAAATGGTTTATATCAAGATGGTGTTATCGTTAACAACTTATCGGGTGGTGGTGCTTGGGCTCAAAATCTTTTAACACAATCCATTGGCTTTACAGAATACGACTATAATGCTTCGCAAACACCAATCGCTTGGATTAATCAAGCTCGTCAAGTTGATCCAACTTTCGAGTGGCAATCCGTTCTTCCTCCAGTAAATAACTGGAAGGGTGATGGTGAATATTTCCATTTCACTGAATTCGTTCGTAATGGTAAATCCGAAGCCTGGGGAATTCCTGCAAATATTTCAACTAATAAGGTTAAACTGAGAAGAGCATTAATTCTTGCTGATCAACTTTATAACATGAATAAACGTGATTCTCTTGGTACTGTTAACCTTTATGGTCCTGCTGCTTGGGGGGATGAAAAAATTACTGATTCTCCATCTTTAGGAGTTCCAATTTTCCGTTTAAATACTGCAGCCTTAACAGAATTAAATGATCCTTTATTAGGTGAAGGTAATATGATTAATTATCTAAGAAGATATCTTGGTGCAACTATGCCTATTGGCCATATTAGAGATATGGGTTTGGAATTACAAACTTTATCCGGTGAAGGTGAAGCTGGTTACAATCGTGTTACAACGGCTTTCCAAGCTGGTACTTTTAGGCTTGGTGGAGTTTACAAAATTGAAGGTGATCCAGCTGCTAGCCTTTGGTATAAAGTAGCCGGTGTTTATTATGCAATTTTACCAAGTTCGGCTTCTTATATCGCAGCTAATTTTGGTCCGATTGTTGATGTCTTTAAAGATTCAAACTACGCTAATCTAATTTCTAATCCTGTAGATTGGACAGCTTTTAATGCCGCTTATACCAGCGAATTATATAACAATTATATTTCAGCTTATCGTATTGCGGATGCATTAGCTAACGCTTAATAAAACTTTTTAACTTAATTCCTGGGGGTTCACCACCCCCAGGAGGCAAGGGGAGATATTTTGAAAGTAATATTTAATAAAATAATAAAAAATGATACCTTAGCTTTGGCAATCAAAGTTTTGCTTTATGTTGTAGTCATTGGAGTGTTTGTTTATGCTCTCTCTTTTAGTACTGGATTGGCCATATTTGATAATATTAAACCCAATCCTCTTACGGGAAAGGTTGAGTATACCCTCCCTATTCAAGTCCTAAATCAAGCAATCAATTTTAAATTATATGGTTTTTCTTTAACAGCCGTGATTTGTCTTTTAATCTTGGCTATTTTAAAAATTTTTAAGCTTAAAACTTATAATATTGTGCATTTTTCTCTTTATTTAGTGATTATAATTTGTCTTTGTTGTGTTATTAAATATTTATTTGTTGATGTTCAAGAATTAAAAGCTCTCTATATTTCGGAGTATTCCGGTTATGAGCAATTTGATCCGAACATTGATGTCGATAGTTTGACTATCGAAGAATTAATTACTTGGTATAATTTACAAGTCAAGTATAGCGGTTTTAGCAATACTGGGGTTTCTTATGATTATAGTTTTTATACAATTAGTTTATATATTGGTATTGCTTTATTAGTTTTAACCATTTTATTTACTACTTATTTAGTATTTTATTTTCTATATATTAAAACTCCTGCTCATACTAAAGAATATCTCGAACATTTAAGTAAAAGTAAGTCGGAGGCCAAATTGCTTTTAGACCGCCAAAAAAGAAAGCACTATAAAACTTATTTAGTTAAAGACAGTGAATTTTATAGTCAGCTAAATCGATTACAGACTCAATATCACGAGAGTATTACTAGTGCTCAAGCAAACGCACAAGAACAATGGGATAGTGAACAAAAGCGTCTAATATATATTAAGAGTCAAGTTAAAACTTCAAATAATAAAAGAGAGTTAGAAGAATCTAAGTTAAAATTACGTCAATATTACCTTGATGTTTATCATTTTTTAGCATTTTGGGTTTAGAGGTTAGGCAATGAAAAAGTACAACAAAGAAGAAATATTAAATAATTATTCCGCTAAAGCTGAATCTTTAAGAACTAGACTTTTACTTAAAGAAGATGTTAGTTATAATCATCTTCAAGCAAAGTTATCTGCACAATTAAAAATTTTAAATGAATTAGCGACTAAAACTTCTAAAAATGTAGCAAAAATTAATAAGTTAAGGACTAACATTTATATTTCTGAGCAGCAACATTTGGTTAATTTAGAAGCGATTAATCTCAACATTAATAATAAAATTCAAGCAAAAAGTTTATCTTTTGATAAAGAATTACAAATAGATAAGGTGCGTTATCAGAAAAATAATTTTCCAAATTTTTTAATTCTTGTTGGTTTAGTCCTTTCAATTATTGCTATGTTTATGTCCATCAATCATGTGTTATTTACCGAAATTAATAGTAAATCAACGAAAGATTTTGTCTTATTTATTCTGGTGGCGGTGGAAATTGTTATTGGAATAGTTTCAATGTTAGTCACCTTCCTATGTTCAGAAAAAGTTAAATTATTTATTCCCATCTGGTGTCGACTGGTCACTTTTATTTTAGCAGCCGTTAATATTTTAAGAATTTTTATTTTACCTTTTTATTATATTGTCAACCATAATGGCTTAAATTTTTATTTGGCACCAATTATCCTTTGGATAGTCGGAGCCGTCTTTTATGTTATTGCAGGAATTTATTCGACTAATAAAGTAAATAAATTATTAAATCATATGAAAAAAATTAAAAGGGAAGCAAAAAATGTCTAGTTTATCTTTAAAACAAGTTAAGAAAGTTTATCCAAATGGCTTCGAGGCGGTTAAGAATTTTAATATCGATATTGAACAAGGAGAATTTATTGTTTTTGTCGGCCCCTCAGGTTGTGGAAAGTCGACTACTCTACGCATGATTGCGGGATTAGAAGAGGTATCTAGCGGATCTTTAATTATTGGGGGAAAGGAAGCTAAGAATTTAGCCCCGAAAGATCGGGATATTGCGATGGTCTTTCAAAATTATGCTCTTTATGCTCATATGACGGTGTACCATAATATGGCTTTTAGTCTAATGCTTCGCCGAACTAACTCTTCTATAATTCACTCTAAAGTAATGTGGGCGGCTGAGATTCTCGGACTAACGCCTTATTTAAATCGTAAACCAGCTGAACTCAGCGGTGGGCAAAGACAAAGAGTAGCAGTTGGACGATCATTAGTTCGCGACCCAAAAGTATTTTTACTAGATGAACCGCTTTCTAATCTCGACGCTAAATTAAGAGGTTCGATGAGAAATGAACTTCGGGATTTGCATGATAAATTAAAGGCTACAATGATTTATGTCACTCATGATCAGATCGAAGCTTTAACTCTCGCCGATCGAATTGTTATCATGGATAAAGGGTATACGAAGCAAATAGGCACGCCTGAGGAAGTGTATAATGATCCACAAAACATTTTTGTGGCGACATTTATTGGGTCCCCACCGATGAATATTTTTAAAGTCGTGGTTGCTAATAATTTAAATCTTAAATTAGACAACCTAATTATTAAAACGACAACGTCGGCTGATCGGGCTTTTTTACAGCCATATATTGGAAAAGAAATTTTATTGGGTATTCGTCCTGAGCATATCGCTATCTTAGAAGATGAAATCGAGACAAAAGAATATCACAGTTCGAAGATTGATATTTTTGAACTTTTAGGTTCTGATGCTTTGATTCATTTAACATTGGGTGATAAAAAATTTTTTATAAAAGATAAGGTTAGTAAAACTTATCAAAGCGGTGAGGAAATTAAATGGAAATTTCCGGCAGAAAAATTATATTTTTTTGATCAGGATACCGAGGAGCGAATCAATGAAAAAAAATAAACCAGAACCTATTGTTTCTAATCTCGACACTAATAATGTTATTGTTCAATCCAAAAACGAGACAATCGCGTCCCAAAAGCCTCTTGACTCCAATGCTGCCAATAAAGGTCGTTATATTGGACAGAAAAAAACCTTTAAAGAAAAATTGGCTCGATGGTATAGTTTTAATAAAAGAAAATTACCAATGTTTGTTATGGTGATTAGTTTGATTCTTTTTACGGCTTTTCTAGATATTAAGGTTGGTAATAAGGAAGTGCTCCAAACTCATTTTACAGCTTTTACGAAACTTGCGGATCCGTTTTGGGGTAATTTACCGGCCGTTATTATTTTTATTTTTTTCCTACTTCCCTTGCTTGGTTTTATAATTACTTTAAATTTTTCTAAAAATGGGCGCTTGATATTTGCAATATTGCTAACTATCTTGTCCCTCTTAGGAATTGCTTTATTGGGCTTATATATTTATTCTTATGTACATGAAACCATTGTTCGAACCGATTATAAAATTAATACTCCGGCAATTAATTCATTTATTATATATTCCTTAGGAGTGTTAACTTTTGTGGGCTCAACTATCTTGACATGGGTTTATGTCAATTATAAATATGTCAAAGAAAAATAAACCTATTTCGACCAAGAAAAGTAATAATCCCTATTTAGTTGATAAGTTAGCTAAAATCCCACCATGGTTTAAATCCTTGTTTCTCAAATTTTGGGTATCGGGAGCGATCTTCTTCTTAATTTTCATGAGTGCGGAAATTGCTAGGTTAGATACATTAGACCTTCTGGCGGCTTATGTCTTGTTATTAACCTTAGGAAATGAATATATCGTTAATAATTTGATTAGATATATGAATATTGATGAAAGCCCGACCTTAAAATACCTACCACATTTTGTCAGAAAGAAATCATTGTGGAGCTTGATGGCCACCTTGTTATACACCATTATTATGGTAGCACTTGTGTATATATCTCTGTGGTTGTGGGTGGAAGTATTAGATTTACACACTATTGATCATTATTTGCTAGCTCAACCTATTGAAGGTTCTAGCGTTGAGGCCGGTCCTATCGGCTTTGCAATAACCTACTTCTGTATCGATCAAGTATATTTATTTATTCGAAATCCTATTTTGAAACGTTACATGAAGACACCAAAATTTATTAATAAGCAAACCCTATTTAAATATATCGAGGAGAGTAAAATGGATGCATTAAATTACATTAAAGAAAAAAAATTAGTGGCGGTAGTTAGGGCCAATTCTAAGGAAGAGGCTATAAGAGTGGCCAAGGCTATCTATGATGGAGGAGCAAGAGTCTTAGAGATGACTTTTACAATTCCCGAAGCAAGTTCGACGATTGCTTCTTTAATTAATAGTTTTAAAGATGAAGAAAATCGTCCGATCATTGGAGCGGGTACAGTAATCACCGCTAAAGAAGCGATCTCAGCTATTCATGCCGGGGCAGCTTTTATTGTGGCCCCTGGTTACAGCAAAAAAGTAGCTAAAGTATGTAAGAAAAATAATGTTGAATATATTCCGGGGGTTATCACTCCCACCGAGATTATTACAGCCTTAGATGGGGGAGCCCATATGGTGAAATTATTTCCGGGCAGTTTAACAACTAGTTCTTATGTTAAAGCGATTAAAGGTCCTTTCCCTAATTTAGAAATTATGGTTACCGGCGGGGTTAGTATTGATAATGCTCAAGAATGGTTAGCTGCTGGTGTTGTTGCTTTGGGGATTGGCAGTGAATTAACCAAGCCCGCTAGCAAAGGCGATTACGAGGGAACTACTAAATTAACTAAAAACTTCTTGGAGAAAATAAAATGATTTTCGCTCCCCAGGATAGTTTTAAAAATGGTTTAGCAATCTTAGAAGAATTAGGAAAATTAAATCCCAATTTCTTGATTGCTTATCATTATTTACAAAACAATGATCTTCATAAGTTACCTTTGGGGCGAACAATTATTGAAGGAATAAATGTTTATGTAAATAAAGAAGTCTATCAAAGTAAGGAGATTACTCAGTGCCAAGGTGAAACTCATTATCAATATGCCGATATTCAAATTGTTTTAAGCGGTGAAGAGTTCATTGGTTATCTAGATATCGAGGAAAAGTCCAAGTATCAGCAAGTTGAACCTTATAATGAAGATAAGGATGTCACCAAATATGTTTTAGGACGTTGTAGTTTACTACTGCACAATTCAACGAACTTTAGTGTATTCTTTCCTAACGATGTCCACATGCCAAAAATTAGAACGAATACCGAAGGTTGCGAAGTTACAAAAATAGTCTTTAAAGTAAGATTATAAGGAGATAAAATGAAGGTTGTTACTTTTGGAGAAATAATGTTAAGATTATCACCGGCTTCATTAGAGCGCTTGGTACAGGCCAAAGCTCTTGAAGTTGTTTACGGTGGAGGTGAAGCTAATGTTGCTGTTAGCTTAGCCAATTATGGTCATGAAGCCTATTTCGTGACTAAATTACCCAAGCATGAAATAGGGGAGTCTGCGCTTAATGAATTAAGAAGATATGGAGTTAATACCTCTTACATTGCTCGTGGTGGCGAAAGATTAGGAATCTATTATTTAGAAACTGGGGCATCTTTGCGACCATCGAAGGTAATCTATGATCGCTCTCATTCCGCCATCAGCGAAGCGAAACCCCAAGATTTTGATTTTAAAAAGATTTTTAAGGGAGCTTCTTGGTTTCATTGGTCAGGAATCACTCCGGCCTTAAGCCCTCAAGTGGCTAAAATCTTAGAGGCTGCTTGTATCGAAGCGAAAGCTCAAGGATTAAAGATCTCAGTTGATTTAAATTATCGAAAGAAACTTTGGTCCCCCGAGGAAGCCCAAAAAGTAATGATTCCTTTGATGAAATATGTGGATGTTTGCATTGGCAACGAAGAGGACGCTGAAAAAGTTTTAGGTTTCAAGAGTGGCTCAAATATTGAACACGGGGAACTTAATGTCGAAGGATATAAGAATTCCTTCTTAGCGATGCGAAAGCAATTTGGCTTTAAAGTGATTGCCACTACGCTACGACAATCGCATAGTGCCACCCACAATACATGGAGTGCTTTGATTTTAGCCGATGATTTCTATCAATCACGTAAGTATGAAATTAACCCGATTGTTGATCGAGTTGGTGGTGGAGATTCTTTTAGTGGTGGCTTAATTCATGGCCTGTTAACAACAGATTATAAAAATGCTTTAGAATTTGCGGTGGCTGCGAGTGCTTTAAAACATACGATTAGTGGTGATTTCAACCATGCTTCGGAAGAAGAAGTATTGGCACTTTGTGGAGGAGATACTAGCGGTCGTGTACAAAGATGAAATACAACTCCTCCGTTAATAAAATTTTAGCGATTTTGGATTTAATTTCTAAACATGATGAAGGTTTGACTTTAAGTCAAATTTATCGTATTTTAGATATTAAAAAAGCCACTTGTTATGATTTTTTAAGAACACTTTATTATCACGATGCGATCTACTATAAAGACCCTTTTCGAAAAAATTATGTGATTGGTTCGAAAATGTTTGCAATCGGAAGTGTTTATATTCATAACTCCAATTTTGTAGACGCTACCAATTATTATATTGGTGATCTAGCAAATAAGTATCAAAAAACCGTGGTCGCTAGTAAACAAATTAATGAAAAAATTGTTTATGTTAATAAAGTGGAACCATTAGTAGCAATCGTTAATTCGAAAATTGAAATTGGTTTGATTGAAAATTACTCGAAAGATAATCCTATTCATAAAAAATTTATGGAGGCTTTAGACAGCATTGGTATTAATTTTACGACTTCCTATGGTGTTCATCACATCAATTCGCAATTAGGTATTCTGACCATTCCCATTTATAATTTTGAAAACCGCGTTTGTGGTGTTATTTCCACTATTGGTTTAGCTTCCGAAGCCCCCAGCAACGAGGAAAGAAGGGATCTGATCAGCGCCGCCATCAATATTTCGAAACGTCTAGGATTGGTTATTTAATGGTCATCGGAATTAGAGCTCATGATTTCGGTCGATTAACGAAAGATGAACTACTAAAGAAAGTAATAACTAGTGGCTTTGATGGTGTTCAATTAGTTATCCCTAAGGCGTTTAGTGATGTAAAAATCGAAGATTTTGATATAATAGAAGAGGTAAGGGATTTTAATATTTTGATGTTGGGAGCTTACTTCAACCCTGTTCATCCTGATGCTAATAAAGTAATTTCGGGGATTGCTAACTTTCAAGCCAACATCGCTTTAGCTAGTCGATTAGGGGTTAAATATGTGGGCACGGAAACGGGTTCGCGAAGTGGTGATCAATGGATTTATCATCCGAGTAATCGTTTAAAATCGACCAAGGATTTAGCTATTGAAAATCTAAGAAAGCTAAATGTTACGAATACGGGGGTTAAAATAGCCTTGGAAGGAGCCTATGGCCATGTGGCTTATAATCCACAAACTCTCTTAGAAATCGGCTCCAGTCTGGCTAGTGATGTTGTCTATATTGTTGATATCTTCAATTACCTCTATATCGGAAACTATGCAAGATATTTACAAATTCTCCAAAAGGCCGTGAAGATTTTAGGCGAAAAAATAGTTATCTTCCATTTAAAGAATTTTAAAGTGGAAAATGGTCAATTGGTTCAATGTGGTTTAGATGAAGGCTATATGAACTATTCCAAGATTATGCAAATAATCAAGGAGTTTAATCCAGAGTCGACCTTAATATTTGAAGGTATAACTGGTGATAATATTCAAAAAAGTTATGATTTTATTAAAAAAATAAGGAGTGCGATACAATGAAATTAGATATTCGGTACAACAATCATCCAGATGATGTTAAAAATTATGATACAAAAACTCTCAGACACCATTTTTTGGTGGAAAAGATTTTCGCTGATGACGAGATTCTTTTAACTTATTCTCACCATGATCGAATTATTTTTGGGGGGATTAAACCTGTTAAACAAACGCTCCATTTAGGTGCTTCGAAAGAATTGGGAACGGATTATTTTCTGGAAAGAAGAGAATTAGGTCTGATCAATATTGGTGGTGATGGTTTAGTGGAAGCTGATGGGGTGGAATATCGTGTTAATCACTTTGATGGTCTCTATCTGCCATGTTTAACTAAAATTGTTAGTTTTAGTTCTTTAAATGCTAAGGATCCGGCCAAGTTTTATCTGGCAAGTAGTCCAGCTCATCAAAGATTAGAGGCAAAGCATATTCCTTTAAAAAATGCTAATCCTCGCCCAATTGGTGAACAGGAACATTTGAATAAGCGTACTATTTATCAATATTTACACCCGGCAGTTTTAAAAACTTGTCAATTATCGATGGGGATGACGATGCTTGATCCTGGTAACGCTTGGAATACCTGGCCACCACATACTCATGAGCGACGAATGGAAGTTTATTTATATTTCAATTTCGATGAAAAAGATTGTGTGTTTCATATGATGGGTCAAGCCGAAGAAACACGACATATCAAAGTAGCTAATGAACAAGCTGTTATTAGTCCTAGTTGGAGTATTCATAGTGGCATTGGTACGAAAAATTATATCTTTATCTGGGCGATGTGTGGGGAAAATCTCACCTTTGATGATATGGATAACATTGTAACAAAAGATATTAAATAAGGAGAATATAGATGAAAAAAACAACAATTTTAGATGGTTTTAAATTAAATGGTAAGGTAGCAATTGTGACTGGTGCTTCGACAGGTTTAGGTAAGGGAATGGCTCTCGGATTGGCGCAAGCTGGATGTGATATTGTCGGAGTGGATTATGTAGCAATGACTGAAACTGATGAAGAGGTAAAAGCTCTAGGAAGAGAGTTTTTTGGAATTCTTAGTGATTTAATTCATACGAGTGTGGAAGATCTTGATTATTTAGTTAAACAAGCGGCGGCGCATTTTGGTCACGTTGATATTTTAATTAATAATGCTGGTATTATTCGTCGGGAAGATAGTGTTGATTTTAGTGAAAAAGCTTGGGACGATGTAATTGCTATTAATTTAAAGAATGCTTTTTTCCTTGCTCAAGCTTGTGGAAGACAATTTATTAAACAAATAAATGCGGGGCGACCTGGAGGAAAAATTGTTTCGACTTGTTCGATGCTTTCCTACCAAGGTGGTATTCGCGTTCCTAGTTATACCGCTGCTAAGTCTGGTCTTAAAGGCATTACTATGACGCTTGCCAACGAATGGGCTCATTATGGAATCAACGTTAATGCGATTGCTCCTGGTTATATGGCAACTAATAATACAAAAGCCCTTCGAGATGATGAAACGAGAGCTGGACAGATTTTAGAAAGAATTCCCGCTGGTAGATGGGGTACTCCCGAAGATGTGGCTGGAGCGGCTGTCTTCTTATGTTCAAAAAATGCTGATTACATCAATGGTTTTTGCTTAGCTATTGATGGTGGTTGGTTAGCTAGATAATTAATAATTTTAGTTAGCTTTTTCTTATTTAATAATATTAACTAGCCCAAAGTTAGTTTTATATTAGAAAGTATACCTTTTATTATTTTCGTCATTTCTGATTATTGATATTAAATATTGATAGGCTTAATATGAAAGTTTTTTTTCGGTTATTATATAATATTAATGGTGGTAAGATGAAAGATAATGAAATATTAGGAATAATTAAAGAAGAAACCCAAAGACAAAATCAAACGATTGAATTAATAGCGAGTGAAAATTTTGTTTCCCGGAATATTTTAAAAATTAATGGTAGTATCTTGACTAATAAGTACGCGGAAGGATATCCTGGAAAACGTTATTATGGTGGATGCGAGGTTATCGATAAGATCGAAATATTAGCTAAGAAATATGGAAGCGAGCTTTTTAACGCGGAACACATTAATGTTCAACCATATTCGGGAAGTGGGGCTAATGCGGCGGTTTATTTAGCTGTCTTGAAGCCAGGTGATAAAGTTTTAGCCCTTAGTTTAAATAGTGGTGGGCATTTAACTCATGGTCATCCCCTTTCTTCGAGTGGGATTTTATATGATTTTCATCATTATGAAGTAGATCCTCTCACCAATTTAATCGATTACGATGAACTAGAAAAACAAGCCCTTATTTTACAACCAAAATTAATTGTGGGCGGGGCTTCTAATTATTCACGAATTATTGATTTTGCGCGTTTACAGGATATCGCTGTTAAATGTGGAGCTTTATTGATGATTGATATGGCCCATATTGCCGGTTTAGTTGCAACAGGGTTACATCCTAGTCCTGTGCCTTATGCGGATTTTGTGACCTCAACCACTCATAAAACCCTCCGAGGACCACGCAGCGGTTTTATTATTTGTCGTAAAAAGTGGGCATCAATTATTGATCGTAGCGTCTTTCCAGGTTTACAAGGTGGGCCTCACTTACAAACTATTGCAGCTAAAGCTCAATGTTTTTATGATGCTCTTCAGCCTGAATTTAAAGTTTATCAAAATCAAATATTAAAAAATATAAAGGCTTTAGAAAGCGAATTTAAAGCACTTGGAGTAGAAATAATCGCGGGAGGTAGTGACAATCATTTATTAAGTATTAATGTGGCTAAAACCTTTGGGATTAATGGCTCGGAAGCTGAAAAGTTACTTGATAATTACCACATAACGGTTAATAAAAATACTATTCCCTATGACCCTAATCCCCCATTAAAACCCTCAGGAATTCGCCTTGGAACAGCGGCGATGACTACTAGAGGCTTAAAAGAAGATGATTTTAAGTTAATTGCTAAAACAATTTTTCTTATTTTAAGCGGTCATGTCGAAGAAACGATCAAAAATAATATTGAAACAGTTCTAAAAAACTGTCAAGGAGTAGAAAAATTATGAAAATAATAAACATTGGTGTTAATGATCACGAAATTGATTTATTTGAAGGTCAATATCTCGTACCTCAAGGAATTTCTTACAATTCCTACTTATTAATTGACGAACAACAAACCATTATTGTCGACACGGTTGATAAGCGTTTTTCCCAGGAATGGCTCGATAATATTAAAACAAATATTCATAGAAAACAGCCTAGTTATCTAATTATTACACATATGGAGCCTGACCATTCATCTAGTATTAAAGCGTTAATTGAACGCTATCCTAAAATAATTATTATAGCTAATTCGAAAGCTCACAGCTTTATAAAACAATTTTTTCCACTTTTAGAATATCATAAAATGGAAGTAACGGAAAAATCTGTTTTCACGACTGATAGTTTTTCTTTTAAATTTATTATGGCACCGATGGTTCATTGGCCTGAGGTAATGTTTGTTTATGAGGAAAATAATCAAATTATTTTTAGTGCTGATGCCTTTGGGAAATTTGGAGCTTTAGATATTACCAAAGATGAGCCATGGTTAACCGAGGCACGTAGATATTATATTGGTATTGTTGGACAATATGGTCCGCAAGTGGTAAATGCTTTAAAAAAGATAAGTTCTTTAGCGATTAAATCTATTTATCCTCTTCATGGACCGATATTAAGCGACAATCTTTCCTTTTATATTAACAAATATTTAGTTTGGGCGAACTATCAAAGCGAAGAAAAGGGAATTGTTATTGTTTATAACTCCGTTTATGGAAATACCAAGGAAGCAGTTAATCAATTAAGTACTCAACTGGCCAATCTGGGGTTAAATAATGTAAAAAAATATGATATTGCCCGGACAGATTTAAGCTTAGTTGTGAGCGAAGCCTTTCGTTTTGATACCTTAGTGTTAGCGGCTACGACTTATAATGCTCGACTTTTCCCGGCGATGAATAATTTTATTGATGCGCTTATTGAAAGAAACTATCAAAACCGTCATGTAGCAATCGTCGAAAACGGTACCTGGAACCCGGTGGCGAGCTCGATAATTAAAGAAAAGTTCTCTTCTTTAAAATCACT
The DNA here is from genome assembly GCA_031284745.1 of Acholeplasmatales bacterium. GTDB lineage: Bacteria > Bacillota_I > Bacilli_A > Acholeplasmatales > Acholeplasmataceae > JAITXV01. The sequence continues at coordinate 865 of JAITXJ010000027.1, read as the reverse complement.
TAGTTATTTAAATACGAATCTGACAATTAGATCGGCTTTAAGCCCGGAAGAACCACTCCTAGCTGCCCTCGCGGCGGAATTGTATGCTTTACAAACTCCATCTAATCCTCATGATGATAAACTTGAACAACCAAGATTAGATTTAACTCAATTATTTAATCTTTCTTATGGCCTTTATGTTATTTTCTCCACTGATGGGGCTGGTAAGTATAATGGGTGTATTTTAAATAGTGTGGCGCAAGTAACTTCCAAGCCAAATCGGGTTTCGGTAACTATTAATAAGGATAATTATACTTGTGAGTTAGTTTTAAAGACCGGTATTCTAAATATTTCCTCTTTAACTACTAGTTCAGCATTTAGTTTGTTTGAACGCTTTGGCTTTGCTAGCGGACGGACCAAGGATAAATTTCTCGACTTTTTTGATTATAAATTAGCCAGTAATAATTTACCTTACTTGAGTACTTCAGCTAATGGCTATTTGGCTTGTAAGGTTTTCACTTCGATTGATCTAGGCACCCATATCATGTTTATTTTAGATATTAGTGAAGCCGTCGTTTTGAATAAAGAACCATCTTTAACTTATACTTATTACCAAACGAACATTAAACCCGCTCGCAAAGATGCCCCAGCAACTAAACAACGATGCTTTGTTTGTCAGGTCTGTGGCTTTGAATATTATGGTGAAAGTTTACCTCCAGATTATATTTGCCCACTATGCAAACATGGGGCCGAAGTATTTGAAGAATTTAAATGACCAAATTTATTATTTCTCATAAAATAAAAGATAAAGTTTTACAAACACAGAAGGTTTTTGCAAATGATATTATCTCTTGTCAAGAGCGAGATCTTCTAGGTGTTTTGTGCT
>JAITXJ010000021.1 GCA_031284745.1 Acholeplasmatales bacterium | reverse complement strand
GCTAAAGCCACCGGTGTTTCATTATCACAAATTAAAACATCAGTAGCACTTAAATTTCGGTGAACGCCGTCTAAAGTGACAACTTCTTCATTGGGGTTGGCTAAGCGGACATTGACGCTATTGGATTTCCAAATGGCGGCATCAAACATATGATTAGGCAGTCCATAGCGAATCATAATATAATTGGAGATGTCCACGATATTATTAATTGGCCGAATATCCGAAGCGATTAAGGCACTTTTTAACCACCAAGGTGACTCATTAATCGTTAAATTACAGACTTTAGTGATGCTGTAGTAAGGAATTCGATGAGTTAATTTAATCACCGGAGGATTGATATTATTTTTAAAAAGCGGATATTCTTTTAAATGAATTTTCGCGTTACTACAGGCTCCTATTTCTCGGGCATACCCAACAGCACTAAGCAAATCAAAACGATTAGGTGGCACATTATAGTCAATTACTTTAGCATTTAACTCCATTACTTCCAGCGGATTAGTTCCTACTTGTTTGCTCATGTCGTTGGTAAAATAAAAGATTCCATTTTTATACTTATCTTCAATAAATTTTTCATCTAAGCCTAATTCTTTAAGCGAACAAATCATCCCTTGCGATTCAACACCCCGAATGGTGGCGGCTTTAATTTCGCCTCCCGGTAATTTAACTCCGATGGGACTGACGATCACAAATTGACCGCTACGGACATTTGCTGCTCCGCAGACAATTTGTTTACTTCCTAAATTGGTTCCTAAATCAACCTGACAAATATGTAAATGATCACTATTAGGATGATCTTCCACCTTTAAAACATGACCAAGAATTAAACCTTCGATATTGATTAAAGTAAAATAGTTTTCTACTTCATAGATATGATTTTGGGTTAAAGCTTCAACATTTTCTAATTTTGTATTTAATAATCGTTCAACAACTTTTAAACTTAAGCGCATTATTCACCTCGAATCATTCTTAAAAATCGTAAATCATTTTGATAAAAATTTTTAATATTATCAATTGAATACTTTAACATGGTTATTCGTTCGACCCCAACTCCAAAGGCAAAGCCACTAAATCTTTTAGGATTATATCCACCTTTTCGTAAAACTTCGGGACTAACCATGCCGGCCCCTAAAACTTCAATATATTTTGTTTGGCCATTTTTCGTTATTTTGACATCAACTTCGACACTTGGTTCGGTAAAAGGAAAATAAGAAGGTCGTAAACGGACTCCTTGAGCATGGGGAAAGATTTTTTTAGCAATAATTTCTAAATAATAAAGTAGATGAGCGAAGGTTATCCCTTTTTCAATAACGAGACCTTCAATTTGCATAAATTGATGTGAATGGGTCGCATCATCGTTATCGCGACGATAAGTTTTTCCTGGGCAGATGATCCGAATATTTTTGGGAGCTTGGGCCTGCATGGTCCGAGCTTGAACGGGGCTGGTTTGACTGCGAAGGAGGGTATTTTCCGTGATATAAAAAGTATCTTGCATGCTACGCGCTGGATGACCTTTAGGAAGGCCTAAGAGTTCAAAGTTATATAAATCACTTTCGACTTCTGGTCCATCAGCCACCCGAAAGCCTAAAGCGATGAAGGCATCTTCGACTTCTTGAATTACCCGATTTAAAGGATGAATGGAACCCTGAGGAAAGTAATGGGCAGGAAGTGTGACATCAAGTTTATTGTCTTCGAGAGCTTTTTGAAAAACCATCGTGGTCATTTCTAACTTTTTTTGACTATAAGCGGCTTCCAAATCATTTTTCGTCGTATTGAGCAATTTTCCCACTGAGGGTTTTTCCTCCGCGGGGAGATTTTTTAAGTCTTCCATCAATTTAGCTAATTCGCCACTTTTTGCTAGGTATTTAATTCGTAAATTTTCGAGGCTGGTACTATCCGAACAGGCGGCTAAATCTTGTTGAAAAATTTTAATTAGATTGGTTATTTGGTCAACCATTAATTTCTCCTACCGGTAATTAAAGTTACCAGTCTTAAGATTTGGATATAAATCCAAATGATACTAATGATTAAACCAAAGGCTGCCCACCATTCATATTTTTTAGGACTTTGAGCGATGACTATTTGGTGGCAGCGATCAAAGTCGAGAATTAAACAAAAGGCTCCAAAGATGATCAAGACGCTATAAATCACTAACATTAACCAAAAATTATCCGCAATTGCGGCATAGGCAGCGGGTGCGAGCCAAGAAATTAAAAAAGAAAGTAAGAAAGCAATGAAGATGCTAACTCCTAAAATGGAAAATAAACGTACAAAGAAATTGCTTACTCTAATGGCCTTAAAGGCATACAAAGCGAAAGTTACTAAAAAAACGACTCCCACCCCGATAATAGCCACGATTCCCACACCGGGATAAGCGCGGTCTAAAACATAAGTTAAGAGTCCTAACATTAAACCTTCGGCTAAACTATAGATAATACTTAAAAAACTGGCATATTTAAGATTGAAACTTCCAAAGATGGCACAAACAAGAGCGACGATTGGGCAAGCAATTAAAATGCCGATGACGATATTATAAGGTAGAGCAAATAAAAAAATACTACCTAGACCACTAATTAATAAAACTGCGACTAAAAGTAAGGTTTTTAAAAAGATTCCTTTATAACTAGCTAGTTTTTCTTCACCAATCGTTGCCTCTAGCCCTTGCGCTTTTTCGATTCTTCCAAAGTAAGGATTACTTGATCTAATTCGCATAAAATTCCTCCATAATCTCTTATCGAGATATTAAAATTATACCAAATAACCAAAAAAATAACTTCTTGATGGTTATTAAGGATTGAATTTTTAACTATTTTAAAGATTAAGGTTAATTAATTTGCGACTTTTGGTTAAATTTTACGAAATAAAAGTAACTTTGTTTTTCCTAAGCGGAGAAAATTACTTGCTTTATTTCGTCAAAAAGATTAATCGAGGTCAAAAAGACTACGATATGGACTTTTCGTTTCTTTGGTGGACTCTTTAGCTATTTGATCAAGGTCATCGACTAGGCCACTAAGCGCCCCAATGGCATTTAACTTATCAAAGATGGTTTTATTGAGAATTTTGCGCACCTTTCCTTCTTTGGTGATATTGCGGTTAAGCAGGGAGGCTTTGGTTTTAAATTCCTCTTCTTCGCGTGAGCTGACCAGGTCTTCAGCAACGGCACTACCCAGCCCATCGAGACAAATAAAAGGCATTCTTAAGGCGCCATTTTCAATTTCAAAGGTGGTAGCGGTCGATTTTTGGATATCCACATTTAAAAATTGATAGCCTCTTTCGAGCATTTCACAAGCCACAATGAGGTTGGTTTGTAAATCTTCAGTTTTTTTGGTATTTTTACTGCCTTTTTCATTTAATTTCATCGTCAAGCTGGTGATTTTGCTTTTTAAAGTTAAGAGATTATTGGAAATCATGCTAGTATAATCGAATTCACTGGCCCGAATGGAAAAGTAAGCACTATAAAAAACTAGGGGATGATACAATTTAAACCAGGCGATGCGTACGGCATAGAGAACATAAGCGGTGGCGTGTGCCCGTGGAAAAAGATATTGAATTAAAGAAGCACTCCAAATGAACCATTCAGGAACGTTTTTATTTTTCATAATCGCTACATGCTTAGCCCAATCTTGGGGGTTGGAAACAGCTTTACCTTTACGAACGAATTCCATAATATTAAAAGCATCTGTTTCTTTCAAGCCATAAATTACTAAACTTTCCATCAGGTCGTCTCGACACCCAATGATTTTGTCAAAAGGTATCGGACCAAATTTAGTGTGGCCGCTTAGTAAATCACTACAATTATTTTGCCAGACATTAGTGCCGTGAGTTAAACCAGATAACTTAACTAAATCAGAGAAACTTTGGGGTTGTGAAGCAATTAAAACACCCTTAACAAAGTTGGTACCAAATTCGGGAATACCCGTGGTAGCTACTTTTTCGCTAGTTTTAATATTTAAAGCGGTCGTGCTGTTAAATAAAGAGATCACCTTTTGATCATTTAAAGGAATATCAATCAGACGGCTGATACCATGAATTTCACTCGGGTGGGTTTTGGAATATTCTAATAAAAACCAAATCATGGTGGGATCTTGGTGACCAAGCATATCGAGTTTTAGAAGATTATCTTCGAAGGAATGAAAATCAAAGTGGGTCGTTTTCCAACCGGTATCATCAATTTTATCACTTGGAAATTGAATTGGAGTTATATCGTTAATATTAATATTTTTTGGAACTACTACGATCCCACCAGCATGAACACCAGTGGTTCTTTTGGCTCCGATTAATTTGGAATTAATGAGATTAAGGGTAGCAGCCCGAATGGGCAGTGCATTAAATTTGATTTCTTCAGTTTCTTCTTCATTGCCTTCATCATTTTGGTCGAGTCCTTTTTTTCTTTTTTCATACCATTCGTAATAACCTTTGATATAGCCAATTCCTGTGCGATCTTGAATTGTTGATATCGTGCCAGCTCGAAAAGCAGCTTCATTGCCAATAATTTTTTTAATATATAAATGGGCCTTATCTTGATAGCGATCGGAAAGGTTCAAATCGATATCGGGAATTTTATTGCCATCTAATCCGATGAAGGTTTCAAAACGAATATCGATACCGTTACTATCCATCAGGGTTTTACAAATTGGACAATGAGCCTCTTTAGCATCAATTCCCGCCCGAATAGCTTCTAAATTTTCTTGCAATTCTAAATCGCTCGAACTAATTTCATCTAGGGCCTTATTTTTGTGTTCCCCTTTAATAGCGGTAAAATGACAATTTGGACAAACATAATGCGGCGGAAGCGGATTAACCTCCGTAATATCCATGAGCATGGCGATAAAAGAGGAACCGACACTGCCTCGAGAACCGACCTCATAGCCATGTTGGTTATTGTCTTTGACAATTAAATAGGCTAAGTAGTAATTGGCACAAAATTTGTTTTTAATTATTTTGCTTAATTCATCATGATAACGTTTTTTAATTAAGGGATGAGGATTTTCTCCATAACGTTTTTTTAAATTATCTTCACATATTTTAACTACTTCTTTTTCAATGGATTTAATCCCTAAAGCCTCGTTTAGTCCATCATCGGTGATGGTATTTAATTTTGAATTAAAGGTTTCAAAGACTTCGATTTGCTCATTGAGTGCTAAAGTATTAGTGATGACAATCTCTTTGGCGAGATCATCACCTAAAAAAGAAAATTCTTCAAGTAATTCGGAAGTGGCGCGTAAATGTTGTTCTGGCAGAGTAGCATATCTATGTAGGTCATGGAAAAATCCCCCGAGGCCTTTGGCCCGAACTAAGACTTCGCGAATTTCCTTATCTTTTTTTTCAAGATAGTAGACATCACTAGTGGCGATCACCAACTTGTTTTGACTTTTACTTTCTTTAATAATTCGTTGAATAGCTTCTTCAATTTTCTTTGATCCATTTTCGAGATCATCGATCATATGCCGATAATTTTGGGGACTGCAGACTTCAATATAATCCGAAAAAGCAATTTTTTGGGCTAATATCTTGGGATCATCATTTAAGGCACACTCTAATAAATCTTGATGATCTGTGCCGATGATTAAGCCTTCTTGATATTTTTTCAAAGTATCAATGTTCAATCGGGGGATAATATTTTTTTCACCTTTGATCACTACTGCACTTTTTTCATCGGTTAAAGTTTGACTAACCAGGTAAAACATATTGCGAAAACCGATCTTATTTTTACAAAGTAAATGCAAGCGAATTGGTCGAATATAAAGATATTTATCATGATTAGCAAAGTATTGATCAATCGCTTGATAGGTGCTAATCCCCCAGTTATCTAAAATGATTTTACAACCCAACCAAACTTCCATGCCAATCGTGGTATCATAACTAGCACGGTGAAAATCAGTTTTGGTATTTTTTCTTTCTCCATTAATGATTTTGCTATCGACTAATTTATTATAAGCCGCGGAAAGATTAAAACGACTGCGGGGGTTGGTGTCTTCGAAAGTGAACTTAGTTAAATAATAGGTATCAATGCTCCGATAATTTTTTAAAATGATTCCCAAACGACGAGCTTCTTCCTTCACCATGTTTATATCAAAATTAACATTATGACCAACTAAAATATCGGCATCTTCGATAAATTTTAAAAAATTAGGTAGTTCCTGGTCAATCGTTAACTTATCTTTGACCATTTCATCAGTGATATTATTTATTTTTGTCGAAAGGGCCGGAATGGGCCGCCCCGGATTGATCAGTTTAGAAAATGTCTCTTTATGACCATTGGGGTAAAGTTTAATCGCTCCAATTTCAATAATGCTATCATAATGGATACTAAGACCAGTCGTTTCGGTATCAAAGAAAACGTAGACCGCTTCTTTTAAAAGGATATCGGGGGCTTGGACATTAGTAATAAATTCAGTGTCGGTGGAGATAAAATCAGCTTCTAAGCCGTAGATTGCCTTAACTGGGTTATCCTTAACCTTGGTCGCCTTATAAATTGCCGGATAAGAAGATATGCCGTTGCGATCCGTAAAAGCTAAGGCTTTAATATTTAACTTCGCCGCTTTAGCAATTAAATCCGGAGCACTACAAATGGAATTCATGGCGGTCATGGTGGTATGCACACTAAATTCCACGCGCGGTAGTTCTTCTACAGGCAAATCCCCCGAAATATTTTTGTTAGGTTCGATAGAATTTAAATCAATGATAACATCTCTGGCCCAAACATCATAAATTAAGGTCCCTTTTAGGGTTAAATGATCACCATAAACGAGTTTTGCACACTTTTCGGAGAGTTTTTGATTACTGCTCCAAAACCGACCAAGGATCGCTTCATTAGCTTGAAAAATAGTCAAATTGGTCGATTTTCCTCTTTGTTCAATATTTAATAGATAACCTTGAATATCAATGAAAGTGGAATGATACTTTTTGTATTCGTTGAAAGTATTTAAGTCATAGGGTAAATCTTTCATTTCCACATTCCTATAGGTGGAGTTAGTTGTGGCCCTTTTATAAGAATAGACTTCCTTTGGGAGGGAATTATCGATAAGGTATGTATCGGGAGCGGGTATTTCCTCAATGGTTTCTTGAAGCTCATTAATTTGAAATTTGATTTCTAGGTTAAAAAAACTTTGAAAAAAATTGACTATTATACCCAAACTTTGAGTAACTATATCATAATTAATATTATCAATTTTATATTCCACAATAAAATGTTCTTTTAGTTGTAAATTAGGTTGGTAATTGGTTAAAACTTTGATTTGTATGGGGTCGAGAACCTTATGCAAAACCTGCTCATAAAGAGTGGAAAAACTAGTTAAATTTAAGTTAACTTGGTAACTAACTTGACAATTTATTCTAGCAGCTTTAAAGACTAATTCTAAATCATTTTTGAGATTGATTAAAATAGATACTTCATTAAGCGTGTATAAGGTAATATAGGCTTTATAGGAAAGATCTTTAGCGTTTCCTACAGCCCTAAATTGATAAGAATTATTCGAAAGATACTTTAAAATGACGGAGTGGTAATCTAACATACTAGGATTATATCAAAAAAATGGTATTTTAGTAAATCTTATTTATTTTACCTGTGATTGAATAACAAAATATCATAGAAGAAGTTATCCTTATAAAGATAAAAAAAGTAAATTGCTGGTTTAATTATATTTAATGAAGTATAAAAAATATAAAATTTTAAAAAAGTAGTATAATTTTATTGTATTGAGTGGGTTGAAAGATGACCCACTCAATATTTTATTAAAAAAGGGAGATCCGTGGATTTAGAATTAATTACGCAAAAAATTAAAGAATGTCAAGATATTAAATATGATTTAGATGAGGTTAAGGTAAAGAAAGACTTTGGATACAAGGTATTGGAAATATCTTTTAATGGAAATCCTTCAAGCGAGGATCAAACCTCATTAACCAAAATTCTTTTAGATTTGCTCGATGAACAAATTGAGGATGATTGTTTATTGGAAGTTAGTTCCTCGGGAAAAACTTTTGATTTTAAAATCGAAGACTTAGAACTCCATGTTAAAGAGTATATTTATGTTAAAACGCTCGATGGTGAACTCTATGGTGATTTGACCAAGGTAGATGAGAACGATATAACTCTATCATTCTTTATCAAGGGTAAACCAAGTAAAAAAGTAATCTTAAAAAAAGAAATAACATTATTAAGAAGTGAGGTAAAATTATAATGGCAGGTACAAAAGTTAAAAAAATTGATATGCGAGAATCCATCAAGGCGATGGCGGTTAAAAGTGGGCTGACAATTGAAGCAGTTGTTTCCGCTTTAAAAGATGCATTTGCAGCGGGATGGAAAGTTGATCATCGTAAAGACGATCGCTATCATGTGGCAAAATCCGGCAAGGTTCGCTATAAAAATAATGAATTTTATTTGGATAAAAACGGTCATATTATAAGTATTATTATTTGTAAGGTGGTTTCTTATGAAGATAAGGAATTCGATGATGAATATACTCCTATGGTGGCACCTCGTCTAAATAGTAATCAAAGTGTGAAAGAACCAATTCGTCATCTTGGTGATATCTATGAAGATAATGCTGATGCCGGTAATTTTACCATTAATGCCCGTAAAGAGTTTGAAAAGATTCTCAAAGATCGGCTCCGTTTATCGTTAAATGATAATTTATTAACTTATTATCAAGAAAAGGTCGATACCCTAATTACCGCCAACGTTACGGAAGTATCCCCAAGAGGATTAAAAATATCTTTAGGTAATGATGTGGAAAGCTATGTTCCATTTAAATCTTTGTTTTTGAGAGATCATTATTATGTTGGCGATAAGATTAAAGTTTTAGTAACAGGAGTAACCAAGGAAGAACGGGGTATTAAAGTAACTACTACGAGAAATGATAATCGGATTATCGAAGCTCTTTATGAGGATGAATACACTGGTACTAAGGATGTCGTAGAATTTTATAAGGTAGCTTTTGAAGAATTAGGTTACGACGATAATAATAAGTTTGTCTTTGGAAAATGTAAGGTTTGTGTTCGACGCAAAGATCCCAATGTTGATCCTGTGTCTTCTTTAATAGGACAAAATGGTGATCGCAGTAAAAGAATTTCTAATGTCTTAGGTCTCCAAGTGGAGATCTTTGAATATTCAGATAATATTCAAACCCTTATTGGCCGAGCGCTTGCTCCGGCTAAGGCGGAAAGAATTATTGGAATCAACGAAAAAGAAAAAAAGGCGCGGGTAATTGTTAAAGACGAACAATATAGTTTAGCTATTGGCAAGGGTGGAATTAATGCCCGTCTAGCCGTTAGTATTACGGGTTGGGGTATCGATATTAAGAGTGAAACTGACGCCATCGCTGAGGGATTGATCTTTTAATGAAGCCTCAGCAACTACCACAACGTACATGTATTGTGTCCCGGGAAAGACTTGTTAAAGGCAGTATGATTAGGGTATGCGAATATTTAGGGGTTGTTAAGGTTGATTTAAGTGGTAAGGCATTGGGACGAGGAGTTTACTTAAAAAAAAGTTTAGAGGTTATCCTCCAAGCTAAGAAAACCAAGGCTCTCGAACGTGCTTTGAAGGTGAGTGTTCCCATGCAAATATATGATGAATTAATTGCTTTAGTCAATAAGCAATTTCCACAGGAGGTACCAAATGGCTTATAATCCAGTCAATAAAAATAATTATAAACAAAAACTAGCCAATAAAGAAAGGGTGTATACCTTTGTTGAAAATACAACTGTGATTAATTTGGCTGAGGCTTTTGGAGTTAGTGTGCCAACATTAATTTTGAAATATCTTAAAGATTTAACTTTAACGGTTAATCGTATTTTATCTTATGATGAAGTTAAGTATATTTGTGAATTAGAAGGCTTTAAAGTAGTTCTACCGATTATTGAAGATCCTTTTGATCGAATCTTAGCTACCAGTGATGATCCTAAAACCTTAGTAAAAAGACCACCAGTGGTAACTATCATGGGACACGTTGATCATGGTAAAACCACGCTTTTAGATACTATTCGTAAGAGTCGAGAGGTTGATCGAGAATTTGGGGGGATTACTCAACATGTTAATGCTTATCAAGTAATCAAAAACCAAGAGTTAATCACTTTCGTGGATACTCCGGGTCATGCGGCTTTTACCGAAATGCGTTCGCGTGGAGCGAAGATGACGGATATTGTTGTTTTAGTGGTGGCGGCCGATGACGGAGTTCAACCACAAACAATTGAGGTAATTGATCATGTGAAGGCGAGTGGCTGTAAGATTATTGTAGCAATTAATAAGATTGATCGACCTGATGCCAATGTTCAAAATGCCCTTTCGGGTTTAGCGGCCCGTGGAATTACGGTTGAGGCTTGGGGTGGTGATGTTCCTTGTGTGGAAGTTTCTGCTCTTAAAAATATAAATATTGATAAATTATTAGAGGCGATACTAGTGGTAGCTGAAGTCGAAGATTATCGGGCTAATCCAAAAAGAAATGCGGTTGGCGCGGTCATTGAAGCTTCTCTTGATGCTGGTCGAGGGGCTACAGCTACTGTTTTAGTTCAAAAAGGAACTTTAAAAGTAGGGAATCACCTGGTTTGTGGAACAATCTATGGAAAAGTTCGTTCCATTGAAAATGATAAAGGCCTTTCGATTAAAGAGGCCGGTCCTTCCTCTCCGGTGGTGGTGACAGGTTTTTCGGAAACTCCCGTAGCTGGTGATACTTTCGTGGTTTTTGATTCGCAAGAGGAAGCCCGAAATGTGGCGGAAAAAAGAAAATTAAAGTTTAAAAACATTAAAGAACAATCTAAACTATCTTCGGTTTCCGAACAATTTAACAACCTCAATTTGGAAAACAAAGACTTAAATGTCATTATTAAGGGTGACGTCCACGGTAGTGTTGAAACCATTAAAGCTATGCTATCAAAAATGGTTATTGGTGATCGTAGTGTGAAGGTTTTATCGGCTAACCCTGGAGCTATTAATGAAAATGATATTGTACTGGCCCAAACAAGTAATTCCCTAGTGATAGGTTTTAACTTACGTCCAAATAATACGATTCGGGCTTTAGCGGAAAGTAAAAGTGTCCAAATTAAACTCTATACCATCATCTATCGTATTACCGAAGATTTAGAAAATATTTTAAAGGGTTCCATTATCAAACCAAAAGAAGAACACGTTATTGGTCAATTAGAGGTTCGCGAAGTCTTTCGAGTTCCAAAGGTTGGCAATATTGCTGGTTCATATGTGAGCGATGGTTATATAACTAGAGACTCGCTATGTCACCTTTTAAGGGATCAAGTAATTATTTATGAGGGTAAAATTTCTTCCTTAAAACGAGGAAAAGATGATGTCAAAGAGGTACAAAAAGGCTTTGAATGTGGGGTAGGTATCTCAAATTTCGATGATATTAAAGTTGGTGATACAATTGAAGTATCCTTGATGATGGAGGTCGAATAATGAATTATAACAACTTAAGAATTGCTTCAAGTATTCAGAGAAATCTTTCAATTATTGTTAATCGAATCGTGATTGATGATATTATTGGATTTATTAGTATTACTGAGGTGAAATTAACCAATAATTATTCTTTTGCAACGATCTATTTTTCTATTTTAAAGAATGATGATGAAACAATTAATTATGCTACCAAAACTTTAGAAGAAAAAAAGGTTCCTATTAGAATGGAATTATCGAAAACAATTTGTCATATTAAAACAATGCCTCAATTAATTTTTAAATTTGATAAATCGATGGCTTACTCCCAAAGAATCGAAGAGATTTTAAAAGATATTAAGGATAAAGAAAGTAAAAATTAGTTAGTTATCACAAATTTTAAGTAATTAAATGATTTATGATTATTATTTTCTTTGTCTTTACTAAGAAAATTAGGCTCTGTCCTTAAGAACGAGCGGAAAAATAAAATTGAATGATTGTAGTATAATTATTATATGAGACTAGCAGTCGTTATTATTGACATACCCCATAATTTAATATCATCGACTTATGAATATTTAATTCCTGAGTCATTAGATCTTTTTGTTTTGCCGGGTTGTCGGGTATTGGTTCCTTTTGGGGTTTCTAATAAGCTGCGCATGGCTTATATTTTTAGGATTATCGAATCTTATGATGACATGAAAGCCACGAAAGCGATCGATTCTCTCATTGATTATACTCCCAGTATCAACGCTGAAAGCTTTGCTTTAATTTCCTTTATGAATGAACGAAATATCGCTCCCTTGTTTATGGTGATTAAAACCATCATTCCCAATGAATTAAATTATAAGTATAAAAAATCATATTATTTGAAGGAAACTAATTTTATGAGTACCCTGCTTAAATTTAATAAAAAATCGCGTTTAATTAATGATCATGAATTAAGTGCTAAAACCCTGAAGGGTTTTTTAGACTCTGGTGTGCTAGGTGAACAATATATTGTAAAATCCAAAAGTCGAATTAAAATTGAAAAATACTACACCTTAGCGGCAAATATTTCTTTAGAGTATTTAAATTTATACCCCGCTTTAAATGACTTATCACCACTAAATAGTTATAGTCATGATGCTTTAGAACTTTTAGGTTTAAGTCGCTCCAATCTTCAAACCCTAGTAAGGAAAAAAATCCTCATCGTGGAAGAGCGACAAAAAGAATATAATCTTTTGAGTGACGCCTTTCAAGAAAAAAAAGAAATTACTTTCAATGAGGAACAACAAGTTGTTTTTGAGCGGATATGCCATGAACTTTATCATTATCATACTTTTCTTTTAAAAGGGGTAACCGGCAGTGGAAAAACTGAAATCTATCTTAAATTAATTGCGGAAGTTTTAAAGAGTGGTCGCAACGTGATGCTTTTAACTCCGGAAATTACTCTAGTCACCCCGCTTTTAACGAGGATTTTAGCTCTTTATTCTGATATCATTCTCTGGCATAGTTTACTTAGTGCCAATCAGAGATTTAAAGCTTGGACAGATATTAAAAATAATCAAGCGCGAATCATTATTGGGACTCGCAGTGCCTGTTTTTTACCAATTGATAATTTGGGTTTAATTATCATGGATGAAGAGCATGATAAGAGTTACCTCCAAAGTCAGGCGGTTAGTTATGATACCCATGAGATTGTTGACTTACGTGCGAAGTATCACAATTGTTGTTTGATACTTGGTTCCGCAACTCCCGCCTTGGATACTTATTTTCAAGTAGAAAGTGGTGCAGTTGATTTATTAGAACTCAACCATCAAGCCTCTAATTTGCCTTTAAGCCAATTGGTGGTGGTAAATTTAACTGATAGTGAAAACGTCGGTTCTCTTTTGTCGCCTTACTTAGTGAAAGAAATGGCGGGTAGTTTAGCACGTCATGAACAAATTATCTTGTTACATACCATTAAGGGTAATTATAAAACTTATCATTGTAGCCATTGTGGTTACTATGAAAGATGTCCTAATTGTGATGTTAGTTTAACCTATTATAAAACCTCAAATAAGTTAAGATGTCATTACTGTGGTTATACTAAAGATTTTTCCGAGCGTTGTCCTAACTGCTTAAATATTTTAGATAGTCAAGTCATCGGCATTAATACCGTTCATGAAACGCTTGCCAAGGTGTTTCCGCAAGCTAGAATTTTACAAGCTGATAAGAGTTTGATTACTAGTAAAGATGATTATGAACAAATTTACCTGCGTTTTAAAAATCATGAATATGATATTCTTTTAGGCACACAAATGATTTCTAAGGGCTTGGACTTTGCTAATGTCAGTTTAGCCGCTATTATTAATGCCGACTACCTCTTAAATAGTCCTTCCTATGATGCCATTGAAACCACTTATCAATTATTAAGCCAATTTCGTGGACGTAGTGGTCGTTCATTACAAGGTAAAACAATTATTCAAACTTCTTATCCGCAAAATTTAAGCATCCAGGCTTTAAGTAATAGTTATGATGATTACTATGTGCAAGCTTTGGATTTACGATTTAAAGGTGGCTTAAATCCTTATTACAAAATTTATCAATTTATTGTCGTGGGAATCCTCATGCAAGAAGTTTTTGCCGCGGGAAAAGAATTTTCCAATATCTTACGAAAACTTGGAAAATTTCTGATCTTGGGCCCGACTTTAGCGATGATTCCCAAATTAAATAAAAAACTGCGCACAACCATTACTTTGAAGGTTCCCAGCCAACAAAAGCTAAATATTGGCGAAATTAAGCAAATTGTTGTAGAATTTTTAAAGAAGCATCCGAAAGTAGAAATTCACTTTCGACCCTTCTTGAGTACTTTTATCTAGGAGTTCATGAATAAAAATATTGTCTTTATGGGAACCAATAAATTTTCTGCCATTATCTTAGACGGCCTGATCAAGGCGGGTTTTAAGGTAGTTTTAGTAGTTACGAAAGCTGATGATGTGCTTACTCCTGATGTCATTCCCTTAGCCCGGCGCTTCGGTATTGATATTTTTCGCCCCCAAAGTATTAAAAAGCAATACCCAGAAGTTTTAAAATATCAACCAGACTTAATTATTACCGCTTCCTATGGAGCTTTGATTCCCGATGAGTTAGTTAATTTAAACACTATTAATATTCATGCCTCTTTATTGCCGAAATACCGAGGAGCGAGTCCGATTCAAGCTAGTATTTTATCTGGTGATGAAGCTACGGGAATTACGATCATGAAAATGGCTTCGAAAATGGATACTGGTCCCATAATTTATCAAAAAGCCTTGAATATTTTACCGGAAGATAATTTTAGTACTTTATTATCACGCTTAGCCATTTTAGGACGCGATCTTTTATTAGAACATTTAAGCGATTTAATCGAGGGAAACTATTCATTGATTCCTCAAGATGAATCCCTAGCCACTTATACTAAAAAAATCACTTCCAATGACCAATGGATCTCTTTTTTAAACCCAGCTAAAACAATCATCCAGCAAATTCGCTCCCTTAATGAGGTCCCTGGAGCCTTCATTAAAATTAATAATCAATCAATTAAGGTTTTTAATGCGAAAATTAGTGATATAATATTTAATAGTAAGGGTGTCGTGGAATGCTTGAAGAAAAAGTTTTTAATTAGCTGTGCCGATGGATGCATTGAAATCTTAGAACTACAAATTCCTTCTAAGCGTAAAATGACCGCCATAGAATTTTTAAATGGCCAAAAATTAATCAAAATAGGAGATCAAGTACAATGAAACAAAATCCAAAAATTATTTATAATCGCGAAGAGATGTGCGATTTAAATATCAAAGCTTTAAAATCTCGAGGCGTCGAAATTGCGGATATCGCAGCGATTGCTTATAAACAACAATCCAAATATACTCCGACCATATCTTATGATCGTTGTGTCGAATCGGTTTTACGCCTTTTGACTTATCGGGATATTTTCCACTATATTCAATTAGGTATTGAAATTGATCGTTTGGCAGAGGTTAAAGCTTTTCGTGAGCCTATCCAATCCATTATTGAACAAGATCTGGGTCTCTTTGGTTGTGATGAAACCATTGGCTTAGATATTGCCCGTAATTATGGTACTATTGGTCAAACAAATTTTGGCGATATCGATGTGAATAAAGTTGGTATTGTTCGCGATCTTAATGAACAGGGAAAAACTCCTGGTCATGTCCATACTTTTTTAGATGATATTGTTGGGGCTTTAGCTGCCGCTGCTTCGACCCGCGTTGCTCAGATGCACAATGAGGATATAGCCTTAGAGGGCGATAACCAAGTGGATATTTTCGAATTAGCTAAAAGCCATGGAAGAACCAAAAAAATCTAATAAGCTTCATAAACAAATATCGAATATTCGTTTTCGTTTTCGTACTTTTGTTAAAAATAACTTTTCTAAGTATTTTGGTTTTGAACACGATGTTGATGTAACTGATGAATTACAAGTTTTAGTTCGTCGAAATATTGTGATGAAAAACTTTATTTTCATTTCGAATATTATTTATACCATCCTTTTGACGATTGTTTCTATTTTTTTAAAAGACCCTCTCAATTGGCTATTTACGGCCATTTCTTTTCTCGCTACCGCTCCGGTTAATATCTTACTAAAAAAATTAATCTATTATGATACCAAAAATATTACGCGTCAAAATGTAGCGATGTATATTGCTAGTCTCTATATATTTTTAGTTTCAATCCTCTTATATTTGCGGGTTTATAGTTTTGCATCCTTGGAAATTGGTGGATATTTGCTATTATTTTATTCCTTAGTGGTGGTTTCTTTATATCAAGATCGTAAACTCTTAAGTGGACTATTTTTTGGCTTCTTAGCGGGAATTACTATTGTTCATATCACCTGTACTTATCCAATATTTCAAGCTATTAGTGATAATAATTTATCGTTTGCTTCTTTTTGGCCTTGGTTCTTTGGAACTTCTCTAGATACTGGTTATTTTGGCGGCTTATTGTTAAGAACCTTAGTTTTTATTCTCTTTTATTTCGTTTTATTTACAATTGTCAGTATTGCTAATTACATGCAAGATAAAAGAGTTGAGGAATTAAAACAAAAGAAGCAAGTTCAACAAGATTTTGCAAATATTGTGCGCGATATTTTCGGTATTTTGGTTGCTAGTGCGAATATTGCAACCGAAACCAAAGCTCGCTATGTTCAAGCTATCGCTAAAAAGCTTTGCATTTATTGCAACTTAAATGAAGAAGAGTCAAAAATGGTGGAAGTCTATTCAACTATTCAATTAGAATATGCGAAACTATATGATTTAGTTAATGTTAATATTGATGAGATTGTCCGAAATTATGAAGAGGTTCATCAAAAAACCAAGCAAGCCTCATTGATCGCTCGTCGCCTACAATTAGCGCAGAAAGCCTCGGATATTGTGCGTAGTTATTTTGAACAAACTTTTGATGAATCAAGAATTCAAGAATTTAATAAAATTCAACCGCAAATCGAAGCGCAAATTATTCTCCTGAGTGAAGTATATATCATTCTACGAGAACCTAATTCTTATAAGCGTCCACAAAGTAATGCTGTCTCTCTTGAACAAATCCGCAAGCATTTTTATTTATATTTTGATGCTTTTGTCGTGGAAAGATTTTTGGCAAACGATCAAGAGATTAAAATAATTTATGAAAATTTTTAATAATAATGTCGTCTCTGGGAGTCGTTTATTTACTAATTTAAATGTTTTAAAAAATAGCATGAGGTATTTCCTAAGGCAATTAAATAATCATAGTATTATTATTTGATTAGTACAAAACCATAAGTTAAGAAATTAATCTATTTTTTGCTATAATTTATATGGGAGATTTTTTTATGATTAAGTATTTTTCATCGGAATCCGTTACCAAGGGCCATCCTGATAAGGTCTGTGACCTGATTGCCGATAAAATTTTAGATGCCATTTTGCAACAAGACCCTTTAAGTCGGGTAGCGGTGGAAGCGAGCGTAATTAGCCATTTTTGTCATATCTTTGGGGAGGTTACGACGAAAGCTAGCGTTGATTATGAGGCGATTGTTCGGGAGACCATTAAAAATATTGGTTATACGAAAGCCGAATATGGTTTTGATTATCAAAGCGTGGAAGTACTAGTAAATTTAACGACCCAATCTAGCGATATCGCTTTAGGGGTGGATAAAGAAGGAGCCGGTGATCAAGGCATTATGTTTGGTTATGCTTGTGATGAAACTGCCCAGTATATGCCACTAGCGATTAGCTATGCTCATGACCTGGCCTATCGTTTAGCCTTGGTACGTCAGGAAGGAATTTTACCTTATTTACGACCTGATGGTAAAACTCAAGTAACCATTAAATATGATGGGGAAAAAGTTTTAGGAGTTTCAGCAGTGGTGGTTAGTGCTCAGCATGATCCAAATATTTCTCATGAACAAATTTATCAAGATCTTATGCGAGAAGTGATTGTTCCCGTGGTTGGCAAATCCTTACTTCCCGAAACCAAGTTTTATATTAATCCAACCGGATCTTTTGTCATTGGTGGTCCTGCCGGTGATTCTGGATTGACTGGTCGAAAAAATATTGTGGATACTTATGGGGGCTATGCTCGTCATGGTGGTGGTTCGTTTAGCGGAAAGGATGCCACAAAAGTTGATCGTAGTGCCACTTATATGGCTAGATACTTAGCTAAAAATATCGTAGCAGCCGGTTTGTGTCGGAAGTGTGAAATTGAAATTTCTTATGCGATTGGGGTAATTGAACCCTTGAGTGTTTATTTAGATACCTTTAATACCGGAGTCGTTTCTGATAAAAAAATATTAGATTATTTGCGCTCACATATTAGTTTGGCGCCTAGTAATATCATCAAAACTTTGGGCTTAAGGCGACCATTTTTTAGCAAGACGACGAATTATGGTCATTTTGGGAAAAGTGATCCAGATTTTTGGTATGAAAGATTAGACCTCGTGGAAGGTTTTAAAACATTATTAAAAGGAGTATAAAATGGGATTTTTATCATCGTTATTTGATCCAACCAAAAAAGAATTAAAGTTTGCTTCCTTTGTTGTGCGGGAAGTTAACAAATTAGAAAGTCAATATCGGGAACTTTACAAAACAAAGGAAGACTTCCAGCAAAAAACTTCGGAATTAAAAGAAAGAATTAAGCAGGGTGAAATTTTAGATGACCTCATGCCGGAAGCATTTGCGTTAGTCCGCCAAGCAGCTATTTTAGTGATTGGCCAACGCCCTTATGACGTCCAAATCATGGGTGCCGTGGCTATTCATAATGGCAACGTGGCGGAAATGAAAACCGGTGAAGGTAAAACCTTAACAGCGGTCATGCCGGCCTATTTAAACGCCTTATCTGGTGAACCAGTTCATATTGTGACCGTTAATGAATATTTAGCTAAAAGAGAAGCTCAAGGTGAAATCGGTGATATTTTCCGCTTTCTTGGTTTAACTGTCGGTTTGAATTTGCGGGAAATAACCGCTTTAGAAAAACAAGCCGCTTATGATTGTGATATCATGTATTCGACGAATAGTGAATTAGGCTTTGATTATTTACGCGATCACATGGTGCTATACGCTAAAGATATGGTTGCTCAAAGGGGCCTATCTTATGCCATCATCGATGAAGCCGATTCAATTTTAATTGATGAAGCTCGTACTCCTTTAATTATTAGTGGTGGGGATAAAGGTACCCAAAATCTTTATTTAGCGGCCGACCGTTTTGCCAAAAGCTTAGATGCTGATGATTTTAATATTGATGTGGAAAGTAAATCCATTGAATTAACCGAAAAAGGAATTTCGAAAGCCGAAAAAATCTTTAATATGGAAAATCTTTATGATTTAGCCAATGTCGCTTTGGTTCATCGCTTAAACAATGCTTTAAGAGCTAATTATATTATGGACAATAACAAAGATTATATGGTTTCCGATAATCAAGTGTTAATCATCGATCAATTCACTGGTCGGGTACTACCTGGTCGTCAATTTAGTGAAGGATTGCATCAAGCCTTGGAAGCTAAAGAAGGGGTTTTAATTAAAAAAGAAACTGTCACTGTAGCAACTATCACTTATCAAAATTTCTTCCGTATGTATAAAAAACTTTCGGGAATGACCGGGACAGCCAAAACTGAAGAAGAAGAATTTCATAATATTTATAATATGAATGTCATTGTTATTCCCACTAATAAGCCAATTGTTCGAATCGATGAGGTTGATAATATGTATGTCACCCTCGAAGAAAAATTTCAAGCAATTGTCGAGGAAATTGTTCGTCGTCATTTAACTGGTCAACCTCTTTTGGTGGGAACAATTAGCGTGGAAATGAGTGAATACTTAGCCTCCTTACTATTAAAAAGAAGAGAAATTAAACACTTTGAATTACTTAACGCCAAATTCCATGAACGAGAAGCGGAAATAGTGGCCAAAGCGGGCTTAAAAGGAGCGATCACCATTGCTACGAATATGGCTGGTCGAGGAACAGATATTAAGTTAGGGGAAGGCGTGGTCGAACTTGGCGGCTTAGCAGTGATTGGTACAGAAAGGCATGAGGCTCGACGTATCGATAATCAGTTAAGAGGTCGAGGTGGTCGTCAAGGTGACCCTGGTTGCAGTCAATTTTTTATTAGTGCGGAAGATGATTTACTTTTACGTTTCGGTGGTGAAAGATTCAAAAGTTATATCACTACCCTAGCACGAATCAATGGTAAGGGTAATCCGATTAAATCTAAAATGCTTTCTAACTTTGTGACAAGCGCCCAAAAGAAAATTGAAGGTAATAACTTTGATGCTCGTAAAAATGTCTTAAAGTATGATGACGTTATTCGTTTACAAAGAGAAATAGTTTATAAGCAACGAAGAGAATGTTTAACTAAGGAAAGCGTGGAAGAAGATATTAAATCGATGATGAATAGCGCTATTGAAGAAGAATTAAGCAAATATGTGCGCAGCGTGGGGCGAGGCTTATTTGATATTGATGATGAAGCAATTGTCAAGAACTTTAATGGTAATATTTTTAATCCCAACTACTTAGATTTGGAAGAATTAAAAAAGATTGAAGATGAAAGTCAATTAATTCAATATGTGAAAGATTTAGCCATCGCGGAAATGAATGCTAAAAAAGCTCAGGTTCCTCCCGAAATTTACCAAGAATTTTTAAAAGTTGTTCTCTTAAGAGTTATTGATAACTATTGGATGAAACATATTGATACGATGGATGAACTTCGCCAAGGAGTAAGATTACAATCTTATGGTCAAAATGATCCTCTAATGATGTATAAAACCGAAGGATTACGGCTCTTCAATGAAATGAGAGCTAATATGGCCCTCGATGTGACTAGATATGTCACCAGATCGGTCATTCAAGTCAATACTCGTCGTCAAGAAGTGGTCAAAAATACTTCAACCAACGAAGGAACAAAGGAAGCACCGAAAAAACATAATAAACCAAAGCCTAATAAGTATCACCATGCGCCTTGGCACCGCTAAATGGAAAATTTTGAAATCAATAAAAAACTTAATAATGCTGATTTAACCCTGCAAGGAGTCGTTCAAAAACTTAACATTGAACAAAAACAAGGGCGATTAGCCGAACTTAGCGAAATACTTGATGATGTACATATTTGGGATGATCCCGAGAAAGCGATTAAAATTACTAAAGAGGTTACTACCTTAAAAAATCTTCTAAATTCTTTCCAAACTTTACAAGGACAATATCAAGAATTAAAAAGTCTCTTAGACCTGATTGATTTAAATAATTTAGCCGAAAATCAACTCTATAGTGAGGAACTTACGACTTATTTATCATCATTAGAGGAATTTGAAACCAAGGTCTTACTAAGTGAACCATATGACCAGCATGATTGCTTCCTCAAACTCCAACCAGGAGAAGGGGGAGTCGAAGCGATGGATTGGGCCTTAATGCTTTTGCGAATGTATCAAAGATGGGCTAAATTGAACAATTACCAAGTGGAAATTTTAGAATACAGTGCTGGTGAAGAGGCGGGAATTAAAAGTGCTTTAATTAAAATCAGTGGTGACTGGGCCTATGGTTATTTAAAATCCGAGCGTGGAGTTCATCGTTTAATCCGTCTTAGCCCCTTTAATTCTTTAGGTAAAAGGCAAACTTCCTTTGCTAGCGTTAATGTCTTCCCTCACTTAGAAACTAGTGATCCTAATATCATCATTAAAGATACTGATGTGCGAGTTGATGTTTTCCGTAGTGGTGGAGCTGGCGGTCAGAGTGTTAATACGACTGATTCCGCGGTACGAATAACTCATTTTTCTAGTGGGATCGTCGTAAGTATTCAAAATGAACGCAGCCAATTATTAAATAAGGAAAAAGCTTTTGAGATTTTAAAAGCCTTACTTTTTCAAAGAGCCCTCGATGAAAACAATAAAAAACTGCAAGCCTTAAAAGGGGAAGCAATGAATATTGGTTTTGGTGGTTCTCAGATTCGGACTTATGTTTTTCATCCCTATCAATTAATTAAAGATCATCGCTCTGGTTTTGAAGAAAGCGACACCGCCAAAGTTTTAGATGGCTATTTAAATGGTTTTACTTTAGCTTATTTACGAGGAAATAATGAACAAGAAAAAAAAGATTAAAAAAATTATTGATATTTTAATAATGTCATTGGCTTGCTTAATTGTGGAGCTGGGTTTTTACTTTTTTTTGTTACCGGCAGGTTTGGTGACTGGTGGAGTAATGGGCATTTCGGTTATTCTCCAAAATTTTGGGATTAAACCGAGTTATATCATCTATGGACTAAATGGAATCTTTCTCATTTTAGCGCTCATATTTTTAGGTAAAAAGTTTTTTATAAAAACTATTTACTTAAGCATTTTAGCACCTTCGTTCGTTTTTTTATTGGATAATATTTTAAAAGTTCCTTATGATTTGATCTTTGTGAAGATTTTAGAAACCCCGATGCTTCTAAGCGCCGTGATGGGTGGAATCCTGGTTGGCCTTGGTTTAGGATTGACTCTTAGGTATGGAGGTTCAACGGGGGGGATGGATGTCTTGCAAAAGATTATCTCGAAGTATACCCATATGTCTTTTACCAAGGCGATGTATTTAAGCGATGGTTTAATTATTGTGGGTGGTTTTATTTTTTATCTAACTGGTAATAATTATGAATCCATTTTTTTGGCGGTCTTATCAATGGTGATCAGTGGGATCATCATCGATGTGTTGTCGATCAGTGGGCGAAGTGGCTTTACGTATTTTATCATTTCTTCACAACACGAGGAAATCCGCAGTAGTATTTTAACGCAAATGGAAAGAGGCATTACGATCATCGCGGCCCGTGGTGGTTACACTAATCAAGCTCGTGAGTTGTTAGTTTGTAATATCCTCAAAAAAGAAAAAATATCGATGGATTTACTTATTAATAAAATCGATCCTAAGGCTTTTGTCTTCATTGTTGAAAGTAAAGAAATTCTTGGTTATGGTTTTTCTAAAAATCAAGAAGCCTTTTTAGAAAATATTCTTAAGGAACAAAATGATAAGTCCAACCCTCCCGACTAAGCAATTGATTAAAATTGTTCTAGTTCAACCCCTAAAAAATTGCGTAAATCTTGGTTATTTAATCGATGACCAAATATTGTTTCAAAAAATTAATTATTTGACTTTCTATAAATATAACCTTCATGAGGAAGATTTTTTGGATAAAAAAGACTTTAAGTTAATTGTGGCTCATTCCCAGGAAGAAGATTCCTATGAGTGGCTACTCAAAAAGATGAAAAGTCCCGTCTTAAGTGAAATAGCAGCTCGCAAGCTCCTTCAACAACTAGCCCTAAGCACTTCTTTGGTCAATAAAATCATTAAACGTTTAAAAAAAGCCCAATTGATTAATGACCAAGTAGCCATGAAAGATTATTTTTCTCATCATTATCAGCAAATGGGACCCTTCTTAATGGCCGAAAAACTTTACCAACGCGGCTTTAGTAAAGAAAGGGTTGCTGAGTTTATGGAAACCTGTGACAAAAAGACCTGGCTTTTAGCCGTCTTGGAGTATAATAGTATTGATGTCAATCATTCTAGTTATCATGATCGCAGAACTTTATTAAGGTTGGGTTGGGATGAAGACTCTTTAGATTGGTATCATATAGGAGAATCATAATGCGCGATGAATACTTAAAAAATTTATTTTTTGCCGGCAAAGCGGAAGAGTTTTATCATTATTTAGGGGCCCATCTGCTTCGGGATGGTCAAAATAATATAATTTCCACCATTTTTCGACTTTATGCTCCTCATGCAAAAAAGGTTAGTCTTCTTTGTGAATTAAATAATTTTACGGGTAATCAATATCCTTTATCCAAAGATGAAATTGGAATTTGGGAAATATCTTTTGATCGTAACTTAGAATGGATGATGTATAAATTTCAAATCACGACCAGCGATAACCAGGTCTTAGAAAAAACAGACCCTTATGGTTTCTATGCGGAAGCCCGCCCGGGAACAGCTTCGAAAGTTTATGATATTGATGGTTACAAATGGAATGATTACCAATACCTAAGTGCACGCACTCCGGCTTACCAAAAGCCTCTCAATATTTATGAGATGCATTTAGGGTCATGGATCCGCAAAAGTCAAGATCAATTTTATTCCTTTAATGAATTAGTACCATCTTTGATCGATTATTTAGAATTAAATAATTTTACCCATGTCGAGTTTTTACCGATTTATGAACATCCTTTAGATATGAGTTGGGGTTATCAGGGGGGGACTTATTATAGCGTCACTTCTCGTTATGGTACTCCTAAAGATTTAATGTATTTAATTGACCAACTCCATCAACGAGGCATTGGGGTGATCATTGATTTTGTCTTGGGACATATTGTTAAAGATGCTAGCTATCTTTATAATTTTGATGGGACGCATCTTTATGAATACGAAGATGCCAAACGTCGCGAAAATATTGGCTGGGGAACGGCTAATTTAGATTTTTCCAAGGGTATTACCAAAACTTACATGCTGAGCGCTTTTCATTTTTACTTAAATTATTTTCATGTTGATGGCTTTCGAATCGATGCGGTGAGCAACTTACTTTATTATTTAGGCGATAAATCACAAGGAAGATGTGAAGAAGCGATCAGTTTTATTCAAGATATATCGCGTAGTTTGTTTGCTAAAGACCCAAGTGTCATTTTTAGTGCGGAAGATTCCACTGATTTTTCTCATGTGACTGGCGATGCTAATTTAGGAGCGGTTGGTTTTAATTATAAATGGAATATGGGTTTTATGAATGATACCTTAAAATATTTTGAATTGGATCCTATTTATCGAAAATTTCATCATCACAATTTAACTTTCGGGATGATGTATGCTTATAGTGAACAATTTATTTTACCTTTTTCTCATGATGAAGTAGTTCATTTAAAGCATTCTTTAATTGGTAAAATGCCTGGCACTTATGAAGAAAAATTTCAACAATTAAAACTTTTGATGACTTATTTTTATACCTTCCCCGGTAAAAAATTACTTTTTATGGGGGCCGAGTTTGGGCAGTTTAGTGAATGGAACTATGAAAAAGCCCTAGATTGGTCATGTTTAGATTTTGCTAGCCATCAAGGTTATGCCCATTTTTTTAAGAGTTTAACCTATCTTTATAAAACTCAAAGTTCCCTATGGAAATGGGACTTTGATCCGCGGGGGTTTTCTTGGGTGGAAGCAGATAATGCCCAAAAATCAATTTATGCCTATTTACGATTTAGCGATGATGATGAACCCTTATTTATCATTTTAAATATGACGAATCAACATTATGCCAATTATCGCTTTGGCTTGCCGATAGCGGGAGATTGGGAAATGATGCTTGATGGAACTAAAGAAGAATTTTTTGGTTATTCAAGGCCAAATATTAAATATTATTCGACAAAAAAAGGATCTTATGATAATCAAGATAATTACTTAGAAATAGATGTCTATCCTTGGGCTTGCTACATCTTGAAATTGACAAAACATGCTTTTTAAAATCTTTGGTATTGAAATTACCTTAACAACTTTATTTAGTTTCGTCTTTGGTTTATTAATGGGCTTAGTAATCTTTTTTTTAATCTATCTTTATGCGATGATCAAAAGTCTCAATAAGGCGAAAAAAAGAAAATTAGTCACCGAAGAAGATATTGATTATTTAGAGATTGAAAAGTTAATTAAAAGTTATCAAGATGAACATCAAAAGCAAAAAAAGGAAATGGGTTTTGTTAAAAGTCTCTTATCCGTTAATAAGAATTTAGCTTTTGATATTGCTAGTCTTTATTTTCCCAAGAGTAAATACCCCTATGGGGAAATAACCATCGATGAAGCTTTTGAAGTGGCTCATTATGTTATTAAACGCTTAGACGAATTATTAAGCGCTAAAATTGTCCGCCTCTTTCGCAAGTATACGATTAGTCGTTTAATTAGCATTTCCATCACCTCGAAAAAAATTAATGATTCAAAAACTGTGGAAGGAGCGAAAGTTTTATCAAAGGGGGTTTCTTCTATTAAAAAGGCGATTAATATTATTAACCCGGTCTATTGGGTAAAAAAGGCCTTTGTCGATTCCGCGATAAAAATTACCTTAAATAAAATTGGATTAGTAGTCATTTGTATCGTCGGAGAAGAATGCTATAAAATTTATGCTAAAAGACCACTTATGGAATCCTCCACTAATGAAGAGCACCAAATTGATGATATTTATCAAGAATTAAAGGAGATCAATGAAAAAAAATCGAACTAATACGACCATCACGAAAGAATTTAAAATTCCCTCGATTGCCGATAATGAGCAATTAAATTCCATCCTTTACCGCGGAATTAAAGCATCTCCTTCGCGATTGTTTTCTTGGAGTGGGTCAAAAATTCCCGCGGTTTTAACCACCTATGATCATGAATTTAGTATTTATCAATTTAAAAATCCGACCACCAGTTTAAAACGCCCAACGCAAGAATCGCCTTTTATCGCGACCATTACGGGGACGAAGGTTTTAGATATTGCGGCTTCGACCGTTCAGATGCAAAAAGATACGGAATATGTTAAGCAAACCGATATTTATCGGGATCAAGATTCTCAGGTTTTGGGAGTGGAGAAACTCAAAAAACAAGGACTGGATCCTTTTTATGATACGACGATTATTAATGATGAAAAAATTGAAAAGCAATGGGGTTCCGATTACTTAAAAAAGAAAGATATCCCCCGTCCAGTTAACGATGATTATCCAACACCTGAGGTGGAAGAACCCGAGGTTGATTATACAAGACCAACCTTTGAAGCGACCTACGCTGATGAAGATCCGATCCCTGTTAGTAATCCCCTGCCTCCTTTGAAAAAACCGGTGGCGGTTCATGATAGTTTACCTACCCATGAATTTTTTCGCATCCGGGCCAAAGAAAACTTCGATGATTCTTGGATTAAAGAGCGGGTTGAAGCCCTGGATGAATTATTTCGCCAGTTTAATATCAATGCTAATGTCATCGATTATAAAAAAGGTCCAAGTGTTTCTTTATACGAAATCCAAACTCAACCGAATGTGAAGCTCAATGTTTTTGAGACAATGGATAAAAATATTCAAAGATCGGAAGAGCGTC
>JAITXJ010000005.1 GCA_031284745.1 Acholeplasmatales bacterium | reverse complement strand
TTGAACTCAAGTTGAGTTACTTTACTTGGACTAGAATTTATAACATTCATCAGATAAACTCCTTTTCTAATGGCATAAATATTATACTATTTTATTAAAAAATATTATTAATTTTTATTGTTATTATAAACAACAAGTAACTTCTATTATTAAAACAACTTTTATTGGCTTTGTTTTATAATAATCTTAAGTTTATTTATACTTAAATATAATCAAGATGGAAAGTTTTTTTCCAAATGTGATAAGTCAAAATTCGTTCCACTTAGTTTTTATAATAGATAAAAATAATTAAAAGATTAATCGCTAGATATCTATCACTATTTATAACAAAATCGACCAATAGCAAATTCCTATACAATAAAAAAGTACTCCAAATTGCTTTGGAGTACTTTGATACTAATTAATTTAATTTATAAAACGCCAATTTCGAAATATACAACCCCAGCATACATCACGTCATACTCAACATAAATTTCGAATTGCCCATTAGGACTTTCATAATAACCAAGGCCATCATAGTCAATAAAACCGGCCCATAGCAATAATTCCAGATAATCATCCACTAGTTCTTGACTAGCAGGAGTCGTCGTATACAGATCAAAGCCATAAAATCCGGCATCTCGCGAATCAATAGCACCGTAATCATAAGATTGCGAATCAAAAAATATTGGTGGTTCAGGTAGGGAAATACTAATTCCTAAATATTGGCTTAAATCCCATAAAAATAAATTCCAAGTAGGATATTCGATCACTTCTTTCGGAGCTTCATTGGCCGGTGGAGGAGTAATTGTACCACCAGCAACATAGATTTTAATTTGCCAGATAAAAAGTTGATTGGAATTATCATTCATATCGGTATTTTTCAAAGTAACAGTTGCCGCATTGATGGTGTAGGCTATTATTTGTGCGCTGGCTTCGGCACTAGAAAATGCCTGACTTTGCGCAACTCCATTAACTGTATAGGAAAGTGGGGTAGCACTCTTGGCCCCTAATTTGGCCTCTATCGAAGTGATATTCCCAATATTCGAAGTGATAACGAGGGAATTACCATTGCCCGTAGCTTTTGCTGCATATAACCTAATACTTCCATTCGCGTTTAAGCCTGGGGCTCCTTGGCCGCCATTAATCGCCGTAACACTAAATTGACTAGGGTTTAAACCAAGAGTAGCCGCATTATTCCCCGCGCCCATGGTTGTCGTTGCTGCTCCGGTAGGATAATCTAAAACATAAGAAGAATTCTCGCTACCAGTTGCTTCCCATTTAGCATAAATTGTCGAATTACTAGTAATTGTATAAGGGAAATTAACAGCACTACCAGTTAGTAGTTCGTTATTATACCAACCTAAAAAGTTATGTCCAGCCCAAGTAGGATTGGCCACTGATGCTACTACTCCCAAATTAGAAGAATAAACACTACCATTCGGATTGCCGTTATTATAAACCAAAGTTAAAACATAGGCATTAGTGGGAGGTGGAGTAACACTACCACCACTAACTTCAATATCAATATACCAAATAAATAATTGACTACTAGTAATGTTAGCATTTTGAATGGTAAAGGAATTTTCATGAATCTCAAAGTTACTAATTATAGCATTAGCTTCGGTCGAAGAGCCATTGAGAATTTGGGAAAGGCCATTAACCTTATAAGTAAGAGCAGAAGTGTTATTAGCACCTAAGGCGATAACTATCGAATTAATTTCACCCTCGTTCACACTGACGCTCAAAATATTTCCTTCGCCGTTCACCTTATCATAATAAAGTCTGGTTGAACCATCTTTATTTAAACCAATGGCTTGGGGATCATAACCGACATTAGGCACTTCGGTCCCAGTGACATTAAATAAGGTCTCATCTAAATTAACTTGTGAAGCATTATTGCCCGAGGTAAAATTGGTCGTTACGCTTCCAGTATATTCAAAACGATAGGTATGCACCTGCGGAGGAATAACTGCTCCTTGATGAATTACAGTTAATTCAAAATTCTTGGCAGCGGGATAACCTTTAAAGTTAGCGCTGGCAATCAAGGTAACTGTCACATCCGTATCTTGAGGGCGCGTAACAACTCCGCTAACGCTAATGGCAGCGTTATTGCTGGTCCAAACAATTTCCACAGCCACAATACCATCAAGGGTGCTGATATTCCCGCTGCTAGGTAAGCTGACGTTAGAAGTAACACTGGTCGCACTATCGCCGCTTTGATAACCAACCTGGATCGAAGCAATTAAATCATTAACTAATTGTTGATCTTCGTTTGCTGGGTTTTTATCCTTACAAGCCCAGGCACTTAAACATACTAATAAAACTACCATACATAACCATATTTTTTTCATATAATCTCCTTTATATATATGCTATTGTAACATTAAGACTTTGATCACCATTGAAGGGACTAAGGTTTAAAGAAATTTGGGTGTTCGAAGGCTGATTATTATCGCCCAAAGTATTCCAAGGTAAGTTTATCTGCCAGGATCCCGGTTGGAGCAACACATCGTAAGAAATGCCTAAATTAATCGTGTTATAGGCGCTAAAATCAACTAATTCAATAAATTTCTTTTTGAAACCATCAACATTGTTATTGAGGAAAATACGAAATTGATTATAGGGATTAAAAGCTAGACGGGCATCGATATGATAAAGCATGACTCCCTGACCATTATAGCCAAAATGGGAATTTTTAGCTCCTTCATATAAACCAGTGGGCTGATAGTTCAATAAAATATAATACTCACCAAAAACCTTAAAGTCATTATTATAAGGAATTATTAAAAAATCACCACTGAGCGCATAGTCTCGTAAATTTACACTTACTCCCATACCATAATCTTTAGGGCTGATCCAATTAAGAAGCATTTTGGATACCGCCGTATGATCACCAATATTTCTGGCCATCATATCTAAACCCCCAGTTGGTTCGGTATTGTTATTTGTATAATAATCTAATAGGCCCAATAAATGACCAGTTTCATGAATATAAGTTTCAGCATTCACATTAGGATGAAAACCACCATATTTTAAATTAATGAAGTTATAACTAATCCATTGAATAAAGCCAACATTTAAATTATTGTTAATTTTGGTATCTTTAAGCACTTCACACCACGCCCACCAGGGTTTAATATCATAATTTTGAGCATTCGAATAAACAAAAATAATACTATCAACATAGTTATCATCGTTGTGGTCATAGGCCGAAAAATCAACATTAGGAGAACTACCAAGATATTCATTAATCACTTGATTAGCTCCTCTTTGGCCCATCATCTGGTAATGATAGGTGGGATTGGCACTATGATAAACTTCCGCGAAGTCAAAGGTTAAATCTAACTGACCTGAAGAAGATTTATAATAATAACTAGCCACGGACTCCCATCCCGTTTGGGCACTACTGCCGTTAAATACGAGATTTAAATCATCGAGTTGAATCTCGTTATAGCGAACATTGCTAAAATCAATCGGTACCACTAAAACATCATATTTTCCCACATTTGGCAAGCCGGTAAAACCAAATTGTTGCAAATGAAAAGAATTCAAATTAGAATTATCTACTTTCAAATAATCAAGATTTTTTTCATCTCGAATATAAACTACCCCATAAGCTAAATCAATATAGACCGCATAAGTCTCCTGGGGGTCATAAAGCCAATCAGCATAATTAGTAAAATAGCTTCCTAGTAAGTTTTGTTGATAAGTTTGGGAAATAGAACCGCTTTGATCACTATATTGAAAAGAAACAATTTTCTTTGGCTCTTGTTCATAAAAACTATTATAATAGAACTTAGAAGTTTCTGGTTGAATAGCACTTTCAAAACTAATATCTAAATCCTGATTAATTTTACTAACAATCTCGCTAAAAGTCCAACTTGGCGGATTTTTAATGACTAAATTATAAAAAAATGAACAAGAACTTAAAATTAATAAACCTAAACTACCAAAAATAAAAAGAAAAATCTTCTTCATCTTCGACCCTTAGGGAGGTACTTATTTAATTGACTAAAGCCCCTATTATTGATCCTCATCATCTTCCTTACATAAAAATTATATCAAATTTTTCGAAAAGTTCCCACATTTTAGTTTTTTCCTTTAAGTAAAATGATCAGCCTTCACCTATTATATATTGAGGTGTTATTTATGAAAAAAACCATAATTTATTTAACAATTTTCCTTATCTCTCTAATTTTTTGTGGAGTCTATAGCTTAAAAATGGCTAAAGCCGCCGAAAAAAATCAATTGCCAGCCGGGATCAATTACCTTAATCCTGAGGCAGCTACTTATGATCATCAACTACATGGTTATGTTTTTAATGAAAAAATTGCCGTCATTCCGGGAGTCAAATATCAATTTATTACGCGCTTAGATGCCTTGATGATGCCCAATATCGATCGATTGTCCTATGATGATGGTGCAGATAAACCCCTAGTTATTAAGCTTGATCGCCATCTTAAATATCAAGATGTGCAATATTTATATAAAGAAGTCAGCTTTAACTCTCCGGCGATCACCATTAAAATACTCCCCTTTGATATCCATCAAACGATGTTGATGGAAGGTGAAATAACTAATTTTACTGGTTATGAAAATTGGTTGGGTTACTATGATCTACAAGATAATCGAAGTATTGTTGTCGACCTTGACCGCTCTACTCTGAGTGAAATTATTCATCAAGTAAGTAGCAGTTTACAACTTCTGATTAACCATGATAGTTACTTCATTTTAGAAGAGGAGTTATTTAGTAATCTCCATCAAGTCCAGAGCTTCGAATTTACAATTTTTATTTTAAAAGGTCACTGGCATTTTCGGCACTACATTCAATTAAGCATTCAAGACTTTCAAGCCCCCAGCATTAAAAGCGAGCTTTTAGTCTTTGAATATGGCTTAAAATTAACCCGAGAATTAATCATTGAAAAAGCTCAAATTGAAGATAACTCACCAGGCGAATTGAGCATTAATGTTACTTGGAACGATGTTCAAGCCGATATTCGAGTAATCGATCAAAGTAATAACTTTAATGCAAAAATAATTCCTCTTCGTTTTGTTGCTCACCCCCTGGGTGCTTTAATTCAGGGGCCTAATGAAATATTACGTCTGCTCAATGAGCGGGCCTTAAGTGCAGAGGAAGTCCTAGCTTTTTACCAAGTTAATCCCCAAAGAAGCGATGAACAAGTTACCAATATGACCTTAGAGGGTTTAGCTTATGATCCAACCAAATTAGGCAAAACCAATCTCAATCTGAAAGTTCAAACCTTATCACAAAAAGAATATAATTATCCTCTGGCTTTAGTGGTCGAAGAATCAATTCTCCCACCAGTTGATTTAACTTTAATAAGTCTCCAAACGAATACCAAAAACTTCCTACCAAGTGAGCAAATAATTCAGGTCATTATCGATAATTATCAATCATCGTTCGAAAGTCTAACCGATTTAAGACTAACCTTTAATGAATACTCTTCACACTGGCAAAAACCTGGGCATTATCAAGTATATTTTGAATTTAGCAGTAATAGTGTTAATTATCTCGGAAAAATCACCATTGAAGTGCGTCGTAATTTAGAGTATTTATATTATACTATTCCTCTCGGACTCCTTCTATTAGGTGGTATCACCGTTGTAAGCCTCTTTATCTTTCGCCAGAAAAGAAAAAAATCTTAAAAGAAAAGGGGGCCAAACATGGCTTTGGCCCCCTATATTTATATTATTAACTTAAATTTACCAATTATTGTAATTGGTAAATAAAATACCATAAATACCAGCTTCATATTCAATAACGGCTACACCAAAGTATTCAGTTGGGTCAGAAACATGATAATATTCATCATAAGAAGAATCATAGTACCAACCTTCAGCTTCAAGGGCCGCCGCATAAGCAAGAGCATCCTCTTCATTCCAAGAGCCAACAATTACTAAAATATAAAATCCATCTTCATAAATATCGGTGGTAACTGTATCCGCTTCTATCTCAGGTATATAAGCAACTAAAGCACTATCCCAACCAGCGGCTTCCAGAGTGGCGTAATCTATTCCGTGAATGACTGTCGGAATGGCCCCAATTCGAATGGAAGGGCAATCAGACCAAGTATCATAATAAATGAAAACGCTATAAATACCATTAGGGTCAGTATAAGAGCCATCAGGATTTAAAGAATAACCAGCCTCAACTAATAAATTATTATAAGTGGAAATATAGTCATAACCAAGACCTACTAAATCGATAAAAGCTCGATCTCCACCTTGACCTTCAGCATCCCAATAAGTTAAAGTAACATAACCAGTTGGTTCTGGTAGAGCACTTAAATCATAGCCCAAATCCGCCGAAATACCAGCGATGATCAAATCATATTCGGGAACGATAATATATTGAAAATAAAAGACGACAATTTCCACATTACCTGGATAAGTAACATATTGTATAAAAACAAAAACGCCCGGCAATACTTCATAACCATAAGTATAATTATAGTCATAAGAAGAATCTAAAGCTGCTGAGTAATTATCATAATCAGTTGCTGTCCAATCATAAACAATAACCTCAGCATAATTATCATCATAAT
Source organism: Acholeplasmatales bacterium (assembly GCA_031284745.1). Lineage (GTDB taxonomy): Bacteria > Bacillota_I > Bacilli_A > Acholeplasmatales > Acholeplasmataceae > JAITXV01. Next base: position 42,346 of record JAITXJ010000005.1, on the reverse strand, counting down.
AAGCGGTGGCTGAAGAGGTTGTTGGAACGGCAATTTCATCAAAAATACTATCTGGTGCGCCCAAAGCCGCCACTACTTCACTAGCTGGAAAAGAACTTAAATCAGCTGGTGGTAATGCTGGATAAACATAGACAACATCAACAATTAAAAGATAAGGATCTGCAAAATTATCACTAACTGCGACAAAATATAAAGAATCTGGACTTAAATAGGCTCCAGCATTATTATCCCAAGTAAAACCAGCATTTTCTAAAGCTTCACAATAATCTTCATAGAAATTAACATCTTGGAAATTAGGAAACGAAATCAAGATATTGGCTTCTAAAGCCCATAGTGGATCATCAGCTAAAGCATATAATGGAACCTCAGGATCAGGAACACTCGCAATACTAAAACCTAAAATACTTTCGGCTTCAGCATAAGGAAAATAATCCAAATAAGGAATGATATCCCCAGGTTCAGCTTCTAAAAAGCAAACTTCGACCCCTTTTTCACCAGTTCCGTGCAAATTTTCGGTAAAATAAGGATATACAGCAAAACGTAAATCAGGTGTCGCATATAATTGTCCATAAAAAGCGGTCGATAAAAGCCAGCCAGCTTCTTCTAAAAGTACATTATATTCGACCAAATAATCATCTAATTCCTCTTGGCTATTATAACCCGAAACATAAACATAATAATTCGAAGGAAGACCAGCCCAAGAAAGATCCATTTCTTCCCAATCGTAATAAGTTCCCCAAGCAAAAGGTACAACATAAGAAGCAGAAGAACCAAATTTTTCATTTATCCACGCAGTAGGCCAAGATAAATGAGGATCCAAAGCTATTACCTTCAAGTCATACTGTTTAGTAGCTTCTTTGGTCAGATAGCTAGCTTTCGCAGTTAATTGAACATCAGCTTCTTCGGTCGTGCGGGTTACTACCCCTGATGCGCTGATCACTTCTGATGAACTAGTCCAGCTAATAGCTACACTTGCACTCTTGGCAACCCCCGCTTCATCGTTGACAGTAACACTAACACTAGTTACTAAAGTAATATCTTGAGTGACACTTAAAGCGCTGTCACCAACAGCATAATTAATCAGATTTTGTTCTAAAGCGGCGCCAACATAATCTCGGGAATCAACCTCAACCGGTGGAGCCGGTGGCGTACAGGCTCCCAGGATGACAAATCCACTAAGAACGAGTAATACTATTGAAAATATTTTTTTCATTATCAATCTCCTTTATGAAAAATACTACAATAATTATACTTTATTTATCTCAATAAGCCTTTTTTTATAATAAATATAATAAATGAAAACGATTTCATGAGTTTTTTTCTAAAACCACTTTATTTTTTCAATGAAACGCCTTTTGAGGGCAATTTTTTTCAAATTCTAAACAAGGGGATGATTATATCAATCAAAAGCCACCATCGTGAAAGTTTTTTACCAATAATTTAAAATGATAGTATAATAATATGGGGGTACCCATGAAGAAGAATCTTAACTATTATTTTAAAAGTCCTAAACTTAAAGTCCCATCAGTCATCATCATTATCGGAGCAATTTTTGCGATTGCTGGGGTCATCTGGGCTTCCATTAATAGCAATCCTCCTTATTACTTAATTTTATTATTATTGGGAATTGCTTTCATATTTATAGGGCTTTCTCTGGTTTTAGTGAAAATCCTGCAAACCCCTAGTGACCAATATATTGATAAACATATCGATCGCCGGATCGAAGAATTCACTAGTACTAAGGATTATACACCTTATATCTTTGGTCATTACATCATCACCAAAAAAGAACTTGAAGAAGAACAAATGGAAGAAGTCCAAGATTTTTACACCTTAAGAGGGCGTGACCAAAAAGTTCGTTCTTCCATGTTTAGTGTTAACATTTATTATCTCTTTGACCGACGCATCTTAGTCGAAGAGTTAACTTTCAATATTTTAAATAATTTCGAAAAAACCGAAAATGATGTTTTTTATTATCAAGATATTGTGAAGATTAATATTACCAATACCAAGAGCGAAAGTGGTGATAAGCAAGCTAAGTTTGTCATTAATTTACCAATGGGGGAAAGCTTTAGTGATGTCATTTCGAATAATGAAGACAATCTTCGCCATGCTCAAGAATTAGTCCTCTTAGTTAATTCCAAAGTTGAGCAAAAGAAACTCAATACGGATAATTTAAATATTCTGACTGAAACCGTAGTTAAAAATATTACTGCTTCGGCAACGGTTACTCCCAAGGTTGAAGAAGATAAGAAAATTCTCTTAGAAGAAGAACTACCATCCGACTAATTAGTTTTTCTTTTTTTGATAAAAGCCGCTTGGGCTTTTTTCTTAATTAATTGTTGTTTAGCTTTTCTGATTAATTCATTATTTTTCTTTTTGTAATTAGGCGTAACTTTTTGGGGTTTAGGAATCTTATGGATCTCCTTCATTAATTCGGGGTTAGGAGCTTTTTTATTGATAATCTTGGAAATTTTACCATCAATTTTATATTCCACCAGGTTAAGACCACTGGCTTTTAATTTATTAATTTGTGGCTGTTCACTAGAATCATTGCTCGCAAAGATATGAACGCAACCATGTTTTAACATGCGCCCTGTTCGACCAAAGCGATGAAAGACATATTCAAAATTGGCAGGAAAATCATAATTTATAACATCGCTAACTTCTAAATCAATCCCACGGGCAGTTAAATCCGTGGAAATAATATATTGGTACTTACCGCGAATGATTTCCGCAAATAAACTCTTACGGCCAGAAATACTTAATTTCGAGGAATAAAAACAAACATTGATTTTATGCTCTTTAAGGTAACCATAGAGCCACTCGGCTTTCGAAGTTTTCGAAACAAAGATTAAAGCTAGTAAGGGATTAATATTTTTCGTTAAAGCTAATAATTTTTCTTCTCTTTGGGAAAGACCAAAACGGTAAAGACGATATTCAATATCTAAGGTGGTTTCCTTGCTAACATCGATGATCTTACTTTGACCAAAGAAGCTACTAATAAAAGAATTCATTTCTTTGGTAATCGTTGCACCCACTAAGATTTGTTTCTTTGGCTGCAAGTAATTTAAAATGCTATCGATCAAACTAAGAAAATCCTCATCAAACATCATATCGGCTTCATCGAAAACTAGGTATTGCAGATACTTAATATTGATGGAATTATCAATAATATATTTTATTTTCGAAGGGGTGGAAACAATGAGATCCCATTTATTTTTTGAAAATCTTTTTTTTAGTTCTTCATAATCCAAACCCGAGATCACGGTTAAAAATTTAAATGATTCTAATTTATCTTTTTGCAGGATTTCTTGTAATTGGCTAACCATGGCGCTGATTTGAATAACTAGTTCATTAGTGGGAACAATAATTAAACAAGTAGCTTGTTTTAAAGTAATTAATTCCATGATCGGTAAAAGATAAGCATGAGTTTTTCCGGTGCCGGTTTTGGAGATCCCCACTAAAACTTTTTCTTGATTATTAAAAACCTTAAAAAAAGCATTTTGAATGGGAGTAGGGCTGGTATAATTTAATTTTTCTAAAAAATATTCTACTTTCGGCACTTTAATATTTTATCATAATTAAGAGCTTTATATTATTTGGAGTGCCAAAATTGGCTTATTTTACGAAGACGCACCTCATTGGCTAAGAAACCCAGAGGGAATAGTTAGTACTCCATTTTTTTAAATTTGTTATAATGATTGTATGAAAGTTATTAATCTTAGTGCCCTGGGCTTTTGTAGCGGCGTCAAAGAAGCTACCAATAAATTAAATGAATTTTTAAAAAAGAATCCGCTAGCTTATTGCGTTCATCCCCTAGTGCATAATCATGCAGTTCAAAAAGAATATCAGGCGCATTTGCTTCCTTATCAAGACGACTTACAATATCCGACCATCATTAGTGCCCATGGTCTACCAATTAATCACCCAGCCTGGAATACTAGTCATTTGGATTTAACTTGTCATAAAATTTATCAAGTAAGAGATTTGATTGTTCAAAAAATAAAGGAAGGTTATCAAGTGATATATTATGGCGATCCTAATCATCAAGAATGTCGTTATATCGCCTCATTAAGTCCAGCCATTCAAATTACGAAAGATTATCAGCAAATTAACTCCAAAATTTTTCTAACTTGTCAAACCACCGCGGATGATTTAGCCTTTAGCCAATTTGCTTTACAATATCCCCAAGCAATGCTCTACAATAATACCTGCAGTGAAGTAAATAGTCGTCTAAAAGCCATAAGAAGCATTAAAGATGGTATTGTTTTGGTGATTGGTGATCACAGTAGTGCCAATACAAATTTACTCTATCAAGCCTCGCTAAACGCAAAAAATCCCACTTTACTCATTGAAACACCTCATGATTTACAAATTTCATTAGACGTCCTTAAAAAATATCAAATCGCCTATTTAGTCAGTGCCACTTCGGCACCCTCTGAGCAAATAGAGCAAGTACGCAATTATTTAAAAACTATTTAATGACTACCTCTTTAATTTTACGAGCTAGTCCCATAATTTCTGTAATACTTATTCCGGAAATCGCTAGACGAATTCCATAATTTAAGGCCACGGTATAGATGCCTTTTTTAATTAAAAGGGTTTGAACTTTTTTCGGGGACAGGGTTTTAATGGTGATAAAAAATCCGGCTTTATAGGGTAAGATGGCCAGGCCACATTCTTTGGCTTCTTTTAAAAAGAGGTTAGCTCTTTCTTCTAAAAGACAACGAGCTCCTAAAAGTTCCCTCGTATAGGATTCAATATTGGCACTGGAGGCGGTTAAATTTAAATACATTTGTAAACCCGCCGAAGGAACGGTGGACCATACTGATCGTGCATAAGCAATCGATTCTTTGCTTAATTTGTAAATACCCTTATAATTTTTACTGAATATGGTTAAACTGCCAATTCTTAAGCCGTAAGACGCAAAGGTCTTCGAACCGCTATAGCAAACACAAACCATAATATTCTTTGCTAGATTTAGGAATGGTAAGAAAAAATTGCGGTTATCATCATAATTACCTTCTTTAAAATCTAAATAAGCGATATCCAAAATTAAATAAATTTTATTATCGATAAAAGTATTCAAAAAAGCAATAACACTATTCCATTCTTCTCCACTTAAAGAATAACCAGTGGGATTATTAGCGGGATCATTTAACAAAACATAGAAACTTTTTTCCTTAGATGCAACTTGACGAATAGTCGTTTTAAAACTTTCTAAATCAAAACCGGAATCCGTTAAATAATTAAATTTATTTTTCTTCAACTTAAAAAAAGTAATCATATTATCATAAGCATTCCAATAATAATTAGGCATGACAATATTTTTAGCATTGCGATTAAATAATGATAAGGCCAGAAAAATAGCTAAGGTCGACCCCGGAGTGGGAATGGCCGTAATCTCAAAATTGGCTGCTAGTAGATCTTTATGCTTTCCGAAAAGAAAATTCGTAGTTCTTTCAAAAAAAGTTGGTCCCCCATCAACTAGGGAATAACCATAATAATCCGAATCATTGAGATGACCCATAAAATTTTTCACACAATCATAGACTAAAAGCTTCCCATCATTATTCATTAAGACACCAATAACTCCGTTTATAATTTTCGGGTTTTTCTCTTTGGCGATACTAGCTAATTTGCTTGATTCAATGATATCATCAATCTGCTTGATCATACAATTATTATACCCTAAAAGCGATAAAATGATATAATTTAAGCGTGGAAAGATGGGAAATTTTTGATAAAAGTGTTATTATATACGGAAACCAAGTTCATGACGTCGAAAGTATCTTAACAAGCAAATTATTTTATGAAATTTGTCAAAGCTTTTTAGCTAAAAATACTTATCTCGTGAGTAAACTTAATTTTGTTCTGACAACCAACTATTTTATTGAATTAACGACTAGTCTTTTTTTAGATAAAGACATCTATAAAAGCTCTTTAGTCAAAGAAAATAGAGACTATTTATACGACCTTTACAATGCTCTTTATGACTATTGGCGCAGTTTCAAACGATATTGCATTTTAAGCAAAAACTCTAATGTCTTAGAGCTATCCAAAATAACCGATAATTCCAATCTCAAGATTTTAACCCTTTATCGCAAAATTACTGAGCGACTCAAAGAAACTAAATATTTGGTTTATCGTAAACTTCCCGCCTTTTGCAATGCTATCTTTTCCACGATGAAAATCAAAACACTCAAAGATTATAATGTCCAATGTCTCAATAAAATTCTCATTAGTCCTCCGTTCATTATTAACACTAAAGTTAATAAACGAATTAGTAATTTTATCGTTACTAAGCAAAATATCCTAAATGACATTCTTTTGGATGATAATTTTCTTGCTTATCAAATATATGTAGGTAAACTTAAAACCATTATTTATTTTCATAAAAAGTATTCACACCATATCATTAGTTTAGCTCACCTCTATGAAGCCATCGACTTGAAAAAAAGGACCAAAAACTTTGATATCGTGCTTTTCTTAGGTGTCAAGAGCTCCGATAATATGAAAATCTATCAAGATGATAAGCCGACTTATTATGGAATTTTGAGCGATTTAGAAAGCAATGATTACTTTGGATATGTTAAAAAAATTCTCTTAACAATGCATAATTTAATCGTCATTGATCATAAAAAATTACCAATTCATGGCTGTGGTTTTGAAATTGAATTTACCAATGGTAAGAAAAAAAATATTGTTTTAGTTGGCGATAGTGGAGTGGGAAAAAGTGAAACTCTCGCTAACATCCGCAGTCAATATGCCAGGCAAGTTTCGAAAATAAATATTATTTTTGATGATATGGGTTACCTAATTTTAAAAGACCAAGAAATTTATTTTTCCGGCACGGAAATTGGAGCCTTTGTTCGCCTGGATGACTTAGATCCCGGTTGGGCTTATGATCAAATCGATCGAAGTATTTTTATCAACCCTAATAAAATTAATGCCCGCATTGTGATGCCGATCAATGATTATAAGTCAATTACCGCCCAATATCCCTTAAGTGCCATTTTTTATGTCAATAATTATGATTCGCAAACTGGTTTATATTTTTTTAACGATTTAACAAAAGCGATCGAAACCTTCACGAGCGGTTGGCGTTTAACTAAAGGAACAACTAATGAGCAGGGTTTAGTATCCAGTTTTTTTGCTAACCCCTTTGGTCCCTTACAAAGACAAGCCCAAACTACCAAGCTCATTAAGACTTTTTTCCCGATAATTTTTAAAAAATACAAGATTGGCATTTTATATAGCAATTTGGGTCTTACAGATATCAACTATCAAGAGGCCTTAAGCCTTACCACCAAAGCTTTAATTGATTATATTGAAGAAGATAATTAAGACAAGATAAAATTATTAAATTTTCGTGCTTATAACAAAACCTAACAAAAAAAGAATGAATCTCTCGGATTCATTCTTTTACTGAGTTTTATTTTTTTAAATTATATAATGATTTAACCCCTTTGAAAACAGGAGTGGTTAATTCATCTTCAATTCTTAATAGTTGATTGTATTTAGCAATCCGGTCAGTTCGCGAGGCCGAACCAGTTTTAATGAGTCCAGCATTGGTGGCAACGGCAATATCAGCAATCGTTGTATCCTCGGTTTCCCCACTACGATGAGAAATTATCGCGGTATAACCATGAGTTTTAGCCAACTCAATCGCATCTAAGGTTTCGGTTAAGGTACCAATTTGATTTACCTTAATCAGAATCGAGTTTGCAACATTTTGATCCAATCCTTTTTGTAATAGCTTGGTATTGGTCACAAAGAGATCATCGCCGACTAATTGGACTTTGGCGCCTAATTGTTTAGTTAACTTCTTCCAACCTTGCCAATCATTCTCATCCAGACCATCTTCAATCGAAATAATCGGATACTTATTAATTAAATCTTGATAGAAGTCAATCATTTGGGTCGAAGTGTATTTTTTTCCTTTACTAGGGTCTTTCTTGCCACCTAAAAGGTATAAGTCTTCTTCCTTTACACAAAATTCACTAGCTGCCACATCCATCGCAATGTAAACATCTTCTCCCGGAACATAGCCGGCTTTTTTTATGGCTTCGCAAATGACTTCCAGCCCTTCTTCATTGCTCTTTAAGTTCGGAGCAAAACCACCTTCATCACCAACCCCAGTATTATAGCCTTTAGCCTGCAAAACTTTCTTTAAATTATGAAAAACTTCGGTCCCGATTCTTAAAGATTCTTTAAAGCTAGTTGCTCCAACTGGTAAAATCATAAATTCTTGAAAATCAATATTATTATCTGCATGTTGACCACCATTGATAATGTTCATCATTGGCACGGGCAGAGTTTTTGCATTAACGCCTCCCAAATAGGCATAAAGTGGTAAACCACTATAATCAGCCGCCGCTCTAGCAACCGCTAAAGAAACTCCTAAAATGGCATTAGCCCCTAATTTAGATTTATTTGGGGTGCCATCTAGACTGATTAAAGTAGCATCAACTCCCGCTTGATCACGACAGTCTAAACCAATTATTTCTGGTGCAATTAGATCATTAACATTGTCAACAGCCTTTAAAACCCCTTTACCTAAAAATCTATTTTTATCACCATCACGTAGCTCGACCGCTTCATGTTCACCAGTGGAAGCCCCACTTGGAACGATTGCTCGTCCGAAAGAACCTGACTCGGTGTAAACTTCTACTTCGACTGTTGGATTACCCCGCGAATCGAGAACTTCTCTTGCATATACATCTGTAATTATACTCATATCCAAAACCTCACCCTAAAATTATACTTCATTTTCAAAAAATTAAGCAAATTATGTATAGGAAAAATTTATGATATAATGTTATTGGAGGTGTTATAATGCTCAATATTTTAACCGTCGAGGTAGCTAATGATGTAGTTAGTGTTGCTGATTTGATCATCTGGTTTCAAGTTATCGTTATTCCCTTGATCATCTTGATTTTAGGAGCTATTTTATATTTTAAAACTCCCAAAATGAATCCACATTTTGGTTTTCGCTTCCGTTCAGCCTATCAAAGTAGCGAGTCTTGGCACTATGCCAATAAATTAACTGGTAAATTGTTTTTTTATACTGGCTTGGTAGCTACAATTATTTACCTGCCTTTTATCATTATTTTATTCCCTAGGAAATTAGGCAACGCTTTTCCCCTAGCCCTCATTCCTACCTTTATTACGGTGATCACTCTAATAGTTGAAATCTCCATTATTTTGGTAAAAATCAAAAAGTTTAATCAAAATCACCCAGTAGAATCGGTAAAATAAAACTTTCTTTGGTTAATTTCCTTTTAAAAATTACTTTAGGTGTTTTTTGGCTTGGGGATCATTGTCTAAAATATTTAAATTAACATGGCAATAGCCGGTAGGATGCTTAATTAAATAATCTTGATGATACCTTTCAGCCGGATAAAATAAGGAGTTTAATTTTATTTGCGTTTTAATTAGTGGGAGAGTGGAGGCAAAATTAATTTTTAAGTATTCTTGAACCTCTAAGTAGTCTTCTTCCCCAAAGCAATAAATTCCACTGCGGTACTGCAAGCCCTCATCATGACCTTGTTTATTGATGCTATAGGGATCAACAATCGTAAAAAAATACTTCAAAAGCTGATTTAAATTAATCACCTGCGGATCATAGACCAATAATACTCCTTCCGCATGACTGACTAAATGCTGCTTTAAATCTTCATATTTCGGATTTTTACGATCCCCATCCACATAGACACAGGTGGTTTTGATAACTCCCTGAAGTTTTTGAAAAAAAGCTTCGACTCCCCAGAAACAACCCCCAGCCAAGATGATCCTTTTGTGCTTGACAATGATTAAGTCCTTTAACTTTTTATACAAAAGCTTATCTAAAATAAAACTTAAAGTTAGACAAATACTCCCCTTAATTAAGTTAAAAACGCCATATAATGAGAGACACTCTAAGAAGTATAACCGCAGATCACCATGATGAAAAAAGTTGGTTTGCGGGTTGTTTAAAAATGTTCGATAACCAATGAGTCGATATTCACCAGTATAAAAAGAAAAATAACTCGGAGTAATAAATAAGAAATTAAGTAAAACCATGATCGCCGAAAAACTAATAACACTTAGAGGAACGACTAAAGCGAGATTCAAAGTTAATTTACGCAATTTGATAAGCTTCGAAAAACTAAATATTAGAAGGATTAAGATCAAAGAGCTAATAATTGCTACTCCTTCGGTATAAAGCCCCACAACCGCTTCATGTTGCGGTAAGGCAATGATTAAATAACGAAAGATAAAACGAAAAACTAAAATGATTAAAGAGCTATTAAGGCCGAGGCTCAGAAGACAAACAATAATGATTAGATCACTTAAATCTAACTTTAAGTAGTCATTAAAAGGGATTTCAATAATCCCTAAAACAACGCTTAAAGCAATCATAATGGCGATAAAGACAAATTTTTTTAAATTAGGATTTTTCACTTCTCCTCCCAAAAACGAAAATGGGGGATGTTTCAGTGCCAAGCAATGAATCGTCTTTTATCCTCCAGACTTTAACTGTCGGCTTTGGAATTTCACCAAATCAGCTTATTTGCTCGTGGGCTATCACCACCGGTATAGAATTACACTACACCCCAAAGACATAATTAGTGTACCACATTTTTATTAGCCCAGAATTTTATTGAATTATCGTGATGTTCTTTTTAAATAATCTAACCATCCTTTATCATTAAAATCTTCTTTTATCATAAATGTAATATAATTTAAATAGATGTTGTTTGATTAATTGTCTGTGACAACAATTAAGAGATATCCCTAAGTTAATTTAAGTGTCAACGGAAGTTGGAATTAAGGTGGCACCGCGTGTTGAAAAACTCGTCCTTAAAATATTATTTTTAAGGTCTATTTTTTTAAAAGGAGGAAAATGACGAAAGTAAAAGGAACCTATGACGTACTACCCAGCGAAAGCGCCAATTGGCAAAATTTAGAAGCTAAGCTGAGAAAAATATTTTTAAGTTTTGGTTATCAAGAAATTAGAACGCCAATCATGGAGTATTATGAAACGATTCATCGCCATAATGAAGATTCCGATATGGTGAAAAAGGAAACCTATGATTTTTTAGATCATGGAGAACGCCGACTCACCTTGCGACCAGAATTAACCGCCGGCATTATTCGCTCCTATGTGGAAAATAAGCTCTACGTGGATAACGATGTAACCAGAGTGTTTTATATGGGAGCTAACTTTCGCTATGAACGACCACAAAAAGGACGCTTTCGCCAATTTAGTCAATTTGGCGTCGAACTCATTAATGCTTCTGGGACCCTGGCCGATGCGGAGATCATAATTCTCATTTCCACTATTTTAAAAAAATTAAAAATTAAAGCCCAAATCAATATTAATTCCTTGGGCGATCAAGATTCTCGTAACCATTTCAAAACCATCATTAAAGAATACTTTAGCCATTATCAAGATCATCTTTGTGGGGACTGCTTACAAAGACTAGAAGTTAACCCTTTAAGAATCCTTGATTGTAAAGTGGATAACCACCAAGACTTTTTTCTAAATTGTCCAAAACCATTAGATTTTTTAAATGCGGAATCCCAAGCTAATTTTGTGAAACTCCAAAAAATTCTCGACAACAACCAAATTGCTTATCAGGTTAATAAAAATTTAGTTCGCGGTTTGGATTATTACGATGAACTAGTTTTCGAAATTATTTCCCAAGTGGAAGGTACACCCCTCGCCATCGGTGGTGGTGGTCGTTATAATAACTTGGTCAGTGATCTAGGAGGTCCCGCTACCCAGGCGATTGGCTTTGCTTTTGGTTTTGAAAGAGTTCTTTCTTGTCTACCACCGACCAAAAATAAGCCCCTCGACGTTTATTGTCTCTTTTTAGAAGAGGGCTCCCTGGATTATCCTTTATTAAACACCTTAAGACAAGCCGGATTACAGGTGAAGTCTAATCTCCTTATTGCTCCTTTATCCAAACTCCTAGCCAAAGCTTATCGGGATAATCCACGTTATATCATCGTGGTCGGAAGCGATGAGAAGGCCCAAGGGCTTTATAGTTTAAGAAACGCGACCACCAAAGAACAAATTCAAACTAACTTACCTAATCTTATCAAAATAATCAAGGAGAATAAATGAAGTATACCCATCATAACAATGAATTAAATAAAACCCATCTCCAACAAGAAGTTTACCTCAAGGGTTGGGTTAGTAAAAAAAGAAACCTCGGCAGTTTAATTTTTATTGATCTGCGGGACCGTTTCGGAATCACCCAAATTACCATTAATGATCAAAGTCCGCTCTTTTTAAAAGCCGAAAGCCTCAAATCGGAGTGGGTCATCGAAGTCAAAGGTATCGTTAAATTGCGTAGTAGCATCAATAATAATATTGCGACGGGAGAAATTGAAATCGATGCTGGGGAATTAAATATTTTAAATACCAGTGAACCTCTGCCTTTCCCAATTGTCAATGACACCAACACTTTAGAAGACACCCGCTTAAAGTATCGCTATTTAGATTTGCGTCGTCCGGTCCAAGCCAAATATCTCCTCGATAAATCTAAGATTACCGGAATTATTCGTCATACCCTCGAAAAAGAAGGTTTTTATGAATTAGAAACCCCGATTTTAGGTAAATCAACCCCGGAAGGGGCGCGCGACTTCTTAGTGCCTTCTCGGTTATATCATGGTTCCTTCTATGCTCTTCCTCAATCACCGCAAATCTTCAAGCAACTTTACCAAATCGCTGGTTTTGAAAAGTACTATCAAATTGCTCGCTGCTTTCGCGATGAAGACTTACGAGCCGATCGTCAATTAGAATTCTCCCAAGTGGATATTGAAGCCTCCTTCGTTGAAGAAAAGGATATTCAAGATTTAGCGGAGAAAATTTTAAAAAATCTTTTTAAAAAATTTCTCAATATTGCCATTAAAACCCCTTTTTTACGAATGACCTACGCCCAAGCGATCAAAGACTATGGTAGCGATAAACCTGATCGCCGTTTTGCTTTACTCTTACAAGATGCTGATGCTTTCCAAGAACACCTCAGTTTTCTTAATGACCAATATTTACGCGCTCTCAGAGTTCACCATCCTTCCTTCACCCGCAAGGATTATGATGACTATCTCAAAGTGATCAAACAAAACCATGGTAATAATTTAATCTATATTAAAAACAATGGTTCAGATTATTCTAGTAGCGTTGCTAAATACTTAACCCCAGAATTTTTATCCCAATTAAATTTAGCCCCCCAAGAAGTTATTTTCCTCAGCAGTAGCAACGATTATGAGAACCTGTCCATTGCTTTAGGAGCCCTAAGAATTAAAGTAGCTAATGATTTAAAACTCATCGATGAAACTAGCTATGCTCCTCTATGGGTAGTCGATTTTCCTTTATTTGAATATGATACCTTAGAAAATCGACTCGTTGCTCGGCATCACCCTTTTACGGCGGCGAAAAACTTTGATGATTTACAAACTAACCCCGCTACCGCTTTAGCTAAAGCCTATGATATCGTTTTAAACGGTTATGAAATTGGCGGAGGAAGTATTCGAATTCATAATTCCCAAAACCAAAAAAAGGTTTTTGAATTATTAAAACTCAGTGAAAATGATATCAATAATCGTTTTGGCTTTTTAATTGAAGCTCTTAAATATGGCACTCCTCCCCATGGCGGGATTGCTTTGGGCTTAGACCGTATCGTGATGCTACTAACTCATACGAATAATATCAAGGATGTCACCGCTTTTCCGAAAACCCAAAGTGCTCGTGATTTAATGATGGAAGCTCCGAGTGAAATTGACGATGATCAATTAAAAGAGGTTGGTTTACAATGCCGAAAAGATTAGATTATATTTCCTGGGATCGTTACTTCTTAGGGATTGCTAAACTAAGTGCGATGCGCAGTAAAGACCCAAAAACTCAAGTTGGTGCCGTCATCGTTTCCACTAATAAAAAAATCAGTGGAATTGGTTATAATGGTTTCCCCCGGGGAATTGATGATGATCATTTTTCTTGGGAGAGTGAAGGCGACTGGATCGATACCAAATATCCCTATGTCGTTCATGCCGAAGCTAATGCCATCCTCAACTCCACCGAAAAGATTGAAGGATCGAGTTTATATGTCACTCTTTTCCCTTGTAATGAATGTGCAAAACTAATTATTCAAGCTGGAATTAAAGAAATTGTTTATATTTCCGACAAGTTTTCGAAAGTTGAGCAATTAGCGGCTTCTAAAAAAATGTTGGCCGCCGCGGGCATTAGTCTACGAAAAATAAATGATTTCACCCTGGAGCTCAAATGAAAAAATTTTTAAAAAAATATCGTTTATGGTTTTTTATTTTTACCCTCCCTTACATTTACCTCTTATTTATTTTAGTGATCCCCACCAATTATGAGGCCATCGTTCCCTATGGACTCAACAATGTGGCGGATAATATCTATCTCGAAGGTAAGGAAGATTTTAATGATCAATCATTTTACACCATTTCGGTCACCAGTTTAAATTATGTGACCCCTTTTCAAAAATTGCTCATTGATAGTTTAAATATCGGAGAGACTTCCAAAAAATCTTCCAGTTATCAACATCTCAAAACAAGTGATACCACCTTGATGGGCCAAATCGAAAAGCAAAGTAGTTATCAAACTTCGATCATCAGCGCCTTCCGCCAAGCCCAAATTCATGACTCTAATTTACAATTAACTTATCAATTTGTGGGTGCTAAAATTCACTATATTCCCAAAAATCTCTACCAATCCCAAATCCTTAAAGTTGGTGATTTAGTCACCAGCATTCAAGTTGAAGGTTTAACTTATCAAGCTAGTCATACAACAACCCTCGAGGAAGTAGGTGAATTTTTAAATGCCTTTCATCACCTTCAATTTCAAATCGTGGTGAACAATCAAAATATTGCCATTGATTTAAATAACGAGCAATATTATTTAAATATTTACCCTTTCTTTGAAATAACTACTAACCCCCAAGTCTTAACCCCTGGTCTTAACTCTTCAACCGGTGGTCCTAGTGGTGGACTATTACAAGGTTTATATCTATACTCCAATCTTTTAAATCGAAATTATCATCATCTCAAGATTAGTGGGACTGGGACTTTAGA
Organism: Acholeplasmatales bacterium; assembly: GCA_031284745.1. Taxonomy (GTDB): domain Bacteria; phylum Bacillota_I; class Bacilli_A; order Acholeplasmatales; family Acholeplasmataceae; genus JAITXV01. The sequence continues at coordinate 27,256 of JAITXJ010000005.1, read as the reverse complement.
ATATCATAGCCAAGTCGGTCGTATTGGAGGAATCAAAGAAAAGTTTGCTTCAGCGATTGCGCAAAAAGTAGATATTTTCTTTCTTCCGGAAGGCAATTTTTCCGAAATAGCTGATCTCATTAGCAAAAACCCCCAAATTAAGGTTTATCCCGTTCTTAGTTTAGAACAGGCGATTGCCGCCCTAAATAGTGAGTTAATCGACCATGCTTAAATTGTTTAAAAAATTAGCCCAAAATTATTATGAGAGTCTTAATTATCTAAAAGAAAACTTAAGTTTAAAATTCTTACGAAGAACCATTTTATTTGCTCTGCTCCTAAGTTTTTTAGTGTTAATCCTCTTTGTAGCTTTAGGGATTAATCTCTTTATCTTTCTTCCCTGGTTAGCAATTACGATTATTTTAGTTGCCTGCTTTGGTATTCCTTGGTTTTATTTTTTAATCTTTGGCGGCCTGGCACGGGGATATAATGAAGAGTTTCACCTCAAATATAAAAATGCCCTTTATTTTATGATAGCCATTAGTGTTGGACTTCTGCTAGCTTTAATCTTCTTAACGATTCTCGTTTGGGTGGTGTTATAATGTGGTGGAGTATCTTAATTATTGCTCTATCCATTATCCTCGACCAAGTATTTAAACTCATCGCTGGCATCTATCAACCAAGCGAAACCGTCTTTATCAAAAATGTTATTCATTTTTCTTATGTCGAAAATAGTGGGGCCTCTTATGGAATTTTACCAAATAATCAATTACTCCTAGCAGGCATTACCATTGTCGCGCTCGGCGTTTTTGGCTATCTATTTTATCGGATGAATTTCTCAAAAAATAAAGTATATGCCGTCGGTTTATCTTTAATCGTCGGGGGAACTTTAGGCAATGCAATTGATCGGGTGATGAATGGTTATGTCGTTGACTTCTTATATTATCCTTTTTTAGATAAAATTCTGCCCAATGGGATTGGAGCATTTTCCAATAATCCCGCCGATTTATTTTTATTTGCGGGGTTAATACTTTTAATCATTCATATTTTATTTTTAGACAAAAAGGGGAAAAAAAGTGCCAAAGATCAAGGTAACCAATCTCCCAAGTCCTAAAAGACTCGATGTTTATTTAACTCAAGAACTCCCACAAAATAGATCTTATTTTGCGATGTTAAATGCGCAAGGAAAAATTTTAGTCAATAACCAACCAGTTAAAAATGGTTATATTTTAAAAGAAGGGGATGAAATCGATATTGATTATATCACCACTTTAAAATTAGAACCTATGAAGATGGATCTCGATATTGTCTATGAAGATCCTTATCTTATTGTCGTCAACAAACCCAAAGGTTTAGTTGTCCATCCCGCTGGTTCTTATCGGGAAGCCACCTTAGTCCACGGCATCTTAAGTAAGTTAGAAGCCAGAGATGATAATGACTTACGCCCAGGGATTGTTCATCGAATCGATAAAGATACCAGTGGCCTCGTCGTGGTTGCAAAAAATAAAAATATCTTAGAACAATTATCTACTTCCTTAAAAGATCATAAGTTTGATCGAATTTATTACGCCTTAGTGCGGGGAACAGTTAAAGAAGATCATCAAACGATCTCCACTTTTATTAAAAGAGATCCCCATAATCGTCTGCGTTTTTGTATTACAAGCAGTGCTAACAATGCTAAATGGGCCGTCACTCATTTTCAAGTGATTCAAAGATGGGATAATTTTACTTTATTAGAAGTAAAACTAGAAACTGGACGTACTCATCAAATTAGAGTTCATTTAAGTAGTATGGGTTATGTTATTTATGGGGATAGTTTATATGGGGATAAGCACAATAGTGAAGGACAATACTTGCATGCAAAAAGCTTGGGGTTTACTCACCCTGTTACCAAGGAGTACTTATTTTTTAATTCCGAATTACCAACTTATTTTAGCGATTTTTTAGATAAACTAGATCATCAATAATCAATATTTTAATTGGTACTTCCGCCTTACTAATAATGCGGGTTTTGTTCGAGAACATCTTAATTGAGCTACAAACAAAGAGCCATCTTGAAAAATCATTTAAAATTTCTCACTGTTAAAACCAATGAAGACCAAATTAATGAAAAAATTACCCAAATTTTACAAGAAATATAATCTTGTTTTTCAAATATGATTAATTTTTAATTTAAACCCTACGATCTAACATCTAACCAGATGCGATCAATATCTTCTTTCAAAGTTGGATTATATCTAAATATCTCATCCTTTGCCCCAACATGAATTCGGTAGCTCTCACTAGGATAAACTCCATCACTAATAATCTCATCGATGACATCACCCCTTACAGAGGTATAACCCCATTCTTCACTATTCGCATATTGCACATCATGGCTTAAAAAATAAGAAATAAACTTATAAGCTCCCGATTCATTTTTAGCATTATTCGGAATACACATCGCATCAACAAAGACATTTGTTCCTTGACTAGGCACATAATAACCAAGATTTGGATTTTCACTCATTAACCAAATAGCATCTCCACTATAGGCGACGCTCATCGCATATTTCGTAGCATTAGGATTTAACATATCATCTAAGATATCATCAGTTACCCACTTAACATTAGCACCTTGGGATGAAATAGCTTTTAGCCAATCCCCGGCCGCCACTATTTCTTGGACACTAGGATTATTGACATTCGAACTGGAATTCATTTGACTAAAAATCCACTTTAATGCAATCATAAACATATCTCGAGCTGATTCATATAAGGCAATCTTTTGCGTACTAGATGCTTGGCCTAAAATCCCCCAGCCATTATTAACGATTGTACCAATATTCACTTTCGTCTTATCATAGATCAGTCCCACATTACCCCAAAAATAAGGAGCAGCATAATTTAATAAATTAAAGCCAGTCGTTCCTAAGGAAGTATCAGTGGCTAACTTATGCAGAATAGTGGTTAATTCCGTATCAAAATCTTCAGTATTAAAGCCTTCTACCTTGGACCAATCCAAACTTTTTAATAAGTTCTTAGAAGCTAATTCCTCAATAGCATAGTCACTAGGAATCACCACATCAAAACTACCTGATTCAATTTGCGCAATGGCTAATTCATTCGATTCAAATTCAATCTTTTCCACATTAATATGATATTCATCCTCAAAATCCTTAATTAGATCATCACTAATATATTCGGTGGGTAAAAACACTTTAATCGTTTCATCATATTTTTTACAACCTACTAACACCAGGGCTAAAAGACTACACCCGACCAACAATAATACTTTTTTCATTTTTACTCTTCTCCTTTCTTTCTATTACTAATTATGTAGTTCAATCCTACAATAATGGTAATGACAACAATAATAATGGTGGTTAAGGCATTGATCGTTGGATCAAGTCCTCTTTTTAATTTATATAAGTAAATGGAAATATTGGTAATCCCACTATCGCCAACTGCAAAATAACTAATCACGAAATCATCAAAACTCATGGTGAAGGCAATAGCAGCGGCAGCAGCGATCGAGCCTTTTATTTGGGGTAGGATAACTTTAAAGAGGGTTTGCAACTGTGTAGCCCCAAGATCACGAGCAGCTTCACTTAAATTAGGATCAAGGCTACGAACCTTCGGATAAACTGTAATTAAAACATAAGGGACACAAAAAGCAATATGGGCGAGTAGTAAGGTTGCATAACCTCCAGGAATTAAGAAAACACCAAAGAGTAAAAACAAACAAATGGCGGTGACAATGTCGGGATTAATGATGGGTAGATCGTTAATCATAAATAAAGCATTGCGGGTTTTCTTGGTAAATCTTAACGAAGAAATAGCGGCCAGAGTACCAATGATCACACTAATCAAAGTGGCGCTAACAGCGATGATTAAAGTCACACTAAGGGCTTTTAAAATAGCTTGATTGGTAAAGAAGTTTTGATACCATTTAAAAGTAAAGCCCCCCCATTGGGTGCCACTTCGTTGATTATTAAAAGAAAAAGTAACAATGGAAACGATAGGGGCATAAATAAAAACAAAGGCCAGGACTAAAAAGAAAATGGAAGAAACCAAAGATAACTTATTCTTTTTCATCAACATTACCTCGGTCGAGTTTACGGAATAAAAAAACCATCAACATCATGACAATAGCGATCATCAAACTAATGGCGGCACCAAAGCCATAACCACCATACATCTTGGATTTAATCGCAATTTCTACGACATTACCAATTAATAAACTGTTAGTTCCTAAGAGTTTACCAATCGTCATCGTGGTAGCAGCTGGTAACAAAACCATCGCAATGCCACTTAAAACTCCACCCATGGAAAGCGGAACAATCACTCTGGAAATAGTTTGTAATTTAGAAGCTCCCAGATCGCTGGCTCCTTCAAAGTAAGAATTATCTAACTTAGATAAGGAATTATAAATTGGTAAAACCATAAAAGGTAAATATAAATATACCATACCAAATAAAACTCCAAAATTAGAACCATTAAATTCTGGATCAAAAATACTAAATAATTGTTTGATGGCAATAATTTTAAGCAGTAAATTAACCCACATCGGAGCATTTATCAAAAGAATTAAAAACTTTTGAATACTAGGTTTTTGGCGAGAAATGATATAGGCGAGGGGGTAACCAATGGCCAAAGTAATAACTGTGGTAGCAAGGGCTAAAAGTAAACTACGGCCTAAAGAAGGAAAGATGGCTTTATTGCGGAAAACTTCCGTGTAATTATTTAAAGTAAAAGTAAACCCAAAGCCAATGGAATTCATCCGAGCGAAGCTATAAACCACCAAGAGTCCCATCGGAACTAATACTAAAAAACCCAAGATTAAAAAATAAGGAATAGCAATTGCTAAATTAAAAAAGTTATAGGACTTCTTGGGACGGTAAATAACTTGAGTCATGAAAATTCCATGACATGGATCGCATCGGGATCAAATTTGAGATCTACTGCACTAAACTCTTCAAAATATTTGGTTGTATGCACAATAAAACTGCGATACTTGGTTTTCACTTCAATTTCATAATGAACACCCTTAAAGACAATATTATCGATGAAGCCACTAATATAACCTTTACCACTTTTGACAATGTCAATATCCTCGGGACGCAGTACCACATTAACTTTTTCATGACGCGCGAAACCTCGATCCACACAGGTATAATCACGACCATCAAAATTGACTAGATAGTCTTCTTTCATCACACCTTCCACGATATTCGATTCGCCAATAAAATTAGCCACAAAAACATTGGTGGGTTCATTATAGATATCTTCCGGTGTACCAACTTGTTGAATTTCCCCATTATTCATCACCACAATCTTATCGCTCATCGTGAGAGCTTCTTCTTGGTCGTGAGTGACAAAGATGAAGGTAATACCAGCTTTTCTTTGTAACTCCTTTAATTCATATTGCATTTCTTGACGAAGTTTTAAATCCAAAGCCGCCAATGGTTCATCTAAGAGTAAAACCTTGGGTTCTAAAATAAGGGCTCGTGCAATCGCTACTCTTTGTTGTTGACCACCGCTAAGTTTGGTAACACTTCTTTTTTCATAACCTTCTAAACCCACCATATGAAGGTATTTAAAAACTTTTTCTTGCAGGGCTTTTTCTTTATCCCGATGAGTTAAAAGGGTTTCTTTAATGCTATTAATACTTTGGAGGATCTTATCATAATTAGCATTATATTCATCTTTTAATTGGTCATATTGTAAATCTAAATCCGCTAACTGAGCCTCATAGGTTTCATCTTCCTTATCAAGTTGATCATAGCAGTTGTATAATTGCTTTTTGTCTTTAGCATAATTTTCATCGAGACTAAGTAAGTCTTTTTGATAGTTTTTAATCAGATTCTTTTTATAAGAATCGCTATTGTAAAGGCTTTGGGTTTCCTGTTTAAGTTCGGCTTTGAGTCTTTTCTTTTCCGCCTCATCCATCGTATCTTCCATCATATTTTGATACTTGGTATTTAAAATATTGATCTTTTCTTTAATATTTAAACGATCTTCTTTTTTAAGTCGCAGGCCAAAGGCAATATTTTCAAAAACATTGAGATGAGGGAAGAGCGCATATCTTTGAAAAACGGTATTCGTTGGTCTTTTGTGAGCGGGAATATGGACTAAGTCTTCACCATTAAGCAAGACCTGACCGCTCGAAGGGTATTCAAAACCGCCAATGATTCGAAGAGTGGTTGTTTTTCCACAACCGGAAGGTCCTAATAAAGTGACAAATTCATTTTCGTTAATCGTTAAATTAATCCCTCGTAAAACCACAACCCCATTAAATTCTTTCGTGATGTCTTTTAATTCAATTAAAGGACGCACCACTTCTTTCAATTCATAGCTCCTAATTGGTTATCGATTCTTTTTAATAAGAGCCACTTATCATCAAAGTTGTAATAACTGCGGCCTTCTTTGGAAAACAAATGGATCACGGTATCATATAAATCAATCAAGGTCCAATCGTTCGAACTTTCCACATTGCGAATCAAGGCGGAAGCTTGTTTTAAATGAGAAATCACAGCGGAGGCTTGTTTTTCATTAACAGTTCCCACAACAAAGTAGTCATAAAAAGGACTCTTTTGTTGGAAGTCATAAACCCGAATATCTTTAATCTTTAAACCAACTAAAATATCATAAATTTCTTGGATACTGGAAACAGCTTTAATTTTTAAATCACGGTTTGCAACTAAGTATAGCTTTAAATATTTTTGTCCATCGGAAATCGCAAAAATTTCTCCAATGTGCTCTTTAAAGTAAGTCAGATATTCCTTCTTGGTCTTTTTAACCACCCCTAATTGATTAGCTAAAGCAATAGTTTTATTATTAATGATATATACTTCTTTGTAACTCAGGAGTTGATATTTTTGACGAATCGCCAAACTAAGGCCCTTAAGAAGGTAATTGTTGGCCTCATCGAGTTTGAGCGCCAAGATGGCTTTTAATTTACTTTTAATTCTTTTAATAAAAGGATACTTATTGGTAAGGTAAGTAGCTTGTTCCGCGGGTTGAATTATAAAATCACTAAGATTAATTTTAGCTACTAATTCTTCTAAATCCTCATAACTAGCTAAGATACTTAAAACAACTTTTTCATTATGATTAAGATTTAATAATTTTTGATTAATTTTGTAATACTCTAAGGCCGATAATTCTTTCATTTAGTTCCTCACTTGATAATTATATCATAATTTATTTCTCACTAAAAAATAAATATTTATCCTCACTAAAAATTTCGATTAAAAAGTGATTATAATCAGAAAATAATATCAATTTAAAATGACTAATTTTAGTCTATTTTGGCGGGGTTTTTCACTTCATTTAAGGCATCTTGATAAATCTTTAAAATTTTTAGTTTCTCAATGGCGGCTAAGGATTGTCCCTGGCCAATCTGCTGGATAATTGCCTTTAAATTATGAATATTATGTAACAAAAAGTTCTCATAATCTGAGCTTTTTTTCAGGTAACGTCCAAGATACAACTCTTTTTTGGTCAGTTTCATCACTCCGCGTCGAACGATGATGATCTGATAATAAAATTTATCCCAAAGCACATACTCATCAATAATTTTAAAGCCATTATTTTGTAAAAACCAACGTAAGGTATCTTCATCATCCATGGGATTTAAAATATAGGTGATATCTAAAGTACAACCACTGAGAATTTGCGCAATCAATTTTGCTCCCATACCGGCGATCACGACACAATCAAAATCCGCTTTAATCTGCGAAAAACCATCACTGAGATAAAAACTAACATTCATCCCTGCCAGATTTTTTTGAGCGGCTTTTAAGGGTAAGGGTTTAATATCTGAAGCGAGACCTTTTTGGATATAGCCCTTACTTAAAGCTTCTTTTAACAATAAACCGTGATCAGTTCCCAGATCTAAAACACTATCATAAGGCTTTAGTAAGCTAGCTAAAAAGCTCAATCGCTTACTAAGGGCCACCTACATCGCTCCGCTTAAACGTTTTTTAATTGAGTTGGCACGTAAAACCTTAATGGCCTTTTGCTCAATCATTTTAATCTTAGTTTTCGGCATATCCAAATAATGAGAAATCTCATCTAAGGAGTGTTGATTAGTACCAAAAAGACCAAACTTTAGGGTAATAACTTTTTCTTGCAGAGGAGTGAGGTTATCGGTAAAAATAACTTTTAAAAATTCTTGAATCTGCGATCTTTCATATTCTTGTTCTGGTGAAAGAGTTTGAGTATCGCTGATTAAATCTAAAATGGTGGCTCCAGTATCATCATCCCCAGCTGGTGATTCAAAACTAACTGGATCGCGAGAAATTAATTTTGTATAAACAATTTTCGCTTCACTAACTCCCGTATAATCACTAATTTCTCCGAGGGTCGGCATTCTTCCCAAGGTTTGATTGAGTTTAGCCATCGCCTTATTAATTCTAATAGCTCGTTCATGAACATGCACCGGGATTCGCACTGTACGGCTCTTTTCCGCAACTGCTCGCGAAATGGATTGACGAATCCAAGGGGTGGCATAGGTCGAAAACTTTAAGCCACGAGAAGGATCAAATTTTTCGATTGTTTTAATTAAACCGAAGACTCCTTCACTAACCAAGTCTTGTAAGCTCATCTTTGAGTTTTGATAAAACCCTTTGGCAATCGAAACAACAAGACGCATATTCCCTAAAATTAAACGATCTCGGGCTTTACGTTTTTTGGTTACTTTCAGAGCGTTGTCTTTTATCTCTTCAGTTGTGAGGGTAATGGTTCCATTTTTAAACTTATTTAAAATGGTCTCAGCTTTAACCCCCTCGACAATGGCTTGGGTGGCTTCTTCCTCTTCTTTCTTTTTCAAAAGCGGAACGCTACCAATTTCTTTTAAGAATTCCTTTAAATCATTATCGCTATGTGCATCTTGTTTAATGACAAACATCTTTTCTAAGTCGACATTTTCCACATTGGAATCTAAAATATCTTCTTCTTCACTAGCGATTTTGATAACCTCGTCATCATCAAACTCAATTAAATCATCTTCAAATTCATCGATAATTTCATAACCTTCCGGCTCTAAAGCGGCGATGATCGCATCATATTCTTCGCTATCATCTTCGACACCCTCTTCAATTAAGATTTTTATTGAATATTGTTTATCTTTACTTTCTTCTTTAATACGATTAATGACCTTATCAAATTTTTCCTGTTCCATTTTTTTCTCCTTTTTCTAATTTTTTTATTTTTAAACTAACGGCCCGCAATTCATCGTTGATGGCTTTTTTTTGCTTTTCTTCTTCTTTATTTTTCAGATCCTCTAACAAAAACTTTTTGCGCATATATAAGGGTCCCAAAGCTTTTTGTTTCTCTAAATCATTTTGCAGTTTATCGTAAGAAGTATGATAGACTTTTTTTTCAATATCCTGCACAATATCAATGCTCACACCTAGACGCATGTCTAAATGTTTAATCCGGGTTTCTAAGTTATCGCCACCACTTAAATGGGGCTTAAGGTTCGTATAGATGATATCCAGAGGGTCCCCCCTTTCAAAATAATCCGCGACATTTTCGTAAATATCAGGATTCAAAAGACAAAGGGCGAGCGCATTGATTTCCAATCCCCGGATTTTTTTCTTGATATCATTTAAGTTTTGTTCACTTTTATTCTTCGTAGACAAATTTTGCATGATGAGCGAAGGAGGCTCGATGGGCTCTAACTCATCAACGCGGGGTTCATAGAGGGCCTCTTCGTAGGTTTGATAAGAACTTAGGAAATCATAATCCACTGGGGGGCTATCTTCAAAGGTCTTATCCGGTAGGGTGCTATTAGATGCTTGTAAATGAAAACCATAATTACGAAAGGCGAGATCTTGATAGTGCTCAAAGATTGGTTTGGGAGTTTTGTTAAAGAGTTCATTTAATTGATTTTCCAAATTAATTAAAGAATTTTGACTTAATGAATCAGTTTGACTGGCATAGTAATTATAAGCAAACAAATAGGGATCTTGCGGATTTTCTAAAACCTGAGCAAGAGCTGCAGCCCCATTTTTTTCCAGGTATTCATCAGGATCCATTTGTCCCGGCAGTGATGCAATAGAAACTTCCATTTTGGCATTTAAAAATAAACTAAAGGCTTTGATCATCGAAGTGGTGCCTGCTTGATCACCATCAAAACATAAAACCACTTTATCGGTAATTCCTTTTAAGACCTTCAAATGGCGCTGACTTATTTGGGTACCTAAACAACATAAGACATTGGTGATCCCCGCGCGAACAAAAGCGAAGACATCAAAAAAACCTTCGACGAGAATCACTTGCTTGAGACGAATAATCGAAGAAAGGGCTAAATTTAAATTGTAGAATAATTTATCATCGGTATTAATACTATTTTGTTGAGCATGAACATATTTAGCCTCTTTAACACTTTTATCAATGCTACGACTAGAAAAAGAAACCACACTATTATTACGATCAAAAATAGGAAAAATTAAACGATTTTTAAAAAGAAAGGTTGGTTTGTCCTTATTAATAAAGACCCCACTTTCTAAGAGATCTTGATTACTAAAGTTCTTTTCTCTTAAATAGTCAATAATTTTTTCATCATTACTATTAAAACCTAACTTATAGCTATTGATGATATTTTCATCAATCTGGCGCGAGGCTAGATATTGTCGACCTGGAGCACCAAGGGATGAGCTATTTAGTTGATAGGCCATATATTCCTTAATATACTCAAACATTTTATAAAATTTAGAATGCCCAGCATAAGAAGTTGGGGCTTTAATCCCAATACGAGGGGATAGTTCCGAAATTGCTTGACCGATGGTGATAGCCTTCATATATTGATAAAATTGAACAGGACCCCCACCTTTATGACAGCCAAAACAATTAAACATATTCTTTTCAATACTAACCGAAAAAGAAGGAGTTTTTTCTTCATGAAAGGGACAACAAGCAACATAACCTCGGCCACTTTTTTGGACAGAAATAAACTCTCTAACCATATCTAAAATACTTAATTTTTCATTTAGTAAAGCTAAGACGTTATTATTATTTTCGGCCATTTATAATTTAACAAGTGCTCCAATGATTTTTTTTAATTGACTAATTTTTACCCGTTTTTGACTCATATCATCACGGTAACGAACAGTTACACATTTGTCATTTAAAGTTTCAAAATCAATGGTGATGGCTAACGGCGTACCAATTGCATCGCTGCGACGATAACGCTTACCAATACTGCCAGCATCATCATAGGCCACTTCATAAAGCTCTTGTAAGGAATGATAGATCTTTTTAGCTGTCGGACCTAATTCCTTTTTGCTAAGCGGTAAAATAGTTGCTTTATAAGGAGCTAAAAAGGGGTGTAGATGTAAAACAGTGCGCACTTCATTATCAACTATATAATCTTCTAAGCCATTAAATAATAAAGATAGGAGTAACCTTTCCACCCCTAAGGATGGTTCCACCACATAGGGAACATATTTTTCATTACTCTCGGGATCTAAATAATTAAGTTCGGTTCCACTCGCTTTAGCATGAGCATTTAAATCAAAATCCCGCCGCGAAGCGATTCCCCACAGTTCGTCAAAACCCCACGGAAAGTTAAACTCCAGATCGGTAGTGGCGTTAGAATAATGAGCTAAGCCTTCTTTAGGATGATCATAGACTTGAATATTAGTTTTTTTGATGCCTAAATTAATTAAAAAGTTCACCATTTTTTCCCGATAATAGTTAAACCATTGGACCTCACTACCAGGAGCGCAAAAGAATTCTAATTCCATTTGTTCAAATTCTCTGGTGCGAAAGATAAAATTTCCTGGGGTTATTTCGTTACGGAAAGCTTTTCCGTACTGACAAACTCCAAAGGGGATTTTTTTGCGGGTGGTCCGTAGAATGTTTTTAAAATTTATAAAAATGCCTTGGGCGGTTTCGGGACGTAAAAATATTTCATTACCACTTTCTTTAACCACCCCTTGCGTAGTTTGAAACATCATATTAAAACTACGAATATGTTCAAAATTATTTTTTCCACAAGCCGGACAATGCAGATGATGACTAGCTATATAGTCTTCCATCGCTAAAAAATTCATCTGATCGGTATTAACTGTTGGATCAAAATCACTAATTATTTTATCGGCTCGAAATCTTTGATTACAAGCTTTGCATTCAATTAAAGGATCGCTAAAATTGTCTAAATGACCAGAAGCTTTCCAAACTAAGGGGTTGAGTAAAATCGAGGAATCGAGCATCACATTATCTTCATCATTACAAAAAACCTTCTTCCAAGCGGCTTTAATATTATTTTTTAATAATGCTCCCAGCGGGCCATAATCATAGGTATTTGCTAAACCGCCATAGATTTCTGATCCTTGATAGATATATCCATATGTTTTTGCATAGTTTACTAATTGTTCTAATGTGTACATAATCACCACCTCTTAATATTATATTATTTTTTTAATTTATTACTCAAAATACCTTATATCTAATGTTCTTTGAAGAGTTTTTTAACTATTAGTTAGGAGATTAATTCCTAAGTGATAGTTATAGTATTTATTCAGAAACTCTAAAAGGGGCCACAATTGCTCATCCGACAAATCATGATATTTTTGCTGGGAAATATCGGCTAGCCACCCAGCTTCCTGGATGCTTAAATCCACGTTTTGGCCTCCCCATTCTCCCAGAGGCCCAGAATCAAGCTGGCTAAAACCACTAATATTCATCTTCGAAGGAGTAAAATCTAAACCATAGCCTTCCAAATAAAGAATTTTCGTTAACAAAAATAAGATACTTTGAAAATAATAGGGGCTCTCTAAAGCCTCATTGATCAATCCATAGAGTAATTCAAAATTATCGATAAGCGAACTAATCGCTTTAAATAAAACTACCGCATAATTAATTTTAACTAAATCACCCTTGATGGAAGCATAATCATTGATTAGCTCAGCGTTCATTAGACTATACATCGGTCTTAATTTTTCTTCAAAACTTATTTTATTTAAAAAAGAACAAAAATAACGGTAAGGAGATTTAAGTTTTAAAGCCCCTTTGGCTACCAAAGTAACTAAGCCCTTGGGCGTAATCACTTGGAGCAGTAATGAGGAATCTAAATATGGCGAAGTGCGATAAATAATACCTTCCATTTAAAAAGCCTTGGAATTGATTTTATTAATATTTTCTTTCCAATTTTCATCTACTTTGACAAAGAGTTCTAAATTAATATTTAAATCATAATTTCTTTTTAAATCTTTTTTGGCCAGGAGTTTAATTTTTTTAATGACACTAGCCCCTGTCCCAATGATCATTTTTTTATGATTTTCTTTCGCAACCACAATCTCTAAATAATAATTTTGCTCATCATGATGGGTAATTTCCACATAAAAACCACTTTTGACATCGGCGGCAGTGAAATAAGTAGTTTTTTCACGGACAATATCACAAATAAGACGATTCATCGTTTGATTCGTAACTTCTTCGGGGTCATAAATGAACTGTCCACTTGGCAGTAATTTAATAATTTCCTCTAAAAGATGGTCGACATTTTTTTTATTAGTGGAAGAAAGTGGAATATAGGCTTGATAATTATATTTATTCAAGAACGATATAATAATCTCATCAACTTTCTCATTAGTGCGCAAAAGATCTAATTTATTAATTGCTAAAATGACCGGGAGATTTAATTCACGATATAGAGATAGGACATAATCGTCCTTTGGGGAGTATTTTTCATCGACGAGATGAATGATAATATCTAAGCCTAAAGTAGCTCCTTTGATGTTATTTTGGACAATCGTGTCAAAATAACTATGGGGCTTTTGAATGCCGGGAGTATCGATAAAAATAATCTGATAATCTTCCTTGGTTAAAATACCATAAATTGGTACCAAAGTGGTTTGATCTTTATTCGAAACAATCGAAACTTTTTGACCAACTAGCGTATTTAGAAGCGTAGATTTTCCACTATTGGTTAAACCAAAAATTCCTACATATCCGACTTTCATTGGCGATCATTAAATAAATCAAAACTATAAGGTAATAAATCACTAATCTTATATTCCCGATATTCATAATTAGTATTAGCTAAAATCACCTTCGTATGAGCTGGTAATAATTCACTCATCACTTGGCGACAAGCTCCACAAGGGGAAATTACTCCCTTAGTAGCACCAACCACCACGAGAGTTTGCACCTCAGATTTAGCAATCCCGGCCGCGACTAAATTAAACATCGCCACTCTTTCCGCACAGATGCTTAAACCATAGGAGGCATTTTCCACATTGACCCCTTTAATTAATTGACCATTTTTTAAAACAATGACCGCACTAACATTAAAGTGGGAATAGGGGGTGTAAGCTTTAGCCATATTATCAATGGCGACTTTTATTAATTCTTTAATTTCCATTTTTTTCTCCTTTTTTATCTAAGTTAACTAAATTTAAGATTTCTTGCGCCTTTTGCATCATCACTTGTTCTTCTTGCGGGGTTTGGTGATCATAGCCTAGCAGATGAAGATAACCATGAACACTTAAGAAGGCAACCTCTTGTAAGAGGCTATGATAATAATTATGAGCTTGCTCCTTAGCTTTAGAACGGCAGATGAAGATATCACCTAGGGAATCTTCTTCATCACTGGGAAAACTTAAGACATCCGTTGCATAGTCTAAGTGACGATAATAGTTGTTCATTTCTAACATAGCATCTTCTTCAATAAAAATCAGATGCATGGTTTTGGAATTTTCCACTTTTGCAAACAATTTTTTAATTTCGCTCGCAAAGGTTAGTCTTTGATTGGTTTGATTATGAATTTGAATTTTCATATTCTTCATACCTCGTGATAATCTTTTGAACGAGAGGATGGCGAACCACGTCTAGGGCCTCAAATTTAGAAATCTCTACTCCTTCTAAGTGAGAAAACAATTGTTCAATTGTGGCTAGAGCGGAAGGGTTAGTTTTACCACGAGCAATTAAATCAACCTGAGAAGGATCCCCAGTGATGATCATCTTAGAATTAAAACCCAAACGAGTGATGAACATTTTAAGTTGGGTATAGGTGGTATTTTGGGCTTCATCTAAAATAATTACCGTATTAGCAATCGTTCTTCCCCGCATATAGCCCAGGGGAGCAATTTCAATAATCCCTTTTTCTAAAAGTCCATCCACAGTTTCCTTATCCAGCAAAGCATACAAAGAATCATAGAGGGGGGTCAAATATGGATCAATCTTTTCTTTTAAATCACCAGGTAAGAAACCTAATTGTTCACCAGCTTCAATATTAGGTCTCGTCAAAACAATGCGTTTCACTTTATTGGCTTTAAGTAAACTAACTGCTAAACAAACCGCTAAAAAAGTTTTCCCAGTTCCTGAGGGCCCAATAGCAAAAACAATATCATTATTTTTCATCGCTTCACAGTAATTTCTTTGATTGAGGGTTTTAGCATAGATGGGTTTATTAGAAGGAGTATTAATAATTTTCAAGGGGTTGATGTAAAGAGCCTTAATTTGTTCTAAATCATTGTTAGCCTGCAGATATTTACAAAGATAAACCAAATCTCTTTCTAATAATTCACAATTATTATTAGTTAAATAAACGATTAAATCTAACAATTTAAGCACAAGGTTGCACGCTTCTTGTTTACCATCTAAAACAATATCTTTATCAATCAAATTAATCTCGACTTGAAAAATACTTTTGATGATTTGGAGGTGTCGATCGTTGGCTCCACCAATATTAATTTGTAATTTTAAATCATTAAGATAATCTTTTAGGATCATGATCCTCCTGATAATGAAAAAAATAAGCGTCTAAAAAGACGCTTTACTTGGTTTTAATGTTTTTTGTGGGCGGCGATTCTTTTAGCTTTGCGTTTTTCGCTTGGCTTTTGATAAGCTACTCTTTTTTTAACTTCCTGCAAGACGCCGCATTTAGCTACTTCTCGTTTGAATCTTTTGAATAGATCATCGAAATTTTCTTTATCTCTTATTTGGGTTTTTAACATTTTATCACCTCCGCACCAGCTTTTAGCCCTATAATTATACCACATTTGCTTTTTTTAGGTGAATATATCATCTTTATATATTTACCAAAGCCATCGATTATTCACTTTCGACCACCACGAAAATCAACGATAATTATCCCAACAATTAAAAACCTTAAGGGCTGGCAGAGCTAATCCACTTTAAATATTTTCTCACTACAATATCTTTTCACAATTAAGTAGGTTAATAATCCCGAAAGCAGAATATTAATGACTGAGGAAATTATTAAATAAGAAATATTTACCGCCCCCGCAACCGCCATTCTCATCGCTAACACCGTCCCTAAAAAAGGAATAAAGATTTCGGCCATATGAATGCCCGCTGGACTAATCGTCATCACTACATAGCTAATAATGATCGGTAAAAGCATTAAAATAGCACTATAAGCGGTAGCTCCCCGGTTATTCTTCGTAAAAACATAGACGAAGACATTGAGAATGGCCGCCAAAATAGCGAGACTAATTAAACCAATAAACAAAAATAAGAGCGTTTCGAATCGAAAATAGATGACAGTATCCGAAAAAGACTTAATATTTATTAAATAGGCCAGCAAGACGGAAATCAATTGAAATAAAGCCCCAACTAAACTAAAAACCAGATTGACAAATACCTTTGCTAAAACGATCTCTCGACGTTTCCCACCAGTTGAAAGTAAGGATTCTAAGGTGTTTCTTTCTTTTTCTAAGCTAAATAATTCGGAAGAAGCCGTCATGCTTCCAAAACTAATAAAACTAATGATGATGGTGGGCACGAGAGTAATGAGAATTTGATTGTTCAAACCTTCAATTTTATTTTGGGAAAACTCTTGAATGGTTGTAGTGTTATAATTAACACCCACAAATTCACTTCCATTAAAGCCCAGGCTATTTAATCTTAATTCCGTTAAAGCAGCACTAAAATTAGCAATTAAATTTAAAATATGGGAAGAAAATTTAATACCGCTAGAATCAGAAATATTATAAACGACATTAATATTAAAATAACCTACTTCCATCTTACTCAAAAGATCAGCATCAAAAATTAAAGCGATATCGATCTTTTCAAAGGTTAAAGCCTTATTTAAATCGGTTACCAAAACAATACTCGGATTGAGAGTCCTTAAAACAGTGCCTAAAACATAATCAATTTCCTCATGATAAAGGCTGTTGTTTTGATCAACATTAATTAATTCATCAGCTGTTTGGACATAAAGAGCCAGCTTGGGAGTATTAACCTGTTCATCTTCTTTTTTATTGGAGGAAAGAATAATCGTCATTAGGAGTGGCATCAAAATCAAAGGCAAAATTAAAGAAGTTATTAAACCAAGACCCCCGCGAAAGAGCGATTTAAATTCTTTTTTCAAAACTGTTTTAAAGGTTTTCATCACTAACCCCCATTAATTTGTATACTTCATTAAAAGATTTATCACTAATCAAAGGTTGTAAATCTCCAAAATACATGAGATTACCAGCCTTTAAAATAATAATTTTCTGACACAAACGAGAGATTTCGTTGATATTATGGGAAGAAATAATAATTGTTTTCTTTAAATCTTGATGGTACTTAATAAATTGAGCAACCTCTTCAATCCCCGCCACATCTAATCCCGTCGATGGTTCATCGAGAATAACAATTTGTGGGTTATGAACAATTGACCTTAAAAAACAAACCTTTTGTTTCATTCCTCGACTAAAATTAGCCACTCGACGATTAATATAATCTTCCATACTAAAAAATTGGGAGTAATGTGCGATATTATGTCTAATCTCTTGTTCAGATAAACCGTTAAGTTTTCCAAAATATTCAATATTTTCATAGGCGGTTAAATTGGGATAAAGACCAGAATCGCCACCAAATAAAACTCCCAACTTCTTTTTAGACTCATCAGAATTTAAAAAGATATCTTTTCCATCGATATAGACCTTTCCCACGCTTGGTTGGTAAAGAGTTGAGAGCACTTTAAGAAGAGTGGATTTTCCTGAGCCATTAGCTCCCACTAAACCCACAGTTTCACCATCATTAATCACAAAAGATATATCGTTTAAAGCGATCTTCACAAACTGCTTGCGGGACTCTTTAACTTTAAATACTTTTGAAACATTTTCTAATTTAATCATTTTTCTTCCACCTTTGGATATAGGATATGTTTGGTAAAATGTTTGATAAATTCTGTTTGTTGGACGCAGGTACTATCATGGTGATGAGAATCGCTGAGGTAGACCCAATCGTTTTCGATTTTATAAACACTCACATAGCGATTACAATTATTATACTTCATTAAAGCCATAAAAGGAATATTTAAAGTATTTAAAAACTCCATGTCAATATTATAAGCCTCTAGTTTTACTTGATCGTCTCAAGCCCCTTTAAAAATAAATTTTTCATAATTTTCATAGAAGTCTCCCTGAATGACTAACTAAATATCACTTAATATGTAATCATTTCTAGCAATTATTGGCATAAATTCCTGTAAGATAACGAACCAGACAAACGGTAACTAAGTCCGAAAATATCAATTACGATAATATTATATAAACATATAATAAAAAATACTTATTTTTTTGGTGAATTATATTATGAAAACGTTTTTATCTTAATTTTTTCAATTACTTATTTAGATATAAATTATAAAAATAAGGCTAAGATTGCTAGAGCGGCACTTTCCGTAGTTAAAATGTTTTCTCCCAGGGAAACTTTGGTACAACTTTTACTCAATATTTGCCTTTCACTATCATCAATCCCCCCTTCAGGACCAACAATAATCGCAATTCGTTCTTCTTTCTTAATTTGATGATGAGTCTTTTCATTCTCATCTAATAAGTAAACACTATTATAACTATTTAAATCAAGATCCTTTAAATTATTCACTATGGATACTTTGGGAACACTGCGACGATGAGCAATCGTTACCGCCTCGAGAATAATACTTTGAAGGCGTTTTAATTTATGAGAATTATCACCAACCTTAGGGATACTTCTTTTCATATAAACAAAGATAATTTCTTGAACATTAAAGATGGTAGCATACTTACAAATAAAATCAATTTTTTCCCCTTTGGGATATCCTTGAATTAAAGTAATAAAAGGTTTATTCTTCTGAATAATTAAATGTTCTTCCTGAATATCGTAACTAGCAACATCCTTACCAATACTTAAAATCTGACAAAGATATTCTTTTTCATCATCAAAAAAATAAAAACAATCCCCGACCTTAAACCTTAAAGATTTAATGAGATGATTATATAAATCATCGGTGATTGTTTTTTTATTAATCGCTAAATTATAAAAACTAAACAATTTAAGCTTGGTATTCCCATCTAAAACCAAAAGAAGCGGAAATAATAATGAGAACAACTAATAAAATTCCACTTATTAAGGAAGTGTAATTTAAAAATAATTCAGGACCGCGCATTTTGCGATTCTTAAATAGATCGTTCGATTCACCAGTAAATGCTTGTACTGCTGTATCGGATGATTCTTGTAGCAATACACTAATTATCACTACGAGGGCAACAGGAATTAATAACCATTCAAACCAAATCATAAGAGTACCTCAACTTAATACTTATAAATTATACCAAAAAAATAAATTATTTAAATAATAATTACCCCGCATTATTAATGAACAAGGTTAATGTGAATAAAATGATAAATCAATTGAGTAAGAAATAGCATATATTGGTGTATTATCAGTATCTCTTAATCTTAGAGTTAAAATACCAACTAAATAGCCATTATTATCTATTAATGCCCCGCCACTCATTCCTCTGGTTAGGGAAACGGAAGAAGCTATCATTTGAGTTGTACTATCTTCTAGAATTATTATCGTTTTATTACTAATAACACCTTCTAAAAATGTAAGACCATTTCCACTACTATTCCCAATAGCATAACATTTCGATCCTATATTAATTGTTCTAATCTTAAAGTAATCTTCATTATTGTTTACCTCAATTTCATAAAGGTCGATATCAAGGTATTTCTTTTTTAAACTTATTATATCTTGAAAATTCTCTTCATTATATTTTCGATATTGAATAGTATTATAGGTTACTTTTAATTCATCTTCAATTACATGTTTATTAGTTAATATAATATTTTTCGAAATAAAACAACCCGTTCCAAAATAAAAATTTATATTATCATTAGAAACCCGAATTTCGACAACCTTTGAAATTGATTTATTATAAATATTTTTCGTATTATTGGTACTACTAATCATAAATACAATAAATATAATTATCAATGTTACATTTAATCCTATTAAAATATAAGTACTAAATTTCCATTTCATATTTATTTTTTTCTATCTCCTTATGCATTTGATCAAGTATCTTAGAAAAGGGCGTTGAAAAGAAATAACTATCATAACCATAGGTATTAATACAATGCCCCTTATAAAAGCCACATAAAATAAATGGATATAAAGCAATAGTATTATACATTGGTCTTGATAGATCAAGAGTTCGTTTGAAAGACCAATGCCATTTATATTCCCCAGCATCAAGAGATTTTTTTAAATCATTATATTGTCGAAGCCTATGATCTAATAATTGTTTCTTACTATTTTCAAAAGATTGTTCTTTCGAAAGTCCAATAACTTCAGGGGGAAGATAATAAACAACTCTTTCACAATCAATAGGTATCGAAGTAGAATCTTTTAAAAAGGAATATCGTGGATTGTTAACAAAGCGATCAATTATTTTATTAAAAATAACATTATGTTTTTCATAATCGGAATGATAACAATCTCTTAAAAGATTTTCATAAGAAGTGCGCTTAGCTCCAAACTTAAGCATTATTTCATTTAACTTTTCATAAGATATCACCCTATGTGTATCATAATCACGTATTAAATTGTAATATTGATATTCAATATAATGTAAAACATCAAACCAATAACAAAAACCACTATGAGAGAAACTAGACAAAACATTGGCATTATCTTTAGTACCATAAAAACTGGTTGGGTAAAGCATAGCTAAACTAGAATCAATTTCATTATATTCATAATAATAGTATAGCTCCTTCTTTTTAATTCCCAAATTTCGATGGGTATATTGATAAATGAATACCCTATCATCTTCAGAACAATAACCCTCGGTAACATTATAAATTAATTCACCCTGGCTCTTATACTTAAAATGATTTTTTTCTCGATACTTTTTAGGAGGAGATAATTTAATAAAATTATTTCTAAAGTAACTTTTTATAGAAATAGGTTTTGCATGTAGTAGCCTTTTTATTTTTTTCTCTTTTTGTATTGTCATTATTACACCAATTTAGAAATTCCATAAAAACTATGAGCTGTATGGCTTGAAGATGTTGTGTCATAGCCTGGATGATAGTGTTCGAACCAGGTTCCTTTTTTACTTCCACTATCGTCATGACAACCACCATAGTATGCACAAGAAAATCCAAACATTATTTTTCCAGCTTGACTTGCGGCCGCGATTGCGTCTGTTTTCTCTAAAGTATAAGTACTTAACATAAATTTTTTGGAATTACTTACTACACCATTGGGATCGATATAATTGATCATTGAGCTAGCCGAAAGGACACTAGCAGCTTTAGTAACGTTACCAAAAGGAAAATTAGATACATAGACCCAAGTGTCAACCGTGTTGGCGAAAGCTAAATAAAATATTTTATTTGGATCACTTGATATTATTGACCAAGCACCTGTCGTTACTGCTGACATTAAATAGACGACATTATCAATTTCGATACGATAGCCATAAACAGGAGTATAGGTAGTAGTAGTCGTAGTAGTGCTACTAAATAAGCCGATAAACCAATTCCAAATAGAAGCAAAGAAATTATATATTTGGGTAGTTACTACTTCCAAAAACCCAACAATTTCCGGCATTAAGCAAATAATGGCCAATATTAAAGCACCACCTCCACCACCACCAATAATACCAGCACCTCCACCACCGCCATTAGGATCTAAACTATCATAAAAATATTTAGAAGAAAAGATATTATTATCCCCGGTTCCACACTTATCAACTTGTTTTCCCTTTACAACTTGTTTTAAAGAAACCAAAGTATCAGTTGCTTCAAACAGATAATCATCAGTCGAAAGATCATAAAAAGGTAAAATCTCAATAGTATGAAATGAAATATGTTTATCATCTAAATCTTTATAAAATAATTCAAAGATAAAAACAAATCTTTCAAGATTGAAACTAATATTAACTTCTTCTATAAGTAATTGCTTATTATCTTGGGTGGACATCAAATCGACCCTTAAGAGTAGTATTCGCATCAATCACATTTTTTCCACGAATAAATGAATCTTCTTCTTCAAAATAATCATAACGACTTTTTTGAAGATTAAGGTAAGATTGTAACGATTGATTAGAAGAGGCTAAATTAATCACCCGGTTAAGGGTGATTTAGCTTTAATACTAAATGTGACTAAACAGGTAACCATTAAAACCAATAATAACATAATTTTTTTCATACTTGCCACCCTTGTCTTTAGACACAATGATTGTATCAAATTATTTTTAGATGTCCATATTATTAAATAACAATCTCGATAATTGTTAATAGCTACCAAATTAATCAAATTTAGATATAATATTTAAGAGGTTTTGTGTGAAGAAAGCATATTTATATCCTGGGAGTTTTGATCCCATAACTAATGGCCATTTAGATTTAATTAAAAGAGCTGCTAAACTCTGTGATGTTTTATACATAGTAATTGGTTTAAATGATCAAAAGAATTATCTTTTTAGTGTCGAAGAAAGAAAACAAATGATCATTGAAGCCACTAAGGGCCTAGCTAATATAATCGTTGAAGCTAGCGATAAATTAATTGTTGATTATGCGAAAGAAAAACATATTAGTGTGATTGTTCGAGGCTTTCGCAATACCATTGATTTTGAAGATGAACAGGAAATGTATTTTTTTAATAATAAAATTGAGCCTTCCATTGAAACTATTGTTTTATTTTCTAAGATTGAAAATTTTTATACCTCAAGTTCCAATATTAAAGAGCTCTTAAAATTTAAAGCCGATGTAACTTCTTATGTGCCACAGATTGTAATAGATACCTTTAATAAGAAATCAAAGTAAATCGTGCTCTTCATAAAAATCAAAGAGTTTATCTTTTTGTAGACAAATATATTTAGCAATACCCCGTAATACAAAAGGTGAATCTTCATAAATAATCGAAATATCACTTTTTTTGAGATTCTCTAAATCATTTAAACCATCACCAATCGTAATTATTTGATAATCTTTAAAGGTATCTAAAAGATCCGACTTATTAGTGTTAGGTAGCAAATGTGCCCCTCCTAATTTCCAGGGGTATAAACGCACTCCATGAAAACTAGTAAAGAAGGTATCTTTAGTAATGATGGAAATCGAAGATATTTTCTTATTTAAAATTTGTTGATAATCATTTATCAGCACATTGTAATCGCTATAATATTCTAAATTAATATTGTTATTATTCACCATCGTATATGTTTTACTAATTCCCTGGAAGATGGTGTAAATATTATGGGCTTGAGCATAAAGGGCAATTTCTTGTAATTGACGTTTCGAAAAACTATATTGTTTAATCAAATGATTCCTTTTATAAATTAAAGCTCCATTCAAATAACCAAAGAAATGAAAATACTTGCGGATTTTTGCATATTGTGCATTGTCAACTTTCATTCTTCCGGTCGACAAGATTAAAACATTACTCGGAATACTAGATAAGTACTTTAATAACTTAATAGTTTGCGGGTAGATATGATAATTATTATTATTTTTAAAAAGAATGGTTCCGTCTAAATCAAAGCAATACACTTTCATCAATAATAATTATATTAAAAAATGTGATATAATTTTATAAGATACAAAAAAGATTATCAGTATAGTGCTAATTAAAACTTATTAGGTATTTAAAAAAAGGATAAACGATGGATAATGACTACAAAATTAAAATAATTGCCTTAGGGGGTCTGGGAGAGGTTGGAAAGAACACTTATGTTTTTGAAATTGATTCCAAGATTTTTATTGTTGATGCGGGGATTTTATTTCCTGATTCTTCCTTATTAGGAATTGATTACGTTATTCCCGATTATACCTATTTAGTAGAAAACCAAGAGCGTATTCAATGTTTAATCATTACTCATGGTCATGAAGATCACATTGGAGGAATTCCCTTTTTATATAAGAAAGTCTTCATTCCGGTCATCTATGCTTCCGGAATTGCTATCGATTTAATTGAAAATAAAATAACTGATGATGCCAATTTTGCTAGTGTCACCATTGAAGAGTTTAAGAGTTCAACGATATTAAAATTTGGGGAAGATTTAAGTGTTTCCTTTATCCGTTTAAATCATTCCATTCCCGATAGTTTTGCGGTAGTGTTTAATACCAAAATTGGATCAATCATTCATACTGGTGATTTTAAAATTGATTTAACTCCCGTGGGACCTCGGGCCGAATATGAAAAACTCACCGCTTTAAACGGCAAATGTCTTTGCTTATTAAGCGATTCCACTAATGCTACGGTAGCAACGCCTATTCAATCAGAAAGTCGCATTGGCGATAATTTAAATGATATGTTTAGCCATATTGAAGGACGAATCATCATTGTAACCTTTGCTTCGAATATTTATCGAATCCAACAAATCATCGATGCTTGCGTCAAATCCAAACGTAAAATGTGTGTCTTTGGAAAGTCCATGGAATCCGCTATTGAAGCGGGTAAACAAAGTGGTTATATCAAAGCTCCTGATGAAGTTTTTGTTAAAGCGGAAATGCTTTACATGTATAAAAACAATCAAATAGCCTTATTGTGTACCGGCTCACAAGGAGAACCTTTAGCTGCCTTAAGCCGCATCGCTTTAGGTATTCACCGTTTTGTCAAACCAGAAAGAGGCGATACCGTCATCTTTTCTTCGAGCCCAATTCCTGGTAATCAAGAAAGTATTAATAAGACTGTTAACCTCTTATTTAAGAGAGGTTGTGAAGTTATTGTCAATTCACCAATTAGTGATACCCATACTAGTGGCCATGGTTCCCAAAATGATTTAAAGTTAATGATGAACTTGGTTAATCCGAAATTCTTTATTCCGGTCCACGGCGAACGCCATATGCTCAATGTCCATCGTACTTTAGCTATCGAGTGCAAAATACCAGCAGATAATATCCTCATCATGGATAACGGGGAAGTAGCGGTTCTCACAAAAAATAAAATCTATATTGACTCAAAAGTTCAAAGTGGAGATATCTATGTGGATGGTACCGGTATTGGAGATATTGGAGCAACGGTTATCGGTGAGCGAAAAGTTCTAAGTGAAGAAGGAGTCTTTGCGATTGCTTTTAGTTACTCCAGTAGCAATAAAACGCTCTTAGCAGAACCTAGTGTCGTCTCTCGTGGTTTCATCTATATGAAAAGTAGTACCGATTTTACTAATGGTTTAACGGAATATGCTAAAAGTATCATGACTTCCCATTTGGATGAGATTAACGATTATAATCAATATGATGTCAAAAGAGATATCGAACTAAAATTACAGGATAAAATTAAGGAACTAACCCTAAGAACCCCGATCGTCATCGCCGTCTTAGTGGATTTGGATAAGGAGTATTCAAGATGAGCAATTTAAAGTTAAACAAAAAAACTACTTTATTAATTGGGTTGGCCTTCTTTGCGACCCTGATGGTCTGGCAAATTTATAACAATTATGCCCCTTTAATTTTACAATTCCTATTGTATGATTTTTATAAAGATGACCCCAAACAGTTGCTTTACGTGGTGGGAATCATCATGGCCCTTGACAATATTGTAGCGCTCATTGTCATGCCGGTGGTGGGTATCTTAAGTGATAAAACCAAAACCAAATGGGGTAAGAGAATGCCTTATATCATCGTGGGGATGTTAGCAACGGGTATTTTGTTTCCTTTTATTGCTGTGTGTTTTATCTATAATAGTTTAGTTGGCGTAATCATCTTCATGGTCTTATTTTTAGTTATTATGCAGGCTTATCGTAACCCAGTAGTGGCTTTAATGCCAGATGTGACACCTAAACCCTTAAGAAGCGTTGCTAATGGAATTATTAACTTCGTAGGTTATTTAGGCGCCGTTTTAGCCACCGTGTTGGGAATGATTTTTAATGTTAAAAAAGAAGGTGACTTAGCAGGACTTGTAATTACTCCTAAAGATATGTCTAGTGCTCAAGGTATTATGCTTTATCCTTTTTTAATTACTGCCGTTATTACTTTAGTTATTATGTTAGTTCTAACATTAAAATTAAAAGAAAATAAATTAGTTTTAGAAAGTTTAAAAGATGTTGAAGAAGGAGAAAAAGAATCTCAAACTCATGCTTCTGTGGAAAAGAAATTATCTAAGTCTGATTTTAAGAATTTAATATTTTTAATACTTAGTGTATTTTTATGGTTCATGGCCTTTAATGCCTTAGAAACTTTCAATTCGCTCTTTGCTTTAAATGTGATCGGTGATAGTGGGATTGCTTCCACGGGAGTAATCGTTTTAACGGCTGTTAGTATTCTGACTTTCTTGTTATGTGGAAAACTAGCCTCCAAAATTGGCCGTAAGCGAGTCGTAATCATCGGAATTAGTGCTTTAATCTTCGGCTTTGCTTTAGTAGCTATCGCCACCTTTACTTTCAATAGAGGCAGTGGCTATAGCAATCCTTTGACTTATTTCCTACTAGGTTCCTCCGCTATTATTGGTTTTGGTTGGGCCCTGATTAATATTAATTCTTATCCCATGGTGGTCGAACTAGCCAATAAAGATAATATCGGAAAATTTACCGGATATTATTATTTTGGTTCGATGTTAGCTCAAAGTATTACCCCTATCGTGGTGGGATTAATTATGAGTTTTGTGACCATCGGTCATATTGAAGGTATTAAATTTCTTTATATTTATTCGACTCTTTTCGCAACTATTGCCCTGGTTGCCTTCCTTTTTGTTAAAGAAGCCAAACGGAATATTCAAGCTAAAACTGGTTGGGGTGCTTTAGGTGATCCCGAAGAAAATCCGGAAGAACCCGTGGCTGAAAAAGTCGTCGATAGCCCTAAATAATTATCTAGTTTAAAAAACTTCCAATCACAATCAAAATAAGACCCAATAGCTCAAAACTATCGGGTCTTATTATTTTTCTTAAATTTCTAGCAAGGATAATTTAATTATTATCCCAAAGACGAAAGATTAAATTAGCGACATTACCAACGCTTTGACTACCAATTCGAATAAAGACATTTAAGAATTTTAAATTGGTATTAGTGGCACCGCTCACGCCACTATTATAAACTGGACTATTTCTACTTAAGG
>JAITXJ010000025.1 GCA_031284745.1 Acholeplasmatales bacterium | reverse complement strand
TTTATTACATGCTAAAACGAATGATCCTATTTCTTATATTTCACAAGAAGAAGGAGAATTTTTATGAAGAAGCTCTATTTAATCTTATTAACAGTTATTTTAAGTTTACTGATTAGTTCTTGTAGTGTGAAGGTTGAAGGTGAGAAAGGAACTGAAACCACGCCATCCACAATTCCCAAATTTTACTATTTCATTAGCGTCAAAGTTAGTGATACGTGGGATCAAGATCTATATCACGTTCCAGTAGAAATTGATGTAGGAAGTGTAGGTCTATATAATAGTCTGGGACAGTGGGAACCCCTATACGATGAATACGAAAAAAAAGTTCTGCCTATGGAAGACCCTTTTTTGGATATGGTCCTTGGTTTTCAAATAGTTCTTCTTGAAACACCGGATGGTTTTTCAGTAACGCAAAATAATTTTGTGCATACGGTATTATATTTTGAAGAAATACTTTCATTTAATTTAATTTCTAAAGATAATCCCCGGAAGATTCAATTAACTATTGATGCATCATCTGTTTCTTATAATCTAGCAGTCAATTGGACTAATATTTGTTTTGCTTTAGTACATGTTTCCTCCATCGAAGAACTAGCTTTTCCGGTTCCGCAGGAAGACAATGATCAAGATGCCTACATTAATTTAAATCAAATGCCAGGCCGCACAGATTTTAATCGTAATCCATTAAGGCTTGATCGTAGCCTAGATTATCAAATAAGAAAAATATTAGGGGTGCCAGATCACACTAAATAGACTTATTTCGTGAGTAATCATTAACGAATATTAAAATATTATTTCATTTTCTAGATACTCTTCTTATGAAAGGTAGTTTAGGAAAAATATTTAACCTTTAAAGTATTAATCCTATTAGGCAATCATCGGTGATTATTTCTAGCATCACCTAATCTTTGATTGTTTTTTTGGAGAAGTTATGTTTGGTAAAGGCATTTATTGTTCTCAATTATTATCATATAAAAGATTATTTTTTAAAAAAAGACTCTTTTTTCCCCTTATGTATAATAATTAATATGTAATATTAAATATTATTGGTGAGAAACAGCAACCATTACTTAAGTTTTTTTTTTAATTAATGATAAAATATTATCAATGAGTGAGGATTAGTCTCGTTCATTAAGAACCTAAGTGAGGAATTATCAATGAATAAAATGAAAAAATTAGGATTATTATTAGTGATTATTGTTTCTACTATTATTTTAGTTGCTTGTAATGGATTTTTTGGTAATACTAATTATAAAATTACAGTTAATTATGAAAATGGGGAAGTAACCGGACTAAAGACTAATTATAAGAAAAATGAACTTGCTACTTTAAAGGCAATTAGTGATGATGGTTATACCTTTGTTGGATGGTTTGAAAACGATATTCTTATTGAATTAAGCGATACTTTAAAAGTTAAAGCTAACAATCAAGTAATTGTTGCTTTGTTTGTTAATACCTTTGGGGCTTATGTTCATCTAGATAATAATGCTTATTATGTGCCAACAGTCGATAATATCTTAGTATTGAGCCAAATAGTTATACCTGGTTATGAAAGCAGTCAATTAAATGGCTTTTATTTAGATTCTCAATATTCTGTTACTCTTGAAGAAATAACTATTCTAAGCAGCTATATTCACATTTATAGCTATTCTAATGGTTCAGTTATTATTACTTTTTTAAATTATGATGGAAGTCTTTTAGAAACTGTTAGTTTTCAAAAGAATGAAGTTGTAACCACTAATTTAGTGCCAACTAAACCAAGTGATAATGTTTATAACTATACCTTTAGTGGTTGGAACCCACAATTAACGATAGCTACTACCAACACTAGCTATACAGCTCAATATAGTAGTAGTTATATTGACTATGTAATTACCTTTGTTATTGATGATCTTACCAGTATTAGTCAAACCTATCATTATGGTCAACAAATTAGTTATAATGGCCAAGTCAGTGGGGAATTATTGGGTTGGAGTTTATCGCCTTTTGGGCAAATTATTCCGTTGGGCACAGTTAGTCAAAATCAAAGTTATTATGCTGTATACCAAGTATTAACTCTCCAATCAATTGAAATTATTAGTTTACCATATATTACTCAATATAGTGATGCTGATTTAGAAATTGATGTAACGGGTCTAATTGTAAGAGCTAATTATAGTGATAGTGTTACTAGTATTCTCGCTCTTAGTGAATTAGTTATTAATACTTCAAATATTAATTATGGCTTTGGTGGTAGTTATCAAGTCATTGTTTCTTATACTCATAATAGCATTACGAAGTCAACAAGTTTTTATATTGAAATTATTCTTGTAACTCCGGTGGGCGGAATGTTCTTAAATTTTCCTAAACAAAATTATTATATTGATGAAAGGTTAAGTGATTATAGTAGTGCTGGCCTCGAATTTCAAGTTACTTATAGTGATTCCACTATCGCAGTAGTTGCGGTAGACATCGATTTATCGAATGTGGTGTGGGGGGTAACTGGTGTTTATAATGTTTTAATTAGTTATACCTATCATGCGGTTACTATTTATGCTTCTTATGATTTAACTGTTTATACTTTAACAAGCATCTCCTTAGTGGCTTTCCCTGAGCAAACAACTTATAGTTTAGAAGCCACTAGTCTTAATACTTTGGGCTTGGAAGTTCGGGCTTTTTATAGCAATAGCACTTTTCAAAATGTGACAAGTTATACGATTAATGCTTCATCAATTTTATGGGGTATAGCTGGGTTTTATAATGTTACCATAAATTATCAAGAAGGTAGTGTTAATAAGGCAATTAGTTATCAGGTGGAAGTTAAAAAGATATTGGTTTTAGATTTTGACTATCAGTGGCAATTAGTTAGTGGACAAGTAAATATTGGTGGTGGTATTATCAATAACGTCGGTAATTTAAATTGGTCCTGGCAATCGCAAGCGATGAGCGCTATTAGTTTTAGTTCAACGAAGGGTTTGCAAATTGGCACCACCGCTAATCCGCAATTAGCTTATTGGTTACTTAATACTACTTTACCAAGTAACGTCGTTATTCATGGCTATTCCCTAGGATTAAGTGTTTCCGCGGGAGGAAGTGCGATAGCGCAAATTGGCTTTGGTAATTATTTATCCGAATATCATTTTGAATCAACTTCGGTGATTAATTATGTGGTGGAAGATTTAAATGTTCATAGTAGTTCTTTTAATCTTAATTTAAAATCACTGGTTAATCGTGCCATTTACTTGCATCATATTTATATTAGTTATAGCATTGTGGACGAAGGACCTTTTGTCGATGCTTTCCCTTATAGTGAAATTAATTCTATTTATGGCTCTAATGTTTCCGCTTTATTAGTTTCGAATATTGAAGCTTATTATGTGAATTTGGTGAATAATAGTGGTGAATTTACCATTAATATTGAGGTAAATATTTTAGATTGGAATAGCGTAACCCTAAATCAATATTTAGCTGAATTAGCTGGCTTAGGTTATTTAGAAAATAGTAATGGCTATTATTTGGTGGGTGAAGAGTTTTATCTTACTTTAGAAAATTTAACTTATGGTGTTAGATGGACTTTAACCGAAGATCGAACTCCTCCTTATAATATTCCTTATCCACATAGTGGAACTGGCTATCAAAATATTTATGAATACCAGTCGAACATGTCCTATACCAGTATGCCGAGTGTGGGGACCTATCATTCTTTAGTCATTCCTGTTCAATTTCCTAATGATAGTTTTACCACGACCGAATTAAATAATTTAAATTATGTTTTCAATGGTACTCATGCGGAAACAGGTTGGGAAAGCGTGAGCTCTTATTTAAGAGTTTCTTCTTATGGAAACTTAAATGTTACTTTTGATATTTCACCTGTCTTTACGGCTTCAAAAAATTATGCGAGTTACCAAGTTAGTTCGGGACAATACGCTAATTATCGTGATCAGGATATTATTCGTGAAGCCTTAGTGGGAATGGACTCGACGATTAATTTTGCTCAATATGATAATAATAACGATGGGACCTTAGATGGAGTATATTTCATTTACTCGCGCGGTTATGATTACAGTACCGATCCTTGGTGGGCTTGGGTTTATCTTCCGCAAGCTACTGGTTTAAAAAACGTGACTGTTGATGGTAAGAAATTACAATATTATCAATGGGCTTCGATTAATTTTGCGAGCGATACGGGTTTAAGTGGTGTCATCAGTGGCCGAAATGCGGAAACCTACATCCATGAAACTGGTCATATGTTGGGTATGACAGATTTATATAGCAATAGCAACCGTGGTCCTCTTGGTGGTTTTGATATGCAAGATTATAATTGTGGTGATCATGGTCCTTTTAATAAATTCTTCTTTGGTTGGATTGAACCTTATATTGCTACACATGGAACCTTTACATTCAATTTACCACAATATGAAATTGCAGGAGATACGATTTTAATTCCTTATGGAAGTAGCTGGAATGGCTCGATTTTTGGTGAATATCTCTTGATTATGTATTATGAAGCCGGGGAAGGTTTGTATGCTGCACATAGTAATCAGGGAATCTTACCAACGGTTGATGGGGTAGTGATTTACCATGTCAATTCCAATGTTTATTCTTCGGGTAATAGTTGGTGGATGAATTTTCTATATGATAATGAATCAGCTAGTTCGAATAATTTAATTGAAATTCTGGAAGCCGACCATAATAATTCCATTCGCTCCAGCGGGGTGAAAAGTGGTGATCTCCTAAGGAGTGGAACCCTTAATCTTGGACAGTACTATACTTGGGATACCAATTCGAGCGCAATCAATGTCATTATTACCATTAACGGTAGTATTGGTAATGGCTTTGCGAATATAACATTAACTTGGAGTTAAGATGTTAATTTTAGGTAGTAACTCTCAAGGACGTCGGGCTCTTTTAGAACAGATTACCCAAGACTTTCTTGTTGCTCCTAGTAATTTTGATGAAGATGAGCTTAAACACAAACAACACAAACCAAGTAGTTTGGTTCAAGCTCTTAGTTTAGGTAAATTAAAAGTTCTTATTGAAAAGTATCCCCAGGATACGATTATTTGTGCGGATACGATTGTCTATCAAAAGGGGGTTATTTATGGAAAACCCACCTCAAGAGAAGATGCTTATACGATGTTGTTACAACTTTCTTTGGCTCCTCACTATGTCTATTCTGGTGCTTCGGTCTATTACCAAAAAAAGATTTTTACTTTTTATGAAAAAGCGAAAGTTATTTTTAAAAAACTTAGCCCTTTAGAAATTCAACAATATTTAGATCGAGGTGAATATTGGGGGAAGGCCGGATCTTATGGGATTCAGTCTTTGAGTGATGGATTTGTCAAAAAAGTTGAGGGCAATTATGCAACGGTTATTGGTCTACCACTGGAAAAAATTCAAAAATTGATTTTCTCGGAATAAAGATGGCTAGAAAAGATAGTTTAGTTGTAGCACTAGCTTGGAACAAAGAAGTGCGGTTGGTGGTGGCGGATACCTATTATTTGATCCGCCAAGCGCAAAGAATTCATCACAATAATAATGAAGATTTTTCGAAATTTTTAATATGTAGTTTACTTTACACGCAAAGCTTTAAAGAGGAAGAGGAATTATTGGTAAAGCTAACCAGTCCCGAAATCGAAATGTCGGCCTTGGCTAATAAACACGGACAAATTAAAGCTGATGTGGAAATACTTAGTAATCAAGCTATTAGTCAAGGAATCTTGCAAGTAGTAAGAACGATCGGAAGGGAATCATTTACTTCCAGCATTGAAATTGGTTCGGCTAATGTCGATGATATTTTTACGCAATACTATTTATTTAGTGAACAAGTAGCCAGTTGTACCCAGGTACAGATTGGAAAGCGCAAGAAGGGTTTTTTATTACAATTATTACCTGGAGCTAGTAAAGAAACTAAAAGACAAGTTCATGATGTTCTTGGTCAGAAAATTGACTACCAAAGTGTTGCAACTATTTTAAAAAGTTTAGGTGGGGAAGACTACCAAATTGTTTCGAGCATCGAAGCGCATTACCATTGCAATTGTTCTAAACGAAAGTATGAACAAAAAATAACATCTTTGCAAGTCGAAGAGCTTGAACGTTTATTAGCTGAAGATCGAGGGATTAATGTCGTTTGTCCTTTTTGTCATCGCTCCTATGATTGGAACACCGATCAATTAACCAAGATTATTCAAAAAAAACGACCCCTTCGTTAGTCATGATTAAAACGATTCTTAGTTGTTTAAAAAAATATCAAAAGGAAAGTTATTTTTCGGCCATTTTTATGGTTTTAGAAGTTTTTGTCGAAGTAGCAATTCCGCTTTTAATGGGTCTCTTAATCGATCAAGGAATTGAAAAGGGAAGTGGAGATTTCATCTTGAAGATTGGTTTAATCCTCCTGGCCTTAAGTTTGATCTCATTACTATTTGGTGTTTTAAGCGCCTCTTATTCAGCGATTGCTGCCTCCGGCCTGGCTCATAATATTCGCTCAATGATGTATCACAATATTTCTAATTTTTCTTTTGAAAATATTGATAAGTTTTCTACTGCCAGTTTAATCACGCGAATTACCACTGATGTGACAAATATTCGTAATGCCTATCAAGCCATTATTCGCCAAGCAGTCCGCGCACCTATTATGCTCTTGTTATGTTTAATTTTAACCTTTACCATCAATGTGCAGATTGCTTTTATTTTTTTAGCACTAGTACCAATATTAGGTGGTGGTTTATTTTTGGTGGTTTGGAAGGCCCATCCTTTATTTGAAAAAGTCTTTCAGAAGTACGATAAATTAAATCAAGTAGTCGGCGAAAATCTTCGAGGAATTCGGGTGGTGAAATCCTTTGTTCGCGAAGAACAACAGATCCAGCAATTTACGAACGATTCGCAAGATATTTACCAAAATTTTTCGAAAGCGGAAAGGATTGTATCCTGGAATTCTCCCTTAATGCAAATTTGTTCTTATGCGAGCATTTTACTAATTGCTTGGATCGGAGCCAAATTAATCGTCAATAGAGGTAACCTCACTACTGGTCAACTAATGAGCTTAATTGGTTATGCAATGCAAATTTTAATGAGCCTGATGTTGCTTTCTTTTGTTTTAGTGATGATTGTTATCGCTTCAACTTCGGCTTCGAGAGTGGTGGAAGTCCTGAAAGAAAAATCGACGATTGTCAATGGCGATGAGCCCATTTTAGAAATATCCGAGGGGAGTATTGAATTTCGGCAGGTTAATTTTTCTTATGTGGGGGATTTAAATAAACTTTGTTTGACGAACTTAAATTTTAAAATTGCTAGTGGACAAACCGTTGCGATTGTGGGTTCCACAGGTAGTGGAAAGACCTCGCTAATCAATTTGATTTGCCGGCTATATGATGCTACTAGCGGAGAAGTCCTCGTGGGTGGAGTCAATGTGAAGGAATATGATTTGGATACTCTGCGTCAAGGGGTTGCTGTTGTTTTACAAAAGAATGTTTTATTTCGAGGAAGTATTCGCGAGAACCTCTCCTGGGGTAATCCCCAAGCTAGCCTTTCTGAGATGGACTATTATGTTAAGATTTCCCAAGCCCAAGATTTTATCAATAATTTAGAAAATAACTATGAAACCTTGGTACTGCAGGGGGGTAGTAATTTTTCCGGAGGACAAAAGCAACGCTTATGTTTGGCTCGTGCCCTTTTAAAGCAACCGAAAATTTTGATTTTAGATGATTCAACCAGTGCCATTGATACCAAAACCGAAGCGCTAATTCACCAAGCTTTGAGGGATAATTTTCCCAAAATGACGAAAATAATTATTGCTCAAAGATTATCTAGCATTCAAGAGGCTCAGCAGATCATCGTTTTAAATGATGGACAAATCATGGATATTGGTTCGCATCACGAACTGATGCAGCGCAATACAATTTATCAAGAAATTGCAGCCTCCCAATTTAGAGGAGATTTTGATGAGTAAAAAATCACCTTCGGTAGCTGGGCGCCTTTTTCGATTTATTTTTAAAAAATATCCTCTGATTATTTTTTTAGTTTTTCTTTGTATTTTAGCTTCCGCCGCCGCGGGAGTTTTGGGTTCCTACTTTATTAAGATTATTATCGATGATTATATTAGCCCCCTTATTAATCAAGTCAACCCGAACTTTGGTGGTCTGGTACAAGCAATTTTGATCATGGGTTTAATTTATCTTTTGGGGGTCGTAGCAACTTTTATTTATAATCGTTTGATGGTCATCGTTTCCCAAGGAAGTTTAAAACACTTACGCAATCAAATGTTTACTCATACGCAAGCTCTTAGTGTGCAATATTTTGATACCCACCCTTTTGGGGATATCATGAGTCGCTATACCAACGATATCGATACCCTCAGACAAATGATTTCCATTAGTCTTCCGCAATGTTTAGCCTCCATCATCAATATCCTGGCGGTCGTAGTGATTATGTTCATCATGAACCTCTACTTAACTTTAATTGTCATCCTTTGTATGATTATGATGATCATCGTTTTAAAAGTTTTAGCTTCTAAATCGGCTACGCACTTTCTTGCTCAACAAAAAGTTTTGGGTCAAATCAATGCCTTTGTGGAAGAAATGACCACAGGACAAAAAGTTATTAAGGTTTTTTCTCATGAACAACAAGCCCAAAGAGAATTTGATGAAAAAAATGATTTGTTACAATCCCATGCGACCAAGGCCCATTTATATTCGAGTATTTTACAACCGATTATGGGCAATATTGGTAATATTCAATATGTTCTCATTGCCTTTGCGGGAGGTTTTTTAGCCCTTAATCATTGGGGAGGCATTACTTTGGGAGCGATTGCTGGTTTTTTAATGTTAGCGAAGAATCTTTCGCAACCAGTTGGCCAAATATCTCAACAAATCAATTCCATTATTTTAGCTCTTTCGGGAGCACGCCGGATCTTTAGTTTGCTAGATGAACCCGTGGAAAGTGATGAAGGCTATGTATCGATTGTTTATAAAAATGAACCCCTAAGTCCGAAAAAAATTGCCTATTGGCATCACCCCCATCATGATGGTCAAATCAGTGAAGAAAAAATTCAAGGTTGGGTCCAATTATTAGCGGTCGATTTCGGTTATGAAGTTAACCAAAGAGTTTTGCATAATATTTCCATTGATGCGGCACCCGGTAGTAAAATCGCTTTCGTGGGAGCCACAGGGGCCGGGAAAACGACCATTACTAATTTGTTAAATCGCTTTTATGATATTGCGGATGGGAAAATTCGGATTGATGGAATCAATATCAATAAAATTAAAAAGAACTATTTGCGTCAAGCCATTGGGATGGTTTTACAGGATACCAATCTCTTTAGCGGCACCATTATGGATAACATTCGCTTTGGGAAATTAGATGCCAGCGAAGAAGAAGTTTTTGCGGCAGCAAAATTAGCCAATGCCCATGAATTTATCATGCGTTTACCAGAAGGTTATAATTTTATCATCGAATCTAACGGGATGAATCTTTCCCAAGGCCAAAGACAACTGCTTTCGATTGCTCGAGTTGCTGTTTCTGATCCACCAATCATGATCTTAGATGAAGCCACTTCTTCGATTGATACGAGGACTGAGAGTTTAGTACAAAAAGGGATGGATCAATTAATGCAGGGACGAACTGTCTTTGTGATTGCTCATCGCCTTTCTACCATTAAAAATGCTTCCACCATCATTGTGCTTGATCAGGGAAGAATCATTGAACAGGGTAATCATGAAGAACTTTTGGCCCTGCAAGGTAAATATTATAGCCTACATTTAGGCTTAAATAAAGAGTAATTAACCCCATCTGTGGCCAAAAACTTCGACGAACCGCAGAAAATTGATATAATTATTATGGAGACTTATTGATGAATAATTTTAAACAATTTTTAATAACTAAGGATATTTGGCGGAAAATAGGTCATAATTTCTTTTCCATCAGAACTTTCTCATCGTTGATACTTTTTCTTTCATAATGATTTATTATCTTGTTTTAGTAATCATTTTATCTTTAGGAGCAACTTTTAATGGGGTTTGGAGTGCTCTTCTTTATCACAAAAAACTTCTCACCATTAAGCAATTAATTATTCTTTTATATTTTAGTCTTTCCACCTATGTTTTAGTAATTGCTTTAAAAGATTATGAAAACTATACCCAATTTAGTTTCTTAGCGATTACTTTTACGCTATGGTGCATCGGTGTTCCTTTTGTGATGCATATTTATATTCAGGATCATAAAAAGGCTCAATTTGTGGTGAGTTTGCTTTTTTCGTTAACTTATGTCTTCTTCTTAGTAGCACGAGCTCTGGATACGAAAGTGGGAATATTATATTATCGTTTACCACTGAATGTTTGTAATTATGCAGCCGTGATGATTGCGATAAGGGTTCTTCATCGAAATAAAATGTTTGATAATTACATTTTATGTTTTGGTTTGATTGGTTATCTGGCGAATTTTTTCTTAGGTTTTACCTATGGCATTCCCATTTACGATATTGAATGTATCGTGGCTAATGTCGGACATAACTTCTTTATTATCTTTGTCATCTATTATTTAATCTCCAAACAAATAAAACCCAATATTAAAAGTGCTTTAAAAAACTTTATTTGGATTGTTCCGGTTTTTGTCGTTTTGTGGTTTTTTAATGAATTATGGGAATATAATTTTTTCTTTACTTCCCGTTACGCTAATCCGATTACTTTCCTTTATAATTTATTTCCGCGTATTTCCTTTACCTGGTTAAATAAACCTTTTGAAATTAATATTATTTATAGCGTTCTCATCATTGGAGCCAGTTTAGGAGCTTTGGCGGGTGTTTCGGCCTTGGAAAAATTGATTTGGTCGAAATTTATTGATCGTTCAATTTCGCCAGCCCAGGAATAGGACTAGCTAAATAACTATCTTCCCAAACCAGATCATATCCCCAGGCATCCATGTTTTTAATTTTAAATCCGGCATTCAAGTAAATATGATAGGCGGCAATGTTTTCCATGCTTACGCCAATATTGATGACTTTGCATCCTTTCTTTTGTAATATGGCCAGAGACTGTTGAATAATTTGCTTTCCATAACCCAAGTTTTGATATTTTTTATCAACCATTACTGAATCGATTGAATAGTAATTCTTAGTCTTATCTTGATATAAAGAGCATAAGCCAACGGCAATCTCATTATCGACCAGAACCATTAATTTGTTTTTTGCATAAACACTACACCAAGCAATAGTGGCTGCACCATTACAAACATAGCGATATTGTTCTGGTTTTAGTTCGATCTCGATGGCGCTATGAATCCATTTGGAAGTTAAGGGTACTAATGTGGGGTGGGAGTATTGAAAATTGTATTCATTGACCAACCGCAATAAGTCACCAATGTAGGACTCATCATTAACTGGCCCTGGGATTAAGAGTCCCTTATGATTTAAGGCCAAAATGAGTAAGGTATCTTGTTGCTTATTATAATAACCTTGGAAGGTTGTGGTTAAAAATTCCATTTGCACGCCATAAAAACCTTTTTCATAATCGATTAAAAGACCAAAATTATGGCGCTTTGGTCCTAAAAATTTTAAGCTTTCCTCATTAATAATTGTTCCATGAAAAAAAGCTTCGAGAAATTTAGCTAGATCACCCATCTTTAAGCCGATAGTAGCAACTAAAGGGTCTTTGAGCGTGATGAGTCGCATCTTAGAATCACTAAAACGCGAAGTGTAATTAGCCACCTGATAGTTAAAATTTCTGTAAATAGTGATATCTAACTTACTAAAGATATCCTCTTGTAAATAATCAAAAAAATCTTTCTTAGTGATCTTTTGAATAATTTGTTTTAAAATATAACGTCGGCAATCGGTATCAATATCCACTACTCCCTTTAATGGTTGTTGAGCAAGAAAATTATGGTATTCCTGATCAGTTATTTGCCGAGCAGTTAAGCAAAAATCTTGAAGTTTTTTTTCAATAGGATCTAATTTTTGATACTCCTCATCCCTATTCATTTCTTGAAGTCTTTGTGAATTAAAATCTAAAAGTTGGTCTTTGCATAGTAAAATCTTGCGAACGCTCAACTGGCCAACTTCACCAGTTAAATTTAAAAGGGTAGAAAGTTTAGTATTTAATTTTAATAATTTTTGTTCGACTAGTTTCATCGTAGCGAGAGTTAATAAAAACTTGGATTGTAATTCAATATTATAAAGGGTATCTTTGGTAATTGGGGATTTATCCTTGGTTTCCCAACCAAAATAATCTTCAAAGATTATCTTATCCTTCACTTTAATAATCGTCGAACCATATGGTTGATAATATTCGATTATTTTCTGCATTTTTTCTTTTAATGTTGTAGCATCCATCATTTTCATTCCCTTACTAAATTGGGTAGTATCTAGTACTTATAGTATACCAAATATTTAGTTAAAGATGATGATATTTATCGTAATGTTGAAACATTTTTTAATGGAAACAAGGAACATTGGTTGGCTTGAAGTAAAAAAATTAAAATTATGGAAGTTTATTGTATAATTATATGGTATATCTTTTTTAAAGGAGTAAAGTAATGAAAAGAACTTATCAACCAAGTAAACATAAAAGAGTGGTGACCCATGGGTTTAGAGCCAGAATGGCAACCCCAGGCGGCAGAAAAGTATTATCAGCTCGACGTGCAAAAGGCCGTGCACAACTTACCGTTTAAATTTCATAATAACCTCGACTACTTCGAAGAACTTAATTTTGAAGTAGTCTTTTTATTATAAATATGAAAAGAGAATTTAGTTTAGCTAGTAAAAAAGTAATTGATAGCATCTTCGCTTTACGGGAAGCGAAAACGACAAAAAATTTTACAATAATTAAGAAAGTTAATCAAGGTCCACATTTTCGTTTCTTGATTTCCATTGGTCGCAAGTATGGTAATTCCGTGAAGAGAAATCTCATGAAACGAAGAATTCGGGCCATTATTGATTTAAATAGTTTAGTTATTGGTTTATTTGATTTCGTTATAATTGTGAAAACTTTTGCTAACGAATTAAAGTATGAAGAAATAAAAAAGGAAATAGAGGGGCTTTTGAAAAAAAGTCACATTATTAATGGAGAATAGAATGGAAAAAAGAAATTTACGAATGAGAATAGTATTAGTGGCCTTAATCTTTTTTGGGGCATTATTTTTCTTATTTAGTTGTAAGAAAGAAGAGGAACAGCCCATGGAGTTGTTTATCAATAGTTATCCAACTAATTTGGTTGTGCAAAGTGCGAGTGAAATCGATAAGACTGGATTAGAAGTAATTGGTATTTTTCAATCTGGTTCAGCGGTTCGTTATGATTTTAGTAGCTTGTTAATTAAGGATGATGATTATATAACTGATACGGCGACGCATCCAGGCTTGGAGATCAGATACTACCGAATTAGTTATCCGAAGAATCCTAATATTTATACTGTCTATCCCATTATAATTAACCCTCAATTAGTTCGTGACCCCGTTACTAAGTACCCTGTTATTAATGAAAACGCTCAACCTATTATTTATTCAACGAAAGTTAGTGGTTCGTTTTCCTATCAATTTGGTCATGAATTTAATCGTGATTATGTCCTAGAAAAAGTTTTTTATACTGATGGAACGACGAATTATGATCGAGGAATTAGTCTTAAGGGTTTATCTAGCGTGAAATATCTTCTCAATAATGAGGAATATCCAGATACTAGTGATGGTACCTTTCGCCAAATTATTCTTCGAGGGGGAACCTACAAAGTTAAATTCAGTATCAGTATTGAAGGGGTTAATTTAAATACCCCAGTACCCGTTTTAGTAGCCGGTGGGGAAAGTCCTATTCATTTAAAATATGGCACTAGCGCTCAGTGGTTTGATTATATCTTAGTTATTTGGGTAGCCTATATCATGAATTATACAAGTTTTGGTCTTTTTTGGCTAGGTATTTTGTTAACCACCATTATTGTGCGAACCATGGCTTGGCCAATTTATGCTAATTCTAACAACATGAGTTTCAAGATGGCTTTGGCTAATCCAGATATTCAAAAATTAGAAGAAAAATATCGTAATCGTACCGATAAAATGAGCCAACAACAAAAGCAGCAAGAGACGATGAAGATTTATAAAAAATATGGTATTAAATTTAGTGGTTGCTTACTGATGATTTTGCAATTTCCTATTTTTACGGCGATGTGGCAGGTAGTTCGTCGAATTACGGTGGCCGGTGGGATGTTTGCAAATACAATTAAAGATACCCCTGGTTTTGGACTATCGAACTTTCTTTCGGGAGGGACCTCTAGTTGGACTTTCTCTCATCTGTTCTTAGTTATCATTATGAGTATCACTTATATTGTCCTAATGTTAGTTGGTCAAAAGAAACCCGCTTACTTGAAAAAGACCGCCAATCA
This sequence comes from Acholeplasmatales bacterium, assembly GCA_031284745.1. Taxonomy (GTDB): domain Bacteria; phylum Bacillota_I; class Bacilli_A; order Acholeplasmatales; family Acholeplasmataceae; genus JAITXV01. The sequence goes on along the minus strand of JAITXJ010000025.1, from coordinate 36,691 downwards.
CCATAAGAGTGTTGCCACCAAACAACCAGCTAAGGCAGGCGGCCCCATGGGTGGTAATATGGGTAAGATGATGATGTGGGTCATGACAGCGATGATGATTTTTATGGCCTTCTCTAATAATAACGCTCTAACCTTTTATTGGATCGTTGGTAATTTATATTCATTATTTCAAACAATGTTAATGAAATATTTAAACGGACGCAAATATCGCTTAATTCAAGTTAAGTCTTCGATTGGTTCCTTGTATGAAGATAAATATCAAAGAAAGTTATCCTATAAACAATTAGTTATCGATGAATATGAAAATAGTTATTATGAAAATTTGGATAAGATTGCTAATCCACAAAACAATAGTAAGATTAAAACTTTCTTTAATCGAGTTTTAAATATTTTCTATCTTATTCCCACCAATTTTATTAATAAAATCATTATGAAAATTAAAAAAGCTAATTTAGAAAAATTAAAAAATAAGCAAACCATTATTAGTGGTCCTTTAGGAGGAAAATAAAATGTTAAAGAAAATAACCTTTCAAGTGAAAGATGAGGCTTTAGCTTTAGATAAAGCCGCCCAATTATTAAAGTTACCAGCGGAAAAGATTACCTTGGCTAAAATTCGTCGAGTTCAAGAAGACGGGGAAACGCTTATTGAATTTGAGGCAGCATCCAATATAAACTTAGGTGTCTTAGGTAAAGATTATTTAATATCGATTTTATCCAGTATGGGTTTTAATTGTCAAGCGGAGTTTCGCATTATTAGCGATGAAGAAATATCATTCCGTTTGAATACCCCCAACAATGGTTTAGTGATAGGCAAAGAGGGACGTAATTTAGCTTCTTTACAATATTTAGTACGAAATTACCTATCTTCAATGATCTCACGCGGAGAAAATCTGCGTGTAAGTGTGGATATTGCTAATTATCAAGATCATCATCGGAAAAATTTAGAAATTTTAGCCTTGAAAGTGGCTAAAGAAGTTCAAAGCACACATTTGGCGGTTCGATTGGATCCGATGAACGCTTTTGATCGTCGAATTATTCATGAACACTTAGCTGATTGGGCTCATATTACTACTGAATCAGTTGGTGAGGGAGAAAATCGCGCAATTGTCATTGCTTATAAAGAATGAAAAAAATATTAATTGGGTTTGTTTTAGTTTTTCTCGCGATTTTACTTTATATTGTCGGTTCCACTAGCGTAGAAAAGATTATAATCAACCAGCAAATTAAAGAGTTTATTGGTCACTCACAATTAGAATATGAAGATGTTGTCCATAAAAGAGCCTATTATCGGGTTAATTTACCTAACTATCACCCCGAATATAGTTTTGATCCCATGAGCCAAAGTCCTATTCGCCTAAGTCATCCTGGTGATATCTTAGTTAATTTAGTGGGAACCTTTCGTGAAGCACCGGCTTGGATTAATGATTCACTAGCTTTCTTTATTGGTGGACATTCGGCTTTAGTAGGTAATGATGATGCTTTATTTGAGGCAATTGGTTTTGGTGATGTTCCAGTTATCGATCATATCTTATATCCTAATTCAGGTTATCCAAATATCGATGACACCGGAGTTTATAAGGGAACAAACTATTGGTTTAGTGAACCTTATACTAATGAATTCTTTGCTTTACGAATGAAAAACGCAACCGCTGGAGATATGCAAAAGGCGGTGGCCAATGCTCAAGAATATTATGATAATCGCATCAAAGGAGAAGGTGGCTTTAATTATCTCTTTATTATGAATAAAACGACGAAATTTTATTGTGGTGATGTGGTTAATCGTGCTTGGAGTTCCTTTACCCCTGAAGGTCAAAGTAAAAACTTCAATTTAAACAAAGATGGAGTAGCTTCCATGCAAAATGATATGCTCGTTTCTAAGGATGCCTATATGTATTTATATTATAAGTTGGACGGGGACATTGACAAGTATTATTATATTTAGAAGGATGAACTAAGATGATGGATATTATACTTATAATTTTAATTAGTTTAGCGGTAATACTGGCTTTGATTAGCCTTATTTTACCAATTATTTTCCGAAAACAGGCTCCCGTAGATAAGCAAAATTTTCAACAATTGGAAAGAATCATTAGTGAGAAATTTAGCAAAGAGATTTGGGAATTAAGAACAAAAAATGTGGAAGATCTGGGTACTTTAGCTAGTAAAATTACGGCCAGTTCGCTAGATAATTATTTAAAATTAACCCATGATGTCCATGAAGTTATTAATAATCGTTTAGGTTTAATTGAAAATAAGATGGAAAGTAACTTAAAAGAAATTAGTGAATATCGCTTTAAATTGAATAATGATACAATTATTAAACTCGATGAATTAAAACAAGCTAATAATGTTGGCTATTTAGAATTATCGAAAAATTTAATCGATAATATTAATAATCGTTTAGATAATATTGATAAAAAGGTTGATGAAAAATTAAGTGTTGGTTTTAAAAATTCTAATGAAACATTTATGAAGGTCATTGAACAACTCACCAAAATTGATGATGCACAAAAAAATATGGAGCGACTCGGTCAAGATGTTCTATCTTTAAAAGATATTTTAGCTAATAAAAAATCGCGAGGTAGTTATGGTGAATCTACTCTTTACCAAATTTTGTATAGTGTTTATGGCGATAATGATCAAATTTGTCAAAAGCAATATGTTCTACCTTATTTAGTCAAAGATGACAAGGGAGCGTTGATTAATCCCATTCCGGATGCGGTCATCCTCTGCCCTGCACCGATCAATATTTTATGTATTGATTCGAAGTTTCCTTTGGAAAATTATCAAAAAACCCAGGAGACCAAAGCTAGTGAGAATGATTTAAAACTCGCGGTTAGTGCTTTTAAAAATGATGTTAAAAAACACATTAAAGATATTTCTCACAAATATATCAATTCTCCGACAACGGCAGAAATTGCTTTAATGTTTCTTCCTAGTGAAAGCATTTATGCGGAAATTAACGCCAATTATCCAGATTTAGTCACGGAGGCTAATAATCATCATGTTTGGCTAACATCTCCGACAACTTTAATTGCTGTTTTGGCTTTAATTCAAACAGCCTCCCGCAATATTGAAATGAATCGCTCGACACAAGTGATTAAAGAGGCGTTAGAGAATTTAGCTAAAGAATTTGGGAATTTTGAAAAACGTTGGGATAAATTAGTGGGTCATATTAAAAATTTAAGTGAAGATACCACTAGTATCAATATCACCACCGAAAAGATTCAAAAACAATTTAAAAAAATCGAAAATGTTGATCTTTATAAAACTAAGGAGGTAGCGGATGAAAGTAACGAATAAAGAATTAAAAAGTAAATTTAATAAGTATGTCCAGCAAGAAGTGGAAGTTTCCGCTTGGGTTCGAAATAATCGTGATCAAAAAGAATTTGGTTTTTTGGTAGTTAATGATGGGACAACTTTGGATTGTCTTCAGATCGTTTATTTTAATACCACGACCAATGTAGAACTTGCTCGAAGTTTACGAGCTGGCGCTTGTATTAAAGTTATTGGCACTTTAGTAGCGACTCCTCAGATGGCCCAAAGTTACGAAATTCACGCAACTTTAATTGAATTATTGGGTGATTCATCGGAAGATTATCCTATTCAACCCAAAAGACATACTCGCGAATTCTTGCGGGAGCAAGCTTACTTGCGGCCAAGAACTAATCTCTTTAATGCGGTTTTTCGTGTGCGCTCCAAAATAGCTTATGCGATTCATCAATTTTTTCAAAATAAAAATTTTATTTATGTTCATACCCCAATTTTAACGGCTAATGATTCTGAGGGAGCTGGTCAGACCTTTAGTGTGACAACTTTGGATTTAAATAACGTTGCCAAAAATCCTGATGGCAGTGTTAACTATAGCAAAGATTTCTTTGGCCAGAGCGCTTCTTTAGCTGTAACAGGACAACTTGAAGGCGAGTCATTTGCTTTATCTTTTCGAAATATTTACACTTTTGGACCCACTTTTCGGGCGGAAAACTCGAATACTTTAACTCATGCTTCCGAGTTTTGGATGATAGAACCGGAAATGGCGTTTACCGATTTAACTGGTAATATGGATGTAATGGAAGCGATGGTCAAATATTTAGTGAAATATATGTTGAAAAACTTAGCTGATGAAGTGACTTTCTTTGATAAATTTGTGAGTCCTGGACTACAAGTAAAATTAACCAAGGTTTTAAAAGCTAAATTTGTGCGAGTTACTCATCATGAAGTTATTTCTATTTTAAAGGAAGCCCAATCGAAAGGTGTTACGTTTGAAAATGAACCACGATATGGGGCTGATATTGCGCGTGAACATGAAAAATATTTAACTGATGTTTATTTTCAGTCACCTGTCTTTGTGACTAATTGGCCCAAGGATATCAAAGCCTTTTATATGAAACTCAATCCTGATCAAACTACCGTGGCGGCGGTAGATTTATTAGTACCGGGCAGTGGTGAATTATGCGGTGGATCGCAGCGTGAAGATAATTATGAAAAACTAGCTCAAAGAATGCAGCAGATGAATATTCCCTTACAATCCTTGCAATGGTATTTAAATTTAAGAAAATATGGTGGCTGTGTTCATTCGGGTTTTGGAATGGGCTTTGAACGATTACTAATTTATCTAACGGGGGTGGAAAATATTCGTGATGTCTTGCCTTTTCCTAGAACCCCTAAATCTATTGATTTTTAAATAAAAAAACACCTAATTAAAGGTGTTGAAATAATGATAAAGTATTTTTTTTAGTTAGCTGATTTCGTCGCTAACGTTTTTTTGGGGTTGACTTTGATGATAGATGTCCCAAGAGTTAATCATGAAACAAATACCGAAATTCCATAAAAGTAAGACTTCTAAAAGAAAAATAAATTCATGGAAATAACTATTTAAATCGAAAATAATACCAAAGGCTAAAACGAGGAGTAAAAAGGCTTCAATTATTCCGCTAGCAAAATAGTATTTATCGTGATGTCGGGGAAAACTAAATTTAGTTTCAAAACAATTAGCAAGCAAAAACACCATGGTGAAAGCAATTAAAACAAAGAAGATGCCGGTAAATATTTGATGAAAAATCCCAGAAGTTGCTCCCATCAAATCAAAGATCCCCACTGGTCCAGCAAAGGATTCGACATAAGTTGGGAAGATGGCAATGCCGATGGCACTGATTCCGATGAGCCAATGAATGATTGAATAGAAGAGATTTTTATTGGAGTAAGTGATAAAGACTACCCCTAAAATACCCAATGATACTTCTAATATCGGCATCGAATTAGTATAATAAGAAGCACTAATACTCCGCGGAATTTTATGTTCACCAAAAAATAAGCAGGAACTAATTGTCATTATCGGCAATAATATTCCCAAAAGACCAATGGTAAATTTTTGCTTAAAAGCTGATTTTTCGAACAGGTCCATTTAATTTAGGATGCTTTCTAGATAAGCATCATCGTAAAAGTTTTTATAATCGATGTAGATATTGGGAAATATTCCCAGTTCATTATCCCAGTATATCCAACTATCATTAAATTCATTGGCGGTGACAAATTTATTAGGACCACTAATGACGATAGTTGAACCATCCGCCAGAATTAATGGAAGGATTCCACAGGCCCCTCCACCGCTTTTTTGACCTATGATGGTTCCTAAATTCATGTTAGAAAAAATCGAAGCAGCAATGTTGGCGGCCGAATAGGAAACGGGAGAAATCAATAAATACCAATTATATTCGCTATAGGCATCATTGGCGGGGTTTTGATCACGATTAGTATCTGTAAGGTAGTTGGTAATACTTAAAGACCTAGTGTAATTATAGACCATGGCATTTCTGATGGGCTCATCAGTTAAGTATCCTAAGACCCGTAAAAGGGCCCCTAAGTTGCCTCCAGGGTTGCGACTAATATCAAGAATCACCTTATCAACATTGGGATGAGTCTGAATATCGGTCATGGCTTTATTTAAAAGGGCATCAGCATCAGATTTATAAGCTTCACTTCGATAGGTGCCATCGCTATTGTATATTTCTTCCTCTACCCCATTATTAAATTGATCAAGATAGATGATTGCGGTATTATTTTGATAACGAACAGCGGGAACGATACTATAAAGATCATCGGTGGTTAGAGCCCCATTAAAGCGTTGAGAAAATTTTTCATTTAATAATTGATTTACTTGATATCTTTCTTGCATTCGACTACCTAGTTCACTAACATTTTGTAAATTAAACTTGGCATTGGGGGAATCATATAGTGATGGTCCTTGGTAGGAGGAATGACCTTCATTTAAATATTGATAAACAAAACTTGAATAACCTAAGGTATTGTCTTCTTTATTGGTAGAAAGCATTAAATTTTGGTATTCTTGTGATATTAAATTTCGATAACTGGTTTCTGGGTCTTCGCGTAAGCCATAAAAATAATCGAGACCAAAAATAAAACTTTGATAAGTGGCATTGATCAAAGAGGGACTCTTATTAGTGTCGTTATATTCTCCCTGACGTACTGCCTCGTAGAAAGCACTGTTTTTGTCATTGATTAGATCAACACCATTAAGGGTGGTGCCATTATAATAGAGACTATAGTAACCAGCACTTAAGAAGATCATGGAAAAAATACTCAAAGGCATTAAACTTTTAACTTCTCCTTCGTCTTTGATAGCTAGAACATTAAAGCCATAAGGCTGAAGTGAATATTTGATACTTTGATCGCCATATTCGGTGGAACCACTCAATGATAAATATTTAGCAGCGTTGGTATTTTCTGATTGATAAACATAATATTGAAAGAAATTATAAGTATTGGCCTCAATGGAATCTTGCTGGTAATTAAGGATACAAGTTAAGGGATTCGAAGCTAAATTAACATAATAATAAATTTTAGTTTCATGATTGCTAATATTGCGATAATATAAAACTTCACTATGTAAAAATCCCTTTAAAAGATTGAACATTTGTTGGATATCGACATAAGGCACGCCTTCATTATCTAAATAATAAATGGTGGTTGAACTATTTTGTAAATGATATTCATCAGCATAGTTGATGAAATCAGCTGTTCTTCTTTCACTGATTACGACATTATAATCTTCCACTAATTTGACACTGGGATTAAAGAAATTATTCAGCCATTGGCAACTATATAAGGTACCAATACATAAAACAGAAAGAAGAATTAAGAACAATTTTTTCATTTATTTTTCCTTAAATGGGGAAAGAGGATGACATCACGAATATTAGGGGTATTAGTTATTAACATAATTAAACGATCAATCCCGATGCCGATACCGCCAGTTGGTGGTAAGCCATATTCTAGGGCCTCAATGTAGTCTAAATCAACTTCGCAGGTTTCTTCATTGCCTAAGGCTTTTTCTTTCACTTGGGCTTCAAAACGTTCCAATTGGTCTAACGGATCATTGAGTTCACTAAAAGCATTAGCGTATTCTGCTCCGGCAATAAATAATTCAAAACGTTCAGCCCAGCGGGGATCAGCGGCTTTTTTGGCAAGCGGAGATATTTCAATTGGGTGGTGATAAATAATGGTTGGTTGAATAATGGTTGGTTCCACAAATTGATCAAAAAAGGCTTCAATAATGTGGCCAATTTTAAAATGAGCGGGAACTTCGATGTGGTGCTTAGTAGCGAGTTTTTTCGCTGCTGTCAAAGTTTTAACCGTGTTAAAGTCCACTTGAATAACTTCTTTGATTGCCTCAACCATGGAGATTCTTTTGAAATCATGGATATGCAAATCTAAATCACCAAACTTAAGGTCATAACTACCGGTGATATTTTTCACCACAGTACTTAAACAATCTTCCACTAAATCCATCATCGTGTGGACATCGGCATAAGCCATGTAAGCCTCAACGGTGGTGAATTCCGGATTATGTTTGGCATCCATTCCTTCGTTACGAAAAAGTCGACCAATTTCATAGACCTTTTCCATACCGCCAACAACTAATTTTTTTAAAGGCAATTCCGTAGCAATCCGTAAATAAAAGTCCATGTCTAAAACGTTATGATGAGTAATGAAGGGTTTAGCACTTGCTCCTCCTAAAATAGGTTGTAAAACCGGAGTTTCTACTTCAATGAAACCTTTCGTATCGAAGTAATTTTGAATACTACGAATAATTTTTGGTCGTGTATAAGCCACGGTTTTTACTTCTTCGGAAGTAATCATTCCCAAATATCTTTTACGGCGAGTTTCTTCGACATCTTGTAAACCATGAAATTTATCTGGTAGGGGAGTAATAGCTTTGGAAAGATGGGTATATTTATAGGCTTTAATGGTTAATTCATTGGTGTGGGTCCGAAAAAGAACACCTTCAACACCCACAAAATCTCCGAGGTCACCTAATTTAAAAATTTCATATGACTCAGGTCCAACATTATCTAAACGTACATAAACTTGGATACGACCATAACCATCTTGAATTGTGATAAAACCGGCCTTTCCTTGGATTCTTTGTAAAACAATGCGGCCAGCTAATTTGACCGCAACATTTTTCGCTTCAAGCGACGCTGAATCCAGACTATCCCAATTTTTTTTTAAAGAAGCACAATCATCCACTTTGGAAAAAGCTTCTCCAAATGGTAAAACTCCTAACTTTTGGAGTTGAGCTATTTTGGCTATTCGAAAATTTTGTTGTTCGCTATATTTTCTCATTTAATTTCCTCCGCGATGAGTTCATACATTTCTTCTTTGATATTAAATGACTGTACTCTAATAGTAATAATTTTAAATCCTAGTACCAATCTGATCTGATCTTCTAATTTTAGAAAATAAGAAGGTTTGGCGATTTTATCATTAACATAAACTAAACTTAAATCCGCAGCTTTTTTGGCAATGGTTCTTCTTTTGATGAGCCGGGATAATTTAAGATACTTATCCAAACGCATTTTTTATTTTGGATCTAAATTTTTTTCATCCCACCAGCCCAGATGACCAGTAGCAACGATTTCATCGATATCGCTCTTATTAAGGGTTTCCACACTAATTAAATATTTTGCAATAGTATTTAATAGTTCACGGTTTTCCCCAATAATTCGCTTAGTTTCTTCATAACAATTAAAGATAATCTTATGAATTTCGTTGTCGATGGCTTCGGCTAATTTATCAGAAATAGTTCGAGAATTTTCTAAGTAATCGCGACCTAAGAAAACATCATGATTACGATCTTCATATTGGATAGGTCCTAAATCACTTAAACCAAGTTCGGTAACCATACTACGCGCAATGGCGGTGGAACTCGAAATATCGGAATAAGCGCCGCTACTAATAGTGCCATAAACAATTTCTTCGGCGGCTCGACCACCAAGATAGGAAATTATGTTAGCAATGAATTCTTCTTTGGTTTTCACAAAAGTTTCTTCTTTATCTAAAAGAAGGTTATATCCACCAGCATCGCCGCGGGGAATAATAGTTACTTTTTGAACAATCTTGGCACCACTAAGTTTTAAACCAATAACCGCATGACCAGCTTCATGGAAGGCAACGCGTTCTTTTTCTTTCACGGAATATTTTCGACTCTTTTTTGCAGGACCCATAATAACTCGGTCCACCGCTTCATCGATATCTTGAACATTAACTAAATTACGTTTCGAGCGGACAGCCAGAAGAGTCGCTTCGTTTAATAAATTAGCAATATCTGCTCCACTAAAACCTGGAATTCTGGCGGCTACCTCATTCCATTTAATAGTTGGATCAATTTTTTTATTGCGGGCATGAACAATTAAGATTGCTTCACGAGCGGTGACATCTGGTAGACTGATGGTTATTTGTCGATCAAAACGGCCAGGACGCAAAAGCGCTTTATCTAAAACGTCGGGACGATTAGTGGCGGCCATGACGATAACTCCTAAATTAGTAGGGAAACCATCTAATTCTACTAGTAATTGATTAAGGGTTTGTTCTCTTTCATCATTTCCCCCACCAAGACCGGCTCCTCTTTGACGACCAACTGCATCTATTTCATCAATAAAGACAATACAAGGGGAAGCTGCTTTGGCGGTTTGAAACATATCTCGAACACGAGAAGCTCCTACTCCGACAAACATTTCCACGAAGTCAGAACCACTTATTTGAAAAAATGGGACACCCGCTTCGCCAGCGGTAGCCTTGGCTAATAAAGTTTTACCGGTTCCTGGGGCTCCAAAAAGTAAGATTCCTTTGGGAATTTTGGCACCCATTTCGGCGTAGACTTTCGGATTTTTAAGAAAGTCAATAATTTCTTCTAACTCTTGTTTTTCTTCATCAACCCCCGCTACATCCTTAAAGGTAACTTTTTCACCTTTAGATAATTTAGCTCGAGATTTTCCAAAACTAAAAGCTTCATTATTGCTTCCCCGACTGGAACGGATGATGAGAATAAAGAAAATCACCATGAGAAGTAAAGGTAGTAATTGCAGTAAGAGACCCCAAATATTAAAACTCGATTTATCTTTTAAGAAATTGGTAAAGCCTTTTTGGGTAGCAAATTCATAAACATCGGTGAGTAGACCCACGGGAAAGGTGACATGGAATTCACTATAGTATTTTCCATCAATTTGAATTTCACTTTTAAAATTACCAGTGATGTCATAAAGAGCACCATTATCTCCCCCATGGGTAATAATTTCAAAATCTTTAACATGATCGGTTTCTACATAATTATAAAAATCATCAAGACCGATTTCTTTACCACGAAAGCCAAGATTAGTTAAAATTAGGGTAACTATTCCGATTACCACTAAGACCGAGATAATTATGATGAGTAGATTGGGTTTTCTTTTGATGCCAGGGTTCATTTTTTCTCCTTTTTTTGACCTTTGAGAGGTCCTATTTTTTTGATGTATAACTGGTGGTCATCACCAAGAGCGCGATTTATGTAGATATCTTCAACATATAGGATGTTATTATGGCGATCAACGAGAACGAGGAGTTGGTTCCTGCGATAGGAGGGAATTTGTTTTTCAATCATTAATTTTTTCAGACTTTTCGTTCCGTAGGTCATTTTTAGAAGATCACCACGAGCGGGTTTTCTAACACTTAGTGGATAATCTATATTATTATAACATAAAACATTATAATTTGATTGTTCTTGGTCTTGGATGCTGGGAGGTGTTGAATAATATTCAAGGGTATAAATTGTCTCATCGGGGGAAGTAGCAACGATTTCAAACGTCTCCCAATTCTTAATTAAAGAATAATGGGGATTAATAGTTTTGATTAAACTGCGTTTTTGGGGATTTTGCAGAGTTTTAATGGTTTCTTCAATTATCTGGCTATTAAAAGAAATATCTAACTGTTCGAAAAGATAGGAAATTAAATCTTTTTGTAAAAGTGGATTAAGTGCTAAAAAACTGGCTAGGGACCCGCCATTTTTTTGATAATAAACAATGCTTTGTTGACGAATGAAATTAAAATACTCCCGAAGGGTATCATGATAACGCGTTGCTTGCGTTAAAATGTTGGGGTTATAATCTTTTAAGAGGGGAACGACATGGTGACGTAATTTATTTCTTAAGTAATTATCTTCATCATTGGAACTATCTTGACGAAAATCAAGATGATGGCTATGGGCCCAAGTTATTAAATCTTGCTTACTTTGTGCAAAAAATGGTTTGACAAAGACAAAACCATCTTCCTCCTTCCAAGCTTGAAAACCACTATAACCTAAGAGATTGGACCCTCTTAAAAATTTAATGAGTATCGACTCTAATAAATCATCAGCATGGTGAGCACTTAAAATGTAGGTGATCCCATGCTTAAACGCCAACTCTTTTAAAATTTGGTAACGTTGATTACGAGCTAACTCTTGAAAATTGGTGGCTTCCACCTCAATATTTTCGATGAAGCAAGAAAGTTGATTATTTAAACAATATTGATAAACGAACTTTGCATCATCGAGGGAATCAGCTCTTTTATGATGATCAAAGGTGACAATAATGGACTCATTGTTAACCAAACCAAGTTTTTTTAGTTCATTAAATTGCGCTAGCAGCACCATGGAATCTACTCCACCGCTGATAGCTAGGAGTAATTTTTGCTTGGTAATATTAAATTTATTTAAGGAATCTAAGAGAAAATTGCTCATACTATAATAATATCAAAAAGTTACCCCTTTAATATTTTATATTAAGTTGTGAAATTTGGTAATTTAATGCGTAGTAAATGTAGTGATAATTAACTAAGGTCAAGATTCAAAAATACTGGACAATGATCACTGCCGATGATTTCATCATAAATCTGAGCCTCGCGCAGAAGCGGTTGAAGGGCGTTAGAAACTAGAAAATAGTCAATCCGCCAACCGATATTTTTGGCGCGTGAATTAAAGCGATAACTCCACCAACTATATTTAATTGTATTAGGATGAAGACTCCGATAGGTATCACAAAACCCAGCGGCTAAAAGTTGGGAAAAGGCGGACCTTTCGGGAGCAGAAAAACCAGGATTATGGATATTAGCCTTCGGATTTTTTAGATCAATTTCTTGATGAGCAACATTGAGATCACCACAAATGATGACTGGTTTATGGTGATTAAGTTTAATTAGATAATTGCGGAATTCTTCTTCGAACATGAGCCGAAAATCCAGCCTTTTGAGTTCTTCTTGGGAATTGGGGGTGTAGGCAACCACAAAATACAAATTAGGATATTCTAAGGTTAGTATTCGGCCTTCTTCATCGATAGCTTGATGTCCTAAACCATAAATTACTTTTAATGGTTGGACTTTCGATAAAATGGCGGTACCAGAATACCCCTTTTTAATGATGGAAGGATTCCAAAAAAGGTGATAGTTTCCAAAATTTATGTTTTCTTCTTGAACTTGTAATAAACTAGCTTTAATTTCTTGTAGGGCGATAATATCATAATCTTGTTGAATAATCGTTTGATAAAAGTCAATATTTTTGTTGAGTGCGCGGATTCCATTAACGTTCCAAGATAATAATTTCATAAAAAACCTCACTACTATTTTATCAAAGAATCGTTTTATTGCTATTTATAAGGTGGAACATTTAACAAAGAAAAAACACCCACCACGAAGGAGGATGTTTTTTCGAAAGATTTTAATTTTACCAAACGCGGAAAGAAAAGACTAAAGTTTGGGTTTGAGCATTATAAACGATATCGGAAATGGAAGGCCACATGCCGGTTAATCGGTAATCATATTGGGTTCCCCCGTTGAATACTTGCCAACCAGTTGTAGCGGCTAGTAAAGCAAACCAATTTTCATAAGTTGCTTGATCAACGCCGGTAATGGTAATTGTGGTTTTGTTGGCTCCAGTTGATTGAGCTGGGTCCCAACTAATTCCCGTAAATGTCCCAATTGAAGGGAAGATAACGCTAGTAAAGGCATAGTTATATCGAGCACCGATAGCCACTAAGAAACTATCCCAAGTTGTGTTAAAGGTGGTCTTATTTATGGTTACTAAGGCCCCATCATTAGCTAAGAGCGCTAAGGATAGAACAACTCCGGGATCAGAAGGATGAGTTGCTACTAAAGAATTAATATCAACCTGCCAGCCGGCCATCGCTAAAGTGAGGGCATAAACAGCTGCATTATAACCACTAAGGCCGATAATATAAATTTGTAAAACCGAAGCGGTATTTTTAACCACGGCAAATTGAGCGGTTGGATATACTAATTCGGGAACGATTGCAACTGGTGAAAAGACATTAACTTCAGCTGGCCAACTTGAACTAAACGCAGGTAATGGATCAACTTCTGCATAAATAAGAATATCAATGATATTAGTTCCATTGTTGGATACGGTAATCTGCCAAGTTCCATTAACATAACTAGTACCAGAACCATCCCACATACGAGGATTATGGAAGATTACTAGGTAACCATTAGCGTTTAAAATATTTATGTAAGACTGTGTAGTTATACCCACAGCATAGACCCGAACTGTTGCATAATTATCAAAGGAGTTCCAGAAATAATTGAAACCAATTCCGGCAATTTGGGGAACATCCGCCACACTCGCGCCTAAATTACTAACTAAACTAGCGGTTGGCCAGGAAGAAGGAAGTGGAGTGATGGTTGTTACTTTATAAATATTTATTTCAAAGTAATAAGACCAATCCGAATAGGAAACGGTTACTCGTAGGTTATTAGCGGCATTTACAAGGTTGATACCATCAGTTGTTGCAACATAATGCCAACCGGCAGCTAGTAAATTATCATAATAGGCTTGAAGGTATGGGGCGGCACTGGCGGCACTTGGCTGCGAATTTAAGAATAATACTCTTATTTGTACATATTGATTAAAATCGGAGACGTATTTAGCAATATAAGCATCGCCACCCTCGAACGCTGGAGCGTTAACTCCCACAGTGACGCCAAGATTATTATTGATGAGACTAATAATTTGAGCTTCTGGCCAAACTTTATCAAGTGGTTTTTCGATATATAGACCAATTAAGGTTCCGCTCAGATTAGCTACTAATAATTTTAAGCCTGGATCGACACTAACGTTGTATCTTCCGCCAACTAGAGGTATTTGTAAACCATTTAAGTAGGCCACATATTGGGAATAATCTATATCAACCAGTGTTGCCTCGAGGATATTATAATATTCTTCACTAGAAAAGAAAGGACTTTTGAAGAGGTGATATTGACTTTCGTTAGGAATTAAGTCAAAGATGACTGAGTCAATCGAAGCAGCATAAACACTACCGATTTCCGCCCAAGTTGCAATCCAAGCTGTTTGAGGAACATTGGTGGAACCTGATTCATATAGTCTTGATAAACGTTCATCCACTGATTCACCAAATCCACTAATTGTTACGACAGTAGAATTTCCATCAGAGATATTGAGCACACCATTATCCCAATAAGCATAAGCTACCGGTACCCCAGTTAAGGCGGAACTAAATTGTGCTAATTTAGCTAATAAAGAATCGGGATTAGAGGAATACAAAGTAATTACATTAGCGGAATAAACAATACCTTCCGAACTAGAAAATAAAGTATTGGTGGAAATTGTGTTATAAGCTACCGAGGCATCCATCGATACATGCCAAGTAACACCGACGGGTGCGCCTAAATTATCTTTCGTAACTCGCCAATAAAGATCTTGAACATTACGAATATAGGCGAGAGTTTCTACTCCGGAGGTAATTTCTTTATAAAAACCTTCCGCAGCCACCCAAGTCTTAGTGCCGGAAGTAATGGTAAAATTAGTTCCTAAGGTTGAAATATCAGGTAAAACAATGATATTTTGGCTTGCTAAAACGGTGGAATCATTTAAAACATAACTAATATTAACGGTAGTAGCAGCAGAAATTGTCACGAGACCATCACTGCCAAGAGTTGCGCTTGCCGAAGGAGTAACCACCAAATTAGCGGGATGATAGGCTAACCAAGAGTTAGAAGGTGTAATAGTAACACCAACTGTAAATGAATCGCCAACTAAAGCCCATTCAGGAGCGCCGTTTATTTCCACAGTATCAGTAGCTATTTGCGAAAATTTAGCCACTAAAGTGATATTGCCTACTAAATCAAAGACATAAGGAGAATCACTAGATACTAAAGTTGTGCCACTATACCATCCATCGAAAGAAGCTCCATCAACCGCGGTTGCGACTACTGTCAAGGTGGTATTTTCATCATATTGTCCACTAGGTGAACCAGAGACACTACCATAAAGTGAATTTTCCGAAGATATTAACAAGGTGTAATGAATTATTTCTAATTCAAAGTGGGCAACTAAAGTAGTATCAGCTTCTAAAGTAAAATCATAAGTCGATGAAGAAGATACTAATTGATTTGCTTGATACCAACCAGTAAAATAAGCGCCTGATTTAGCATTAGCAATTGCTCGAAGAGCAGATCCCTTTAAATAACTACCACTGGCAGTGCCAGCTACGGTTCCTCGGTCGGTGCTTTGTGAAGAAACGCTATAGGAATAATAAACTGGTAAGACCGCAAAATGCGCCACCAAATTAGTGTCCTGATCGATTGGGAAACTATAATCTTCGGCTGTAACGATTAAAACACCATCTTGATACCAACCCGTAAAAGAAGCTCCTGCATTCGGATCAGCCGAAACGCTAATTGTTGTGCCTTCATCATAGGTACCATTCGGGGTGCCAGAGATGGTACCCAAATCAGGATTTTGATTTGTAACATTGAGATTGTAAGTTTCAACTTTAGGTTCTGGTGTGCAACTTACAAGAATTAAACCTGTAACTACCAACCCTAAAATTAAACTAAGAGTGATAACAATTTTTTTCATAAATTCCTCCAATAAAAAATGTTAATTCTATATTTAATATATATTTTAAAATATATTAGTTCCTTATATAAATATATAATACATTGCTGAAATAAGCTAAGGTAATATCAAACCAGATTGTTCCCCCGCTAATATTTGCATAGCCTCTTTGACTCCATAGGGCCCCCTGATAACGATTGTTTGGCAGTGGTTGGAAGGAGTAGTTTGCAAACAACTCATTGCGAAAGGTAGTTGCTGTTGTATTATTAATGCCAGTAATGGCAATTTCCATTTGTTCTGATCCCTGGGGTGAACCATAAATATATGTTAAAGTAGTTTGATAACTATTATTTGGTAAACTAGGAAAGGCATCTGATATATCATTGATTTGCGTTGAATAAGTTGGATACTTCAATAAGAAAGCCGCAATGGCCGCGGAAATAGCTGCATTAGCATTACTATAACCATAATAGTAATTAGCCCCGCCCACTAAAATTGAACCATCCAAGAAATCAATATAATTAATTCCTAAGCCGGGATATTGATCACTATAATACATTCCAAACTCCCCACGAGCCCAGCCCCCAGCGATAAAATTCGCATAAAAGGTTGTAATTTCTTCTGGTGTTAAATTAATTGAGTAGATTCCCCAAACATTATATCTTAAGTTAGAAGGAACATCTTCCATCCCTTGTCCAAAAATTAAATAAGAATTAATTAAACTATAAGATGCTCCTGCTCCTTGAGCAAACGGTATATCTAAATAGTTTGGACCAATAAGAGTATTTAATGAAGAGGGAATATAGGAAGTATAAACTAAGGGACTAGAAACTCGATCATAGATTGTAATCCAATATTGACCTTCAAATGTTCGATTAGAGACAGTTACTTGATGAATACCATCAGGAGCTAAAAAGGAATACATTGTTGACCACGCAGGATCCTCAAACACTCTTGTAAAACCCAAAGAAGTTAGTAGAGCTTGATATTCATAAAAACCAATATTTGGGTTAATGACACTAATGAGCCAGGCATCGATGACTGATTGATAACCAATGGAGTAAAATTGGCCATCACACTCAGGGATAATATTGAGGCCTAAATCATTTAATTGGGTGATTGGCCAACCAATCTCTGCTCCGGGACTTGCCAGCATAAAATCAATCATAACTTCCGGACCAAAATCATTAAAGGTTTGGAAATACAAGGCAATTCGCTTACTTGGATCTTGAATTTGCTCGCCCTGATTAGTCATTACTCGTAAATAACCATGATTGTTTAGTAGATAAGCAATCCAAGTTTCGACCATTGCTTGGGGACTTTGTCCAGCCTCTAAGTAAGCAACCACGTAATTTCCTGTAAAGTTACTACTAAAATAATAACGAACTGCTCCTAAAAGAGGTGGAACATCAATATCAGGGAAGGTGTTATGAATTAGATTATTGACTTGTAATTCTGGCCACAATCCATAATGCTGGAAATAAAAGTTCATAACCAAGATTTGATCACTTTGATTGTAATAAGGCAATAAATAAATTTTAATGGGATCATTAACTAAATATAAACCCCATTCATCATCGATACCCATCGATAGAGGAAAAGCTTGTTGAACAAATAAAGCTAAGTCACTTTCGGTTTTATTGAAAATTGCAAAAGAAATTCGCGAAAAATAGTAAACAGAATCAGGTTCGCTATAATAATCAAAATCTAATTCTCCTGGTATACTTGGAAGTACAGAAACTAAAGCAAGATAGGCATCTTCCACGTCTTCATTCAAGACGACATACATTTGTTGATTTAAGACGCTAAGTAAATCATCCCAATTACCAAGATCACCATAGACGGGAATGGTATTAGATAAGTAAAATTCGGTAAAAGGACCAATTTCGGTGGTGTCAATATCATTAAACTCACTAGTAAAAATAACTGGTTTACCACTTGGACTCAAAACGCCAGGTAATTCTAGAAAGGAAAATGCTTCTTTAGCAATCCCATAAACAATTAAGGTATCGTCGACGAATTCTATCTCAATTGCGCGACAATAGCCGAGTTCATCACCTAAAATTAAGCGAGCAAAGAAAGAGGCAATATTTTTTTCATAGGAGAAACTGCCATCGTAGTTAAATTCGCCATTTAGGTTGATCGTGACATAATTATCATCATCATTAAAAATTAATTGATTATAAATATTATATTCATTGAAAGTTGCTAAATTGTATCGTTCGTTGTAACTAGCAAAACCAAATTCATTGCCTCGAAAGAAATGAATTGTGGAACCTTCTAAATAACTATAGTGCATGACATCACGATAATCTCTAGTTAGACCATTAGGATTGGTACTATCATTGGCGATGGCATCCAACATGCCGTGTTCGGTGACTAGGAAATTTCCGTAGGTCCACCCAGTTTCAAAGGCATAAGAATAATTGATTTCAAACCAACTTAAAATGTCGCCAATTTCTAGAGCAAAATCTGGAAGATCTAACGAATACCAGCCATAAAGATTAAGATCGCTAGTTACTTGATATGTTGTTGGCAGAATTGTTCCTTCAGGGCTAGCACTCCAGCCATTAAAATAATAATTACCTTGATCATCGGGACCAGTTTCAAAATTAAAGGGGTTAGCAGTATTGTATAAGACAGATTTATAAGTAAAATAATTACCATCGTCAGGATACTTAACTAAATAAGTAATTACATAGTTAGAATAAACGGGTGGTGGAGGTGGCGGTGGTGGAGGAGGTGTTGCTGGCTTACAACCAAACGCAATCAAACTAAGTGTAAGGCTTAAAACGAATAATAATATAATCCTTTTCATACGTTAATTATACACTATTTTCAAAAGATTCAATGAAAATTCAATATTAAATAATTTGAAAACGATTTCAGTAAGAAATTAGCCGGCTTTTTGGTTTTTTAAAGAATTTTTCAAAATTCATATATAATTATTATGAGGTTAAAGAAATGAAAACAGCACTAATAACGGGGATGCATGGAATGATAGCTCCAAAGGTGGCCAGCAACCTAGAAAGAAGAGGAATTAGATGGGTAGCTTGGGATCGTACTGATTATCCTGAGGTGGATGATGTTGGTTCACTAGAATACTTAGGTAGATTAAAACCCGATTATATCTTTCACTTAGCCTATGGCCCCATCGCTTGGACTAAATTATTGGCCAAATTTGCTTTTGAGCATAATATTGTTTTTGCTTATATCAGTACCATGAACGTTTATGGTGATACAAAAGGACCTTTAACCAAAGATAGCGTTTTAAAGCCTAATGATGAATATAGTAAATATAAAGCAGCGTGTGAGAACTCGGTTAACCTGGTTAATAAAAATGCTTTTATCCTGCGACTTGGCTGGCAAATCGATGAAGTTGATGTTACTCATCCAAATAATATGGTTTCTTATATTGAAAGTACTAAAGATAAACATCATGAAATCTTTGGTAATTGTAATTCTTATATTTCTGCTAGTTTTAATGCTGATAGTAGTAAAAAAATTGTCGATATCGTCTGTGAGAAACCTTCGGGATTATATTTAATTAATAGTAATTTAAACCTCAATTTTACGCAACTTCTAAAAGCTGTTATTCGCAAATATCAAATTAAAGCCAAAGTAATCGATGCAAAAGGGGAAGAGAAAAATTGGTTGATGGAAGATCCCGAAGGATTTATCCCCTGGGAGTTTTAAAGCGTTAAAAGCATCGTTCGATAGGATATTTTTTTAAGAGAGTTATAATTTTTTTGCGTGGGATTGATAATAAAAAAACACGAACCACTTCCACTCATATGAACCATCGGTATTTGAGAAAGAGCTGTTAAATCGGGATAAAGTTGGACCGTGGTGGCAGTTAAACTATTGTGAAGGTCTTTGATAAATTGTTTATAGTGATAATGATAGTTTAACAATAAATTAGGATTAAATTCAAAAGTATCGGGATAGTGTTTAAAGACTTCGGAAGTAGAACATGCTAAATTAGGTAAAATTAGCAGAATTTTCTTAATTTTGGGGTTAGGAGTTAAAAACAAAAGTTCCTCGCCTAGATGACTAACTTTCGCCCAACGATTAAATAAACAAAAAGCCACATCTGAACCTAATTTTTGAGCTAATGGTATAAATTGCTCTAAAGGGGTGTTGATCTCGAATAAGTTATTTAATCCACGGATCATGGCCGCTGCATCAGCACTTTCGCCACCTAAACCGGCCCCAAGAGGAATATTTTTAGTGAGAATTATTCTCACCTTGTGAGGGATTTTTGTGAAATCGCGCCAAAGCTGCAGAGCTTTTAAAACAATGTTGTTGGGAATATCGAGGGAAGATTCAAGAACGTCTTCGGTATTTTTTTGAATTTCAATGATGTCATAAAACGGTAAAACAATATTAATCATCTCCAACAGATGATAATTATCTTGTTTGCCGGTGACATAGAGTGATAAATTAAGTTTGGCGGGAGCTAATTGGGTAATTTTTTCCATGAATTATAAAGTTCCTTAATGGTATCAATATTTAATTGTTCGCTACGAGAGTTTGAGTTTATTTTTAAATCCATTAATAATTGACTGGCCTGATTGGAACTTAAATGAAGGTTGGCTAGTAAATTATTGTAAAGGGTCTTGCGTTTATTAGCAAAGATTAGGCGATTAAAATTTACAAACTCTGGGTCTAAAGGAGCATATTTTTCGAGACTAATTAAAATGGAATCCACATTGGGAACGGGGTTAAAAAGTCCACGCTTAATATTTAAGAGTTTTTTTACCCAACAAGAACCTTGTATATTTACGCTTAATTGCCCATATTCTTTATTATTAGGAAGTGAAATAATACGTTCGCCAACCTCTTTTTGAACCATAATGATTGCTCTTTGAAGTGAACTATTTGTTAGAAAACTCATGATTACTTGCGTGGTAATATAGTACGGCAAGTTTGAAACCAGAATGACTGGCTCTTGAGAAAAGTATTCCTTGATGACTGAATTTGAATCGTTTGCTAAGAAATCTTGATAAATAATTTTGGTATTAGTAAATTTTTCTTCAATTTCGTCTAAAAATTCATGCAAATCCTCATCAATTTCATAACATAAGAGTTTTTTAGCCTCTTTCGCCAGGATTCTTGTTAAACCACCCATTCCCGGTCCAATTTCCAGAACATTTTGGTGGTCAATCTGACTAAGATCAACGATTTTTTGTAAAATATTTCGATCAGAGATGAAATTTTGTCCCCATCTTTTTTTTGCTTTAATCATTAGACAATACCAGCGTTCTTAACTTTTCGATCGAGCAGCCAATAATATTTATTCTGTTTAAAAATTGCTTTGTATTGGGATTTCCTAAATGAAGTAT
Source organism: Acholeplasmatales bacterium (assembly GCA_031284745.1). GTDB lineage: Bacteria > Bacillota_I > Bacilli_A > Acholeplasmatales > Acholeplasmataceae > JAITXV01. The sequence goes on along the minus strand of JAITXJ010000025.1, from coordinate 15,163 downwards.
CTTAGAAATATTCGCTCTTTTTTGTGCTGAATTAACGGTTGTTGTTAAGCCTAATTGGTAAAGATCATCAAAAGTAATGCTTTTGATCTTAATTTCCGTTGCTTGATAATCAAGATAGCTCTTTAAACAATTAATTTCCACATGCTCAACGCCAATTTTGTGAGAATTTTTAGCTAAAGCATCAGCTTGGTTCAAATAAATACATTGACAATTGGGAATGCGGGCCGAAATTTTGTTAAAGAAATTAGTGCCGGCTGCATCGGGGTCAAATAAGAGAACTATTTGACAATTTTTCGACGCCTGAGCCAAAAACAAAAAATCATCTTCATTTAAACCATATCCGCCAATGCTATAAGTATTAATTAATGGATCTATTTTATGAAGTTTATCCTCATCGTGAATACCTTCGACGACATATAATTTATTCATGTCGGTAAAAAAAGCGAAGATCTTCTTTATAGCCGCTCGTTTGTAAACTATTAACGACCGGTGAAACATTTAATATGCTCTTAATGGAACCATCATCTAATAAAATATTGATGGAATTATCGATGATAGTTGTCTCATTATAAGTATTTTGACTAACTCCTCTAATGCAATAATTATATAAATTTCCTTTAGCTATGATATTTTTGATTAATTCATTGCTAGGGTCGTATGGTAATGAGGCCCAAATTTTACGATGGGTAAAATCGTAACATAATTGATGCAATATCGGATCTTCCTCATTTAATAAAGCGACAATTAAAGAGTTAATATAATTGTCATCAATTTGTAAATAATCGTGAATGCTATGAGGATTTTTGGTAATAGCCGCAATTAATTGGACATTATTGATAAAATGATACCTTTCTTTTAATAAATCATAGATGCGATTATAAATTTTTTCTAAAATTATTTCATAACCACGTGCGGTTTTATGATAATAGACTTGCCAGTACATGTGGTAACGGGAAATAAGGTAGTTTTCAATCGCATGGATTCCTGATTCTTTAAATACGACCCGCCCATCGACGATTCGCATGATGCGAATGATTCTTTCAAAATCGACATAACCATAAGGGGCTCCGGTAAAATAGGCATCACGTCCGAGATAATCGAGACGATCAATATCGATTTGGGATGAAATTAAACTTTCAATAATTTTATAAGGACTTTTATGCAAAATTATGTTGCTACAATCGGTGCTAAACTTTTCATCTACTTGACTTAAAATTTTTTGAATTTCTTGATCTTCTTTAATAATGCGAGCGCCAATTTGTTCATGGTTAACTTTGAAAACATCTTCAAAAGCATGAGAATAAGCTCCATGACCGATATCGTGTAAAAGTGCGCTTGTCAAAAGTAAGAGCTTTTCTCGATCAGATAGAGTATTATTAACGTCATTATTTTTACATAAACGATTAGCTAATTCATAAACCCCTAAACTATGGGAAAATCGTGAATGTTCAGCACAATGAAAAACCATGCAAACACCACTTAGTTGTTTGATTCGACGTAATCTTTGAAAAACAAAAGTATCGATAAGTTCCTTAATAAAGCGATATTCAACATGAATATAGCCATAAATAGGGTCACGAAAAACTTGAATATTTGTTAGTTTATCCATTAAAACAATTTGCGTTTAATTAGGGTTGCTTGATCCCCGGTTTTAAGCAGATTAGCATTGCCGTCATCGGTATCGACATGAGCATCTAAAACAAATTTAGGACTTACTCTAATGAGTACATTACCTAAAATTACTGGTTTTTCACCACTAATTTTTAAGGCATAACGTTCGCCATCCTTGACATTATAATATGTTGCATCATCCGGTGACATGTGAATATGTCGATCGGCAATAATAACCCCTTGAGTTAATTCGACACTTCCAACCGGCCCCACTAAAGTACAGCGACCACTTCCAATAATATCGCCACTTGAACGTACAGGAACGACTAATTCTTTGGTATCGAATTTATAGGTAAAAGCATCGCTTTTACTAATTTCCACTTGCGAAGCACTTCGGACTGGTCCTAAAATTCGTGCTTCTATTTCTTTTCCACCGGGGCTAATGATTTTTACTTTTTCATTGGAAGCATATTGACCTGGTTGGCTGAGCGGTTTAAAAACGGTTAATTCATAATTTTTTCCAAATAATATCTCTAAATGTTCTTTACTGACATGGACATGTCTGGCACTAATTCCTACTGGTATTTTTTTCATGATACCCTCCATCTACATTATTATTATATCATTTTTTTCTACAAAATCGACTTGTGAGAATCGTAAAACAGATCATTTAAGGTGATATTTATCCATAATATCTCAATTATTTGATATACTTTTTATGGAGAACAAGATATGTCATTATTTACTAAAATTATTAATCGCGAAATACCCGCCTATATCATTTATGAGAACTCTCAAACTATTGCTTTTTTAGATATTTCCCAAGCCACTCCTGGGCATCTGCTAGTTGTTCCAAAGGAAGAAGCTAAGGATATTTTTACGATATCGGCCGCTTCCTTGAGCGATGTAGTTTTAGTCATTCAAATGTTGGCTCAACAACTGAAAAACAAACTAGGAGTTAATGATCTTAATATTATTTCTAATAATGGTGAATTAGCCGGACAAAGTATTGCTCATTTGCATTTTCATTTAATTCCCCGCTATATTGACGATAAAATAAGTTTTATTATTCCCAATCATCAAAATATCACGAAGAAAGAAGATTTTTTAAAATTACAGGAATTACTTAAAATAGCTTAAATTATTTAATGATCGCAGTTTTTAAATATTTTCTTAATACTTTAGGGACGGTAATCGTGCCATCCGCATTTTGATAATTTTCAATTATCGCAATCATTGTTCGCCCAATGGCTAAGCCACTACCATTAAGGGTGTGAACAAATTCCGTTTTAGCTTCTTTTGTTCTTTTAAATCTAATAGAAGCTCTTCTGGCTTGAAAATCTCCATCGCTGGAAACACTAGAGATTTCACGATAAGTATTTTGAGAAGGAACCCATACTTCGATATCATAAGTTTTAATAGCATTAAATCCTAAATCACCAGTCGATAAGCATACCACCCGATATGGTAATTCCAAAAGTTTTAAGACTTTTTCTGCATCTTTTAACATTAACTCTAATTCTTTAGGCCCGTCTTCCGGTTTGGTAAATTTAATTAATTCAACTTTATTAAATTGATGTTGACGTAAAATACCGCGAGTATCTCGCCCAGCACTGCCAGCTTCACTTCGAAAAGCGGTGGTATAACCCACGTATTTTAATGGTAAAAGATTACCATCAATAATTTCATCCCGTAAGGAATTAATAACTGGTACTTCTGCTGTAGGATTGAGATAATAGTCAGTACCTTCTAGATGAAAGGCTTGATCTTTAAATTTAGGAAATTGACCAGTGGAAAACATACTTTTTTCATTAACGATATAAGGGGGGATAATTTCGGTGTAACCATGTTTTGTTGAATGAAGATCCATCATGAATTGAATTAGGGAACGTTCTAGTCTAGCACCAAGACCCTTATCGATGACGAATCTGGTACCAGTTATTTTTCCTGCTCGTTCAAAATCGAGAATACCTAAATTTTGTCCTAAATCAACATGGTCCTTTATGGGGAAGGAAAAAATAGGGGGATTAAGATAAGTCCGAACAACGCGATTGAATGTTTCATCAACACCAATGGGAACACTAGAATCTGGTAAATTAGGTACGATACTCATGAGATCGAAGATTTCTTTTTCTAGCAGCAAAACAACATTGTCGATGGTGGCGATTTGGTCAGCTAATGCTGAGACCTTGTTCATTAACTCAGTAGCGTCTTGCCCAGTTCTTTTATATAGACCGATTTCCTTAGAAAGGTTATTTCGTTGACTTTTGGCCTGCTCAACTTCGAGTAAATTAACCTTTCTTTGATTGTATTTTTCCACAATGGTATCAATAAAGGAATAATCACCATTGCGGTTACTAAGGATTTTTTTAACTTCTTCTTTGTTTTCTACGATATATTTAATGTCTAACATAATGTCACCTACTACAATAATTTTATCATTTTTGTAAGTATTGGGCCATATTATTGAATATTGATATAATATTAGAAGGTTCTTGTAGTAAAATGGATATTACAGTTCCCTCCTAAGGAGCAGTTATGGGTTCGATTCCCATCGAGAACGCCATCATTTATACTTAAGGAGCAAACCAATGGATAAATTAAAAAGTACGATTAAAAAATTAGGAATTGAAAGCAAATATGTTACTTTTTATCCTAATGAAAAAGCTAAAATTAATATTAAATGTTTGGAATCAGATAAAAATAAGCAAGGCAAATTAATTTTAGTGACAGCGATGACTCCCACTGCCAAGGGAGAGGGGAAAACAACCATTTCAATTGGTTTATGTGATGGTTTAAATCTCTTAAAACAAGGAGCCATTTTAGCCCTAAGAGAACCAAGTTTGGGACCGGTTTTTGGTTTAAAAGGTGGTGCTGTTGGGGGAGGGAAAACGACTTTATTGCCGGGAGCAGAGATTAATTTGCATTTTAATGGCGATTTTCACGCAATTACTAGTGCTCATAATTTATTAAGCGCCGCCATTGATAATCACCTTCACTTTGGAAACAATCTGAAAATTAAAGAAGTATATTGGCCTAGAGCTATTGATATGAACGATCGTGCTCTTAGAGATATTGAAACAATTTATGGAAAGCGTAAATTTATTATTACGGCAGCTTCCGAAATTATGGCAATTTTAGCTTTAAGTATTTCGATTGATGATTTACGAAGCAGACTTGGCGATATTATCATCGGAATTGACTTTGATGATAATTATGTTTATGCTAAAAAATTAAATTGTGTTGAGGGATTGATGGTTTTACTTAAAGAGGCAATAAATCCTAATATTGTGCAAAGTTATTATGGGAGTCCGGCACTGATTCATACTGGCCCCTTTGCGAATGTAGCTCATGGTTGCAGCAGTGTATTTGGTACGCTAATTGGCCTTAAGTATGCTAATTTTGTGGTTACTGAAGCGGGATTTGGTTCTGATTTAGGTGCCGAAAAATTTATGGACATTAAGGTACCAATTATTAAAAAAAATCCTGATTGTGTAGTTATTGTTGCTACTATTCAAGCTATAAAGTATCATGGAGAATATAACAATAAAGAAAATATTTTGGAAAATGGTCTTAAAAATTTAGCGGCTCATATTAACAATATTAAACAATTTAATTTACCTTTTGTGGTGGCAATTAATGTATTTGATACCGATAAAAAGGAGGACCTTGAGGTAGTTTCCAAGTGGTGTGAAGTCCGCGGATATCCTTGTTGCGAGTCACGTGGTTTTAAACAAGGGGCGAAAGGCTGTCTGGATTTAGCACGAATGGTGATGGATAATTGTGTTCATAAGGATGAAATTAAAGGGATATATGATATTCATGATTTGCCATCACAAAAAATTCTGCAAATTGCCCAGAAAGTTTATGGAGCCACTAATGTGGAATTTAGTAAAAGAGCAGCCCTTGTATTAGATAAAATCGGTAATCTTGATTATCAAGTGTGTATTGCGAAAACCCCGCTATCCCTAAGTGGTGATGCTACACTTTTAAATGTTCCGGAAGATTTTAATTTATCTATCAGCAATATTATTGTCAACAATGGATCTAAATTATTAGTTTGCTTAACCAAGGGAATTGTGACTTTGCCGGGGCTAGGTGTTCACCCAAGGTATGAAGATATGAAATTAGATAAAAAAGGTAATATTATTTTATGATTCTCAATGGTAAATTGCTAGCCGATAAAATCATTATTGAGTTAAAGGAAAAAATTAATAGGAGTTTTTTACAAGTACAAAGAGCTCCTAAGTTGGCAATTATTCAAGTTGGTAATAATTTGGCTTCCAATAGTTACATCAAGTCGAAGATTTTAAGAGGCAAACAATCAGGAATTTTGGTGGAATTACATCGTTTTGAAGATGATGTCCAGCAACGCGAAATTCTTCAATTTCTAGAGACATTAAATAGCGATCCGAGTGTTGATGGTATTATTATTCAGCAACCTCTTCCTCCTAGTTTAAATATTAAAGAATTAATGAATCATATTGATTATAATAAAGATGCAGATGGTTTTAGCAACTATAATGCCGGAAAATTATTTTTAGGAGAAACGGCTATTCGACCAGCGACCCCATTTGGAATCATTCTACTCCTAAAAGAATATAATATCAATGTTACGGGCTTAAACGCTTGTGTAATTGGCCGCTCTAATATTGTGGGTATGCCCATTGCTAAAATGCTTCTTGATTTAAACGCGACAGTGACTATTTGTCACTCTAAAACTAAAAATTTAAGCCTTCATACAAAAAAAGCGGATTTAATTATTTGTGCTATTGGCCAGCCAAAGTTTCTAACGGCGGAAATGGTCAAAAAAGGGTGCATTATTATTGATGTGGGAATCAATCGCTTGGAAGGCAACTTAGTAGGTGATGTAGATTATGAAGCACTAGTAAAAAAGGCCTCATTTATAACCCCTGTTCCGGGAGGGGTTGGGCCCTTAACGGTAGTCTCTCTTTTAAGTAACACTTACCAGCTGTATTGCCTCCATAACAATCTTAAATTTAATTAGTCATAGAAAATAGCGATTATATTTTTGGTTTGACTAAAATAACCAGATAAGAGTTTCTATTAAAGTACCGGCAACTAAAGAAAACTGAAAAAAATTCTAAAATGGCTTAAAATATCCAAATAAACGCTAAAAAAAATAAAAAATAGTATAATTTTAAAGAAAGTAGAGTATTTATGAACATATTACATGATATCAATGAAAACCGAATAACTCCCGAATGCTTTATCGCGGTAATAGAAATATCCAAGGGAAGCAAGAAGAAATATGAATTAGATAAGGAAACAGGCCTAATTATTTTAGATCGTGTTTTATTTACTTCTACCCATTATCCAGCTAATTATGGATTTATTCCTCGGACGCTCGCCGGCGATCATGACCCATTGGATGTTTTAGTTTTATGTCAAGAAGATATCGAACCGATGAGCCTTGTCAAATGTTATCCTATTGGCGTGATTAAAATGATCGATTCTGATGAGATTGATGAAAAGATTGTGGCGATACCGTTTGGTGATCCCAGTTATAATAATTATCAAAATATTGAAGAATTGCCTAAGCATATTGTCGAAGAAATGTCGCACTTCTTTGAAATTTATAAAGAGTTGGAAGGAAAGCGCACATTTATTCAAAATATTGGCAATCGAGAGAATGCAAAAAAAATAATTCAAAAGTGTATAGAATCTTATAAAAAGGAGAAAAAATAATGGGAAGAGCACACGAAGTCAGAGCTGCTTCAATGGCAAAAACTGCCGCAGCAAAATCAAAGCTATATGCAAAATGGGCTAAGGAAATATATATGGCCGCTAAAAGTGGTGTGCCAGACCCCGATATGAACGCCAGTTTAAAAAGAGTTATTGAAAGGGCCAAAAAAGAACAAGTTACAGCTGATGTCATTAAAAGATCAATAGAGAAAGCCAAAGGTGGAACTGGTGAAAATTATACAAGTGTAAGCTATCAAGGTTTTGGACCAGCGGGTACAAGTTTTATTGTGGAATGCTTAACTGATAATGTTTCGAGAACGGTGGCCATCGTTCGAAATTCCTACCAAAAAAGGGGAGGCAATTTTGGTCAAACAGTGATGCACCAATTTGAACATAAAGCCATTTTGTCTACCAATGAATTTAATGAAGAACAAGTTTTAGAGGCGTTAATTTTAAATGAAGTTGATGCGGATATTGAAGAAGAGGATGGAATAGTAACTGTTCTAGGTGAATATGCCGATTATAATAAAATTAAACAAGCACTATTCTCTTTAAAGGAAGATATTAATTTAGTGGATGATGAAGTAACTTATATTCCACTTAATGTCATGGAAATTACTAATCCAGAAGATATTGGCAAGATTGAGAGATTTATTGCTGACCTTGATGAAATTGAAGATGTTCAGGAATATTACCACAACGCTAAGTGGGTATCCAACGAGGAAGAAGAGTAGAAAATAAATAATTATTCAAATGTGATATAATTATATTTGTCCCTATAACAATATGCTTTGTTATGGCAAAGGAGAAAAATGCAAAAAAAAATACAACCAAAGTATTATCTGACCAAAGTTAAATGTTCCACTTGTGGTTCAGAGTATGAAATTGGATCAACAGCTAAAGATATTAAAATCGATACTTGCTCTAATTGTCACGCTTTCTATACTGGCAAGCAAACCTTCACTCAAGCAACAGGCGCAGTTGAAAAGTTTAATAGAAAGTATGGAATTACCCAAAAAAAGAATGAAGAAGACTAGAAATAAAAAATCTAGTTTTTTTTCAGCCAATTTTGGAACAAATTTATAATTTATATGGTTAAGCAAAATAATTTTCAATAAATAGAATTTGTTATATAATTAATTTCAAGTGAGGTAAATCATGGACAAAAAAGCCGGAAGTATTGAAATCGTATGTGGACCAATGTTCGCTGGGAAAACTGAGGAATTAATTAGAAGAATTCGTAGATTAGATTATGCTAAGAAAAAATATCTTGTTTTTAAACCATCTATTGATAAAAGATATTCTAATGAAAGCGAAATTGTTTCACATAATTTAAGAACCTGTCAGGCAATTTTAATTGATTCTTCATCAGAAATAGAAAAATATATTACCAGTTCTATTAATGCTGTTATTATCGATGAGGCTCAATTTTTCGATGACGGATTAATAAAGGTAGTCGATAATTTAGCTGATCTTGGTATTAGAGTAATTGTTGGGGGGCTTGATCGTAATTTTAGAGGACAACCCTTTGGACCAATGGGCAATCTTTTAGCAATTGCGGAAAATGTTACAAAGCTTACGGCAATTTGTGTTGTTTGTGGGGAACCAGCAACGAGAACACAAAGAATTATTAATGGAAAACCGGCCCTGGAGAATGACCCACTTATTTTAGTTGCGGCTAAGGAGTCATACGAACCTAGGTGTCGTTGTCATCATGAAGTACCCAGTAAATAGCAACGAATATTTTATGGATATTGCCATAAAAGAAGCTATTAAAGCCTATAAAAAGGATGAGGTGCCCGTTGGTTGTTGTATTGTATATAAAAATAAGGTTCTTAGTGTAGGACATAATATCCGCCAGGGAAAGTATGATATTATGGGGCACGCAGAAATAGTAGCCATTAAGAAAGCGGCCAAAAGGATTAAAAGCTGGAACTTAAGTGGCTGTACTATGTATGTTACTTTGAGTCCTTGTGATCTATGTTTTCTCGCCATAAAGAATTCAAGAATAGCAAAAATATACATATCTTGTGAAAAAATATATAAAAATGATACAATAGTAATTGAAAGTATTTTTGGTATTATGAAAGATACTTCAACACAATTGTTAAAGAATTTCTTTATAAATAAAAGAAATAAGTAGTCTCTTATTTCATTAACATTCAATAGTTATTTGTGAATTTGGTCAGGACTTGATTGAAGCAGCCATAAGCGTAATGATTATGTGAGTGTTAATGAAATAGGGGACTTTTCTTTAAATTAACGTATTATTTGCTATTAATGAATGAAATAATATAAAAATGATATGATATTTATAAAAGGAGTATTATTATGTATAGAGTATATAATGCTAAGTTATTTAAAAAGGTTCATGGAGAACCGATTGATGTTCAAAAATTAAATGATGGTTCAATTGTCAAAATTTATTCTTTCAATATTCAAGATTCTTACCAATCTCATATTGCTAGAAAGGTTTATTACGTTTGGGCTTGTAAGGGAAAAGACTATATAATGTTCGTTGATGATGAATATTATAGTACTTTCCAAGAACTATTTACTGTAGCGGCTAATCAGACGTTTATTCAGCATTTAAATAGATTATTAAAGTATAATTTTATTAATAAAATAATTTCCTATGCCACATTAGGAATAGTATTGGTATTCTTAATTGTTTCTTTAATTGTTTCGAGCGTAACTAACAATTCTAAACTATCAAATGCAGCATTATATGCGGTTGTTGGGAGTTTGGTAGTCGTGCTTGTAACTTCTTTTATTTTTAAAAATCCTCAAAGTAAAAGTCTTAAAACTTATCAAAGCGATATGAATAATTTATTTGGAGAAAGTGGTATTGAAGCTATAGTAAAAAAACAAGTGGATTTTTATGCTTCTAAAGAACCTCAAATAATTGAAACTAACGATGAGCCAACGGAAAATGAAGAGTTAGTACCTTCGAGTGAAATTGAGCATTTAGATGGGGCGACCTCCGAAGAAGTGATTGGGAAGGAACCTTTAGCTCAACCAACTGCCGAGGAGGAAGATGCTTCTAAAGAACCAGGTTCAAATAACAAAAATTAATTATGAAAGTAAAAGAATTAAATAAATTATGTATCAATGCCGCAAGTTTTTTAGGTATTGATATGATTAACTCGGCGTCATCAGGACATCCTGGAATTGTTCTTGGTAGCGCACCAATTTTATATACTCTTTTCACTAAACATTTAAATGTTTACCCTGGTGAGCCCAAGTTTATTAACCGTGATCGTTTTGTTCTTTCAGCTGGGCATGGTTCCGCTCTTCTTTATTCATTTTTGTATTTATCTGGTTTTCAACTAACAATTGATGATCTTAAACATTTTCGAAGTTTTGGAATTACGCCAGGTCATCCAGAAGTTGGCACGACCCCAGGTGTTGAAGCAACAACTGGACCATTAGGTCAGGGGATTGGAAATGGAGTGGGTTTAGCTATTGCACAAACAGTCTTAGCCCAAAAATTTAATAAAAATGGATTTTCTATTTTTGATAACTATACCTATGTTTTGTGCGGTGATGGTGATTTACAAGAGGGTGTTGCTCATGAAGCTATAAGCTTAGCTGGGCATCTGAAATTAAGTAAACTAATATTGCTTTACGATTCTAATAAAATCCAATTGGATGGAAAAACTGATTTAGCAACTAGTGAAAATATACAGCTTAAATTTAAAGCTTGTGGTTGGAATTATCATTTGGTTGATAGTGAAACAGAAAGTATTAGCCGCGCGATTTCTCTGGCTAAGAAGTCGGAAAATGGACCAACTATAATTGAGTGTCGAACTGTTATAGGCAGGGGATCTTTGGTGGAAAATACTTCTAAGGTGCACGGAGCCCCTCTTGATAAGGATGATATCATACAACTTAAAACTAAAAATAACTATTCCCTCGAGCCCTTTTATGTACCTAAGGAAGTGTTAGCACATTTCCATAAAACTATTTTCCAAAAAGGTCGAAATATTTATATGGCTCACAAACAATTATTGAATGAATATCAAACCATGTATCCTGATGACTATAAATTATTAATTTCTTTTTTTAATGATAATCAAATATTGGTTAACAGAACTGATTTTAAGGAATTATTAGATTTAACTAAAAATTCAACCAGAAATGTTATTGGCTCGGTTATTAATAAATATTCCACATTGAATCTCAATTTAATTGGTGGAAGTGCTGATTTAACTAGTAGTACCAAGGCAAAGGGAAATGACGGACACTATAGTAGTGATCACTTAAGTGGAAGAAATATCAATTTCGGTGTGAGAGAACATGCGATGGGTACTATAACTAATGGTATTTTATTGTTTGGAGGATTAAGAACCTTTACTGGAACTTTTTTTAGTTTTTCTGATTATATGAAACCAGCTATTAGAGTTGCAGCAATTTCTCACCTACCAAATATATTTATTTTTACTCACGATACGATAGCCGTTGGGGAAGATGGGCCCACTCATCAGCCAATTGAACAGTTAACTTCGCTTCGAAGCATTCCCAATGTAAATGTTCTTCGCCCTTGTGATACAAAAGAAACAATCGGTGCTTATGAAATCGCTTCATTAAGCAAAAATACACCTACTGTTATTGTTTTAACTAGACAAGATTTACCTAATTTAGAACAGTCTAATTTTGATGTTTCTCGCGGTGCTTATATTATTGATAGAGAAGATGAGTCTAAAAAAATTGATTTTATTTTATTAAGCTGCGGATCAGAAATAACCTTATGTTTGGAAGCTAAAAAAATACTTGCTTCTAAATTTAATATCAGAATTGTTAGCATGCCTTCGACTTTTCTTTTTAATAAACAATCAGATGAATTTAAAAATAGTATCTTGCCAAATCGAAATATTACTGTTGCGGTCGAGATGGGCACTACGGAAATTTGGTATCGCTATGCTTCTCATGTCTATGGTATTGAACGTTTTGGCGAAAGTGCATCTCTAAATTTAGTACTAGACAAATTTGGCTTTACTAAAGAAAAATTAGCTAATTATCTTATAAATTTATGAATTATCAAGCAATAATTGTTGGGGCTGGACATGCTGGATGTGAGGCCGCTTTATGCCTTTCCAAAAGAAATATACAGACCCTACTAATTACTTTAGACTTAAATAAAATTGCCACTCTTCCCTGCAATCCCTCGATTGGGGGGCCAGCCAAAGGCATTATTGTTCGAGAAATTGATGCATTGGGTGGTGTTATGGGAATTCTAGCTGATAAAACCCAGATTCAGATGAAAATGTTAAATTCTGGTAAAGGTTATGCGGTGCAGGCTTTGCGAGCTCAGATAGATAAACTAGAATATTCCAAGCAAATGAAAAACTTATTATTTCAATCTAACAATCTAACAATTATGGAAGGCAGCGTTGAAAAATTAATTATTGTGGATAATTTAATTAATGGGGTTGTTTTGACTGATGGAAGTAAATATAATGCTGATTATGTACTTTTAACAACTGGGACATATCTAAATAGTCGCTGTTTAATAGGAGATGAAATCTCGATTTCCGGTCCATCTGGCGAAAAAACCACCTTTGGATTATCAATGCAATTAAAAGAGTTAGGGTTTGAAGTTATTAGATTAAAAACCGGCACTCCACCAAGAATAACTATATCATCGGTAAATTTTAATGATTTAACATATCAATTTGGGGATGATGAATTCTATTCTTTCTCTAATTATCAAGATGTTACAGATTATAAGATAACTATACCATGTGGAATTACTAGAACGACAACCTTAACTAAAAAGATTATTTTAAATAATCTAGAAAAAAGCGCTCTCTTTGGCGGAATTATAAAAGGAATTGGACCGCGATATTGTCCTTCAATTGAGGATAAAATTGTACGATTTGCTTCACATGACACCCATCAAATTTTTTTGGAATTAGAAAGCTTAGATCTAAATACACTTTATTTGCAAGGTTTTTCAACATCGATGCCCCGGGACATTCAAGACAAGATGGTTAAGAGCATCGTGGGTTTAGAATATGCTAAAATTGATAAATTTGCTTATGCTATTGAGTATGATGCCATAAACCCCTTAGAAATTTATTCAACTTTGGAAACTAAGAAAATTAAGAACCTTTTTCTTGCTGGTCAAATTAATGGAACTAGTGGTTACGAAGAAGCTGCTTGTCAGGGATTGATGGCCGCCATTAATATTGGCAATAAAATATATAATTTGGATCCGTTCATATTGAGAAGAGACGAAGCCTATATTGGCGTTTTAATTGATGATTTAATCAATAAAGGAACTAATGAACCATACCGCATGCTGACGAGCAGAGCAGAATACCGATTAATTTTAAGAAATGATAACGCTGATGAAAGACTTAGCAAATATGGCTATAAATATGGGCTAGTTAGTCTTGATGATTATAAATTAATTGTTAAAAAGTATCAATTTATTGATGAAACGATTGATAAGTGTCAAAAAAATAAAATAAATCCTAATAATATTTTTAACAATTGGCTAACTAGTATTAATAGTGCGGAATTATTTAGTCCAACAAACTATTTTGATTTGATTAAAAGACCAGAAATTGATGTTAAAGAAGTAAAGGGAGGCCTACTACCCGATTTAGATGTGAAAACTATTAAGGATATAATTATTAGAATCAAATATGATGGTTATATAAAAAAAGAATTTGAAGTGGCGTTAGAACAAAAAAAATATGAAAATTTTGTCATTCCATTAAGCTTAAATTATAATGATGTTGATAATTTATCGTTGGAAGCGAAAGAAAAGCTTAATAAAATAAAACCCAATTCTATTGGTCAAGCTGGTCGTATATTAGGCATTAACCCATCAGATATTAATGTTTTATTATATTTTTTAAGAGGAAGAAAATAAGTTGGATTTTAAAGAAGAGTTTATTTGTTTTGTCAAAGAAGAATTTCATATCGTGATCAACGAGGAACAACTGAAGAAGTTTGATATATATTATAATTTTTTAAGTTTAAGCATGAAATATATTAATTTATCAGCTATCAAATTGGAGAGAGAAATATATTTTCGGCATTTTGCTGATTCATTATCTGTTTACAATTTAATAAACGAGACTCAAAAAATTGTTGACGTGGGTTTTGGCGCTGGTTTTCCCAGCATTCCATTAAAAATAATTAATCCAAAATTAAATATTAGTCTTGTTGAAATAGACAAAACAAAATGTATATTTATAAAACAACTTCTACATATGTTAAAAATATATGATGTTGTAGTCATTAATGATGATGTAAAAAATATTAAATTCAAGTATGATATATTTTTATCAAGGGCATTTGCAGGATTGGATATTTTGTTCACAATTAGTAAAAAAATATTAAAAAAAGATGGAAAAATTGTTTTTCAAACGATTAAAAATGACTTGCCGATAACTAAATGGAAATACGTTTTGGAAAAAACTATAAAGTACCAATTACCGGTTGTCGAAAATGAAAGATTTTCGCATCTTATTCGAATGTTATAATCCCTTAATAAATAGATTTTTTATAAATAACCCTTTAATAAATTAAAATGTGCCATTTTTCGCATTAAATTAACGATTTAACTAAAATATAGTATAATATTCATTACGTGTGGACGAGTAGCGAAGTGGCTAAACGCGGCAGACTGTAAATCTGTTCTCTAAGAGTTCGGCAGTCCGAATCTGTCCTCGTCCACCACCATTATTATCACTTTTATAATAAAAATAAATTGTGATATAATTAATAAGCACGTTTTTATAAGATGTGTTACAAGTCTTTGAAAATTGAATATTTTAGAGAGTTTGAATTAACAAACAATTACTTTAATAATTAGGAAACAAATTAATAA
>JAITXJ010000026.1 GCA_031284745.1 Acholeplasmatales bacterium | reverse complement strand
AATAAGGAATTTAAGATATAATATATGCAAGATTATGGATACCTTTAAGCCTAATGTCATTGATTTTGTTCCTGACTTACGCAGATGTTGTGTGTAAGCAATTATAAAAAGTTAGCTTTTCGATATATTTTAAATTAATAAACCTAAATTTAGATAAATTTAAACAATTTTTGATATATTTTTGAAAATTGTTATATAATATTATTGTTATATGTTGTTGTGTGTATAATAGGAGGTTTTTATGTTTATAAAATACGAAAGAAGAAAAGATAAAGCAGGTAACCCTAGAACAGCTGTTCGAATTGTTGAGGGAATTAGAGTAGGCAATAAAATATTCCATAAGTCTATTATTAATTTTGGAACTCTAGAGCTTCAAGATGATAGGGAAGCCTTTATCAAAATGGTTCAAGATCAGCTAGAAGAATTAAATTATAGTAAAGATGAAAACATAATTTTACATATTAACTCTAAGGATAACACTAACGGTTCAATAATTAATACACCATTTAATTATGGCTATCGATACTTAGAAAGTATTTATGATTATTTAGAAATTGATAATTTTATTGATAATTTTCAAGAATCTCTTGATAAAAAAATTGAGTATAAATTAAGTTCAATACTTAAGTTTCTCGTATTTGAAAGAATACTATTTCCTGAGTCTAAAAGAAGTAAAACATCTCACATCCATAAGTATTATCAAAAGAATTATAACTTCTCTTTAGATGATGTCTATAGAAGCCTAGATTTATTATCACTAGTATTTGATAGTCTACAAACTCATCTAAAGAATGCATCTAAAACATTATTTAAAAACGATTCTCATGATAAAGTATATTATGATGTCACAAATTATTATACGGAGATTGATTTTAATGATGTAGATGGTCTAAGGAAGAAAGGAGTATCAAAAGAACATCGAGTTGATCCTATTGTTGGAATGGGTCTTTTTATGGGTAGTAATGGTATTCCATTATCCATTCAAGTATTTAGTGGAAACACCTCAGAACAAACAACCTTAATACCAGGTATTAATAAATTAAAAGAAGAAGAAAAAATTAGTAAGATAATTGTGGTAGCTGATAAGGGCTTAAATTCCTTTACAAATATTAATAAATTGATCTCAAATGGCGATGGATACCTATTTAGTCAAACAATTAGAGGATTAAAAGGGAAAAAATACCAAGAAATTATTAATGATGAAAGTACCAAGTGGATAGAAAGGAAAAACATCGATAATGAATTAATCTATAAATACAAATTAAAAGAAATTATTATTGATTATAAATATAAAGAACAAGACACTTGGAAACAAAAACAAATAGTTCAAAATGTTTTAGTTTATTGGGATTTAAATGATTTTAATTTAGCTAGACAAAAAAGAAATGAAAAAGTATATAAAGCTAATCTAGCTTTAAATAATGGAGCATATAATGTGCCACACGGTCTAAATGAATATCAAAAAGAAGATATAATAGATCCTAAAACTAATCAAGTTATCACAGATAAAGTAAAGAAAGTAAAATTAATTAATAACGAAAAAATTGATGAAGATGAAAAATGGGATGGATACTATGTAATAGTAACTAGTGAGTTAGACTACTCAGAGGCTAAAATTAGATCTACTTATGGTGAGCTCTGGAAGATAGAAGAAACATTTAGAATAACTAAAACTGACCTTCTATTTAGACCCATCTATCATTTTAAGACTGAGCATATAATAGCTCACTTCTTAATATGCTATTTAAGTTTATTTATAGTTAGATTATTCCAATACAAATTAAAGAAAGAAAACATTGATTTATCGGTTAGTCGAATAATAAGAGTACTAAATATGATGGAAGTAACTAATGTATCTACTGACATAGTACATATATCTCAAATAGGTGGTTCTTTAGAATATAAAAATGAAAATAATATATATTCCAATAGATTTAATAGCGAAGATGAGATTCAAAAAGACTATAAATTAATTAATCATGCTTTTAATATTGAATATGATAAAGCTTTTGATAAAGAAAAAAAATTCAACAAATACTTAAAGTCCATATTGTTTCACACAACATCTGCGTAAGTCGGGTTATATCACAATTTTTCTAATATCGTTTCGACACCAAAATAAACAATACACCTTTTAAATACTTGTAATGAAGGTCCAATTTTAAACAAATAAGGAATTTAAGATATAATATATGCAAGATTATGGATACCTTTAAGCCTAATGTCATTGATTTTGTTCGAGAATTGCTCAAAACTAAATATGAAATAACCGCACTAGCCAATATTACAAGTGCCATCAAAAAATATTACCCACAAATCAATTGGGTGGGTTTTTATTATTGTAATCATCAAGAAAATCACCTTTTATTAGGACCATTCCAAGGGGAGGTTGCCTGTGAGATAATTAATAAATCGCTGGGCGTCTGTGGTACTTCCTGGCAAAATGACCAAATTGTCGTTGCCCCTGATGTAAGCCAAATCAGTAATTACATCGCCTGTGATCAAGAGACTAAAAGTGAAATGGTAATACCAATTCATAAAAATCATCAAATATATTGCCTGCTCGATTTAGATAGCAATTCTTTAAATTATTTTCAAGCCGAAATCGCTTTAAGTTTAAAAATTATTGCCCACTTAATTGAAGAGCAATTTAAATTAAATACTTTCTCGCCTTTTTAAGGGCCCTAAATTCATAAAATAAGCATTATTTAATTAAGAAATTTCTAAAGAATTGAAAATAATTTCATAATTTTCATTAAAAGATACAATTGTTATATAATTGTATCAGATAAGTTTTTAGGACGGTCGAAATGAATCTCAAGGAAAAAATTAAAAAAACAATAATCTTAAGCGCTTTAAAAAAAAGAATCAAACAACACCCCTTTAACCCGGAAGAGGCGGAAAAACATCAATTATCTGGGGATAATAATCCCTTTGAAACTAATAGCTATTATTTTACTGGTCACAACAATGACGGAAATTCCTTTTATTGCCGGTATGCTATCCGCGGCTCGGGGATGGTTGAGATTTGGTTTTTCTTTCAAACCAAAGATGAAATCTACTATAACGAGGTGGATATCTTTCCAATAGAAAAGTCACCAATTCAACTTGAGTGTCTAAAAATAGCCAGCACCTGGAAGTTAACCTTCCAAGGAGAGCTCATAAAGGGGACCTTAGAAAACACTCAAGTCCAAAATAGTGGACGCAAAGTTAAGTGTAAAGCGGATTTGAATTTTCAAGCTACTAGTAATATTTTTGATTTTGAGCATGATGTGAATCCGGAAATACTTGCTAAAAGATTGGCGAAAGAAAAATGGGATAAAAATTTTCGATATAACAATAAGATATCCAAACAAACTCATTATGAGCAACAAGGTTTGGTTCAATTAGTTATTAATATTGATGATCACATCTCCACCATTTCTTTCCTGGCCATGCGCGACCATTCTTTTGGTCGACGTGATTGGAATTATATGAATAATCATATTTGGTTAATGGCCTTAGTTAAAAATAATGTATCTTTGAATATTAATATGGTTAATTATCCCCATATGAAATTAATAACTGGTTATTATGAAGATAATCATCAAGTTATTAGTATTACCTCTAGTAGTGATTTTTTTAAATTTAATGGTCATGGGGCCTGTTTAAAACAATTTGCCTACTATGTTAAATTAGCCGATGGAAGGAAGTTAGAAGTTAGTGTTAATTTAGAATCACAAATTAAATGGATGTTCTATAATTCCTATTACATTTGTGAGGGGATTGGTACTTATGTTATCGATGGCGTAAGTTGTCGAGGGATTGTGGAGTTTGGCTTTAATGTCAACACAGCTAGATGGGAGAGCAATAATGAAAATATCTAATTTAAATAACATTTCTAAAGAAGACTTAAAATTGGTTGGTGGAAAGGCCCGCGGATTAGCCCAAATGATTGATTTGGGCTTAAGAGTACCACGAGGTTTTGTGGCGATTGACTGTAAAGGCAGTCCCGAAGAAATAGCGCAAATCGTCACTTATTACGAGGAAAATAAACTGGAAAAAGTGGCTGTTCGCTCGAGTGCCACCTTGGAAGATGGTGGACTATTTTCTTCAGCTGGGCAATATGCGACCGTTTTAAATGTTAGTTCTCAAGAAGATTTAATCAAAGCGATTAGCGAATGTGTGAAGAGTGTTAATGACACTAACATCACGGCTTATCGTCAAAACTTTAATCAAGAAGAATCCAAAATGAATGTTGTTATTCAGGAAATGGTTGATGCCCAAAAAGCCGGAGTGGCCTTTAGTGTTGATCCAACAACCAAGAAAAATGAGGTTTTAATTGAGTGTGTAGAGGGTTTAGGGGAAAACTTGGTCTCTGGCTTAATGACCGCCCAACAATATTATCTAGCCAAAGAAAATCCCATTTTTAAAGATGAAGGTTTTTTAAGTGAAAAGTTGATCCACGAAATCTGGGAAACGCTGCTCTATCTCGAGAAGACTCTCAATTATCCTGTTGATATCGAGTACGCCGTGGCTGGTGAAAAGGTTTATTATTTACAAGTACGACCAATCACCACTCTCGATGATCCAGAAATCGACGAACTCAACACCCCTTATGAAGTATCAGGCGATGTCATAACTAATCATAATGTCGGCGAGATGTTGCCCGAAGCCATTACGCCTTTAACTATTTCCACGGTTGTTTATGCGATTGATTGGGGACTAAGAAGGATGCTTAAAAAAGTCGGAACTGTTCATAAAATTAATGACATTCCTAGTGAAATGCTTATCAGTCATTATTATGGTCATTTATTTTTTAATATGCGCTATATTTATCGAATTTCCAAGTGTGTCCTCGGAGCTTCTAAAGAAGCCGTTGATATGGGTTTATGTGGAAAGACCCTGGAATTAGATCAAGTCGATAATTATCCCTCCAAAAATAAATTTACTAAAGCTTTAAACGGTATCAAATATGCTTCCTATATGATGGGTTATAAAAAAGCTATGAAACACATTGTCGGGATTGAAAATAAAATTCAATTTAAGACTGATTCGGCTAAGGAATTATATAACTCAATCAGCGATAATATTAAATATCTGAATTTAGTTTTAGAGGATCATTATATTACCTCCTCACATAGTGGGGCCATGAGTAGTGCCGTCTTTACTTTCTTAAGTACCGATAATCCCAATAAAGATGAGGTAAAAGGGGTAGTGGCGTCTTTACTAGAAGATATTGATGGCATTGAAAGCGTCGATATTTTAAAATCCATGCAAGATATTTGTAAGGCATGTTTACAAGAAAATCCCGATATTATCCATTATAACCAAGAACAGCTGCAAGACTATCTAAACAATAGTACACAGGACTCTAAAATTCTCTATCAAAAGTTTTTATCAAAACACGGCCATCGTTGTATCAAAGAGTCGGAATTAAGAAATCCGGGATGGGCCGATGATAGCCAATCTTTAATGAGTTATTTATTATCCGTTATGCCAACGATTAACAATATTAAAGTTAAAGGTGATTCGCAAGTTAATAATTTAATAGCCGAAGTTACCAGTAAATATCATGGTTTAAAGAAAAAAATCCTCGGCTACTTGATTAAACAATCGCGACTTGGTTGTAAAAACCGTGAATATTCCAAATCAAAAATGATTCTCGTCATCGATAAATTTAAAAAAGCTTACGCTACCCTAGCTCAATTGCTAGTAAGGGATAAGCTTTTACCACAAGCTGATTTAATCTACTTTTTAAAACACGACGAATTAGGATCTTTAATCTTTCAAAACAACGCTAGCCTTCTGAAAAAAAGCGAGGTGCGTCGTCGTTTATTTAAAGAACAAATGAATCTTTCCTTTAACCATCTTAGTTTAGGGGCTCCTCAACCAGTTATCGAAGAAAATATCTTGGTAGCTAGTGGAACAACCTTGCAGGGATCGGCCTTGTCACGGGGGATGGTAACTGGACGAGCCAGAGTCGTTAAATCGATTGAAGATGCGCGAAAAATCCAATTAGGTGAAATCATGGTTTCCTCCTATACTGATATTGGCTGGAGTCCTTACTATTCTTTAATATCTGGTCTAGTAACGGAAGTTGGTTCGGCTCTTAGTCATGGAGCGGTGGTAGCTCGCGAATATGCTCTACCTTTAGTCTCCAATA
The DNA here is from genome assembly GCA_031284745.1 of Acholeplasmatales bacterium. Classification (GTDB taxonomy): domain Bacteria; phylum Bacillota_I; class Bacilli_A; order Acholeplasmatales; family Acholeplasmataceae; genus JAITXV01. The sequence continues at coordinate 34,329 of JAITXJ010000026.1, read as the reverse complement.
TTAAAAGCGCCACCAATAAAATAAAAACCGGTGATTTATTATTTATCGATGGTACCAAAGGAATTGTCTCCGTTATCGAATCGAAAAATTAAGGTAGGTTATTGGGTACACTTGAATATATTTCATACCATTCATCATGACTCAAGACAATATCTTGTGCTTTAGCGATCGAGGAAAGTCGAGACAACTTTGTCGTACCAGTAACAATTTGCATCTTATCTGGCAATCGTAAAATGAAGGCACTCGCAATGGTAATCTTATCAACTTGATATTTATCGGCGATTTTATTTAAAGTTTCATTAAGCTGCGGATATTTTGGAGAGTCTAGATAAACTCCAGCAAAAAAACCATATTGAAAAGGCGACCAAGCTTGCATAATTATTCGATGAATTCGACAATATTCATAAATATGGCCATCTTTACTAATTGCCATTTCGTTATTATTATTGACATTTAAACCACTATCCACCAGAAGCGTAAAAGCCACACTAAATTGTAATTGATTAAAAAGAAGTGGTAATTTTACTTTGGTTTTTAAAAGATCAATTTGGAGAGGATTATGATTAGAAACACCAAAGAAACGAACCTTCTTTTGTCTCTTTAATTCTTTGAAGGCACGGTTCACCTCAGAAGGGATCATTAGACAGTCGGGACGATGAAGTAAAAGAACATCTAAATAAGTAGTTTTCAAGCGTTTTAAACTCGCATTTACACTTTGGATAATATGTTCATAACTAAAATCATAACTTCCCTTTTTGATTCCACACTTACTTTGAATAATAACTTTTTCCCGTAATTTTTGATGTTGACTGAGGATCTCTCCCAACATTTCTTCACATTTTCCCCCACCATAGATATCCGCTAAATCAAAAAAATTCAGACCTAACTGAAGAGATCCCAGGACTAATTCTTCGGCTTGAAGATAAGTGAGGTTTTTTATTCGCATGAGACCCACAATAATTTTGGTTTGTAAAATTTCTGATTTTTTAATCATTGAAGCTCCTTAAATCTTAAGATGGCGGAACAAGAGGGAGTTGAACCCCCGCGGCTATGACACCCTAATGGTTTTCGAAACCACCCCCTTCAGCCTCTTGGGTATTGTTCCACGTAAAAATTATACTACAAATTTCAATAAGTTTTTATTTAAAATAAGTCCCCTAAAATCTTATTTTAACGAAGAAAGCGACTAAGGGGGCCAATTTGTTGTTGATAAAGCAAAATTAATTTAGCTCTAGCTCGCGAACAGCCAACAAAAAGAATTCTTCTTTCTTCTTCTAATTCCATAATATTCTCCACAATTCCCGGCGTCATCGCATCATTACAATCGATAATCATGACATTATCAAATTCCAAACCCTTCGCTTGATGAATTGACAGCAGAAGATAATTATTTAAAGTATAAAAATCTGCCAGTTTTTCTCTTAAGAAAAAAGAGGACTTATTAACACGGTATAAAAGGGCCCAATCTTGGGGATACTCATTCCTAAGAGTATCGATAATAAAATTTACCAAGGCCTGCTGATCAAAAACTTTAATAATCTCAACTAACCCCGATTTTGGTTTCGTGGAGATTAAATTTTTCGGGGTCCGAAAGATATTTCTTTGAATGAGATTATTACAAAAGTCAATTATTTCTTTACTGGATCGATAATTGTTGATCAGTAAATATTGTTGGGGATTAAAATCATTTTTAAAAAAATTAATAATGCGGCGATTAGCTCCGCGAAAAGCATAAATTGCTTGGTCAGGATCTCCTACCGCAAAGACTTTACTATTTTGGGCCAACAGCTTAAGACATTCATATTGTAAATTATTGGTGTCTTGAAATTCATCAATAAATATATAGTGGTAATCAAAAATAAGTTCCTTATTGACAAGTTTTTGTTGTAAAATCACAAGCAAGTCATCAAAATCCCAGCAATGATGATCTAACAAAAACTTTTGGTATTGCTCATAAACAAGTGGTTTTCTGGAACTATAATGATTCTTGTAAAGCGAAATATTTTTCATTTCAGCTTTCGTAAAAATATTATTTTCTCCTAAGAGATTAAAATCCTGAATATTAATATGGGCTAAAGCAAATTTATGAAAAGTAGAAACCCAAATATCTTTTTTTAATCGACGCATCACTTCGTGGGCGGCTCGATGGGTAAAAGTTAAACAAAGGATTTGTTGACATTGAACATTTAATTCTTGTAACAAATAATTGATTCGCCCAATTAAAGTTGCTGTTTTTCCTGAACCAGCAGAGGCCAAAACCAAGATATGGGGAGAATCGCTATGAATGATTTGCAGTTGTTCATTATTATAGTTCACATATAATAATAAGCAAACATTTAAAAGATTACTTATTTTTTAAAATGTCAATAGCCGTTTGGAGCATTTCCTTGGAAGGAATATTACTTGCTTGAAGAGTAAAATGATAGCCCAATTTTTCCCACTTGTCAGAGCCAAGCAGATGAAAACTCAGCACATCAACATCAAGGATATTATTATATTTATCCAAATGTTTTCTCAAGGCATATAAGTCGCTTAAATCACTGCTATATGGTGGTATTAAAACATACCTAATGATGACCGGACGCTGATGAAGAGCCAGAAAATCCAAAAAGTCGAGGGCACATTGTCCAGAATTCTTCGTAATAAAATAATGCAGTGAAGGATTAATTTGTTTAATATCTAATAAAAATAAATCTACCAAGGAAATTAGTTTTTGGTATTTATCAAGATTATTGGGATTAAAATTTTGCGCTGAAGTATCCACACAGGTGTGAATATTTTCCTTTTTACAAGCCCTCAGTAATTCTAAACAAAAATCTAATTGAAGTAAGGGCTCACCCCCCGAAAGGGTGATACCACCCCTTTGATAAAAAGAAGCATAACGATGATAAACCGCTAATATTTCTTCAACACTCATTAGTTTGTTAGGAAGATTGCTCCACGTGTCACGATTATGACAATAAATGCATTGCCAACCACAACCCTGAAAAAAAACAACCATTCGAAAGCCCGGGCCATCAAAACTACCAAAGGGTTCCAGCGAGTGGATATTACCTTTCATGAAAAGTACGAGCCATTACCTCAAGTTTTTGTTCGTTAGTTAAAAGCGCAAAATTTACCGCATAGCCAGATACTCTAATGGTTAAATTAGGATATTTAGCTGGGTGATCATAAGCATCTTGTAAAAGTTCACGATTTAAAATATTCACATTAATATGATGACCACCACTTAAAAAGTAACCATCGAGAATACTAACTAAATTACTAACCTTATCCTCACTATTTTTACCTAAGGCCTCAGGGATTAAAGAAAAGGTATTAGAAATCCCATCCTGACAATCACAAAATGGTAAATGGGCCACACTCAAAAGAGAATTTAAAGCCCCCGTATTATCCCGACCATGCATTGGATTAGCTCCGGGAGCAAATGGTTCTTTAAGACGTCGACCATCAGGAGTATTACCAGTATTTTTACCATACACCACATTAGAAGTAATGGTTAAAATGGACATCGTTTTTGTACTTTGACGATAAGAATATTGTTTGCGAATTTTATTCATAAAGGTGGAAATTACTAAAGAAGCCAGTTCATCAACGCGGGGATCATTATTTCCAAAATGCGGAAATTCACCGGTTGTTTCATAATCATAGACCAATCCAGTATCATCAAAAATAGGAATTACCGTAGCATATTTAATCGCTGAAAGACTATCCGCCACCACCGATAAACCAGCAATCCCGGTCGCAAATATCCGTTTAACATGTAAATCATGTAAGGCAAATTCAATTCTTTCGTAATTATACTTATCGTGCATATAGTGAATAATATTTAAGGCACTCACATAAGTTTTGGCTAAATAATCTAATTGGATCTCATACTTTTGCCAGATATCATTAAAATCTAACTTTTCTGGTTTGGTCACTCCACTTTCAATACTGACAAATTCCTTGGTTATTTCATCTCGCCCATTGTTGATGGCGTATAAAAGAGCTTTGGCTAGGTTAGCTCGAGCACCAAATAATTGCATTTCTTTACCAACTACTAGGGGGCTAACACAACAAGCAATAGCGTAATCACTGCCATGAATTGGACGCATTAAATCATCATTTTCATATTGAATGGAACTAGTCTCAATGCTCACCTTAGCACAAAATTTTCGAAAATTAATTGGTAAGTCTTTGGAATAAAGGATTGTTAAATTTGGTTCAGCCGAAGTTTCTAAATTATAAAGGGTATGTAAATACCGAAAACTAGTTTTAGTCACTAAAGATTTAGAAGAATTTTTTAACATCCCACCAATTGACTCGGTCACCCAAGTTGGATCACCAGTAAATAAATCGTTATATTCAGGGGTTCGTGCAAAACGTACCATTCTTAACTTTAAAATAAATTGATCAATCAATTCCTGAGCTTCAACCTCAGTGATAGTTTTTTCCGCTAAATCTCTTTGCAGGTATATATCTAAAAAAGTGGAGGTGCGTCCTAGCGACATAGCCGCCCCATTTTGTTCTTTAACCGCTGCTAAATAAGCAAAGTATAACCATTGAATTGCTTCCTTAGCATTCGAAGCAGGTTTAGTTAAATCAAAACCATAAATTCGACCTAATTCAATTAACTCATATAATGCTCTAATTTGTTCCGTTAATTCTTCACTTATTTTGATTTTGTCATCATAAAATGGCGGTTCAATACTGAGTTTTTCTTGTTTTTTAGCCTCGATAAGGGCGTTAACTCCATAAAGAGCCACCCGACGATAATCGCCAATAATTCTGCCTCTTCCATAACCATCCGGCAAACCGGTAATTAAATGAGCACTGCGAGCTTTTTTAATTTCTTTTGTATAAACATCAAAAACACCTTGATTATGAGTTTTTCGAACATTGGTATAAGTGTTAATGACGTTGCTCGGAATTTTATAACCATAAGATTCGACGGTTTTTTCCGCCACTTTAATTCCACCAAGCGGAAAAAATCCTCTTTTTAAAGGGGCGTCAGTTTGTAAGCCAACAATTAATTCTAATTCTTTATTTAAATATCCTGCTTGATGTGAAATAATACTTGAGGGAATAGTTGTATCTAAATCAAGAACCCCTCCTTTTAATCTTTCCTCGACTAATAAGTTTTTAAATAAATTATTAAGCGTGATTGAGGCATCAGTCGGTCCGGCTAAAAACGACTCATCACCTAAATATTCTTGATAATTATATTTTATAAAGTTTTCAACATCAATTTTATTTTTCCATGTTGAACCCTTGAAATTTCTCCAATGTACCATATGCTTCCTCCTTATCCTAAAAGCCAAATAGTTGGTATAAATATTATATCCCTTTTGCTTGTTATTTTTAAAAAAATAACCTAGGATTTTGATTGAAATAAGTGGTATCATTAACTCCATTCATTAAAATAAATCATGACAAACATAATAAATAACAATAATTACTTGATTATTTCTTATTATATATTTATTTGTTAATTTAGTATTTAATAAATTTTTTACTAATGTTAATAAACCGATAATTTGTCAGTTAATTATTTGGTTAATCTTTTTCTCCCAGTGTTTTTAAAAACCACAGGAGATAGTGGGCATTAATACATCTAAATCTGATCAAATCAATTATAATATTAATGTAAGGTATTAAAGCTGGAGATTTATGCATAATTTGGTTTTACTTAGACATCATAAAAAATATCCCTTAATGCAAAAAGAGGACGAATTAAAACTCATTTATCAAGCCTGTTTTGGACCTGGTCATTTAATAAGTAATCCCCAAGAATCTTTAACATACTTACAAGAAGAAGTAAAAATGATTACCTTAAATCCTCCCAAATTTAATAATTCCCTTCTAGAAGATATTGGAAATAATTTTGTTCGTGTCTACCTTCTTCCGTTCATTAGTAAAAAATATCAACTCGAAAATCTCAACGCCGCTTTCGTTGCTTCGGCTAATTTAAATATTCAAGCAACCCAGTTATATAAATCCTTAACTAATCAAAGCCCCACTGGTCCAATTCACCATAGCCAAATATATAATGACAATTATCAACCACATTACCGGGTGATTCATCGCCAATATTTAGATATTATAAGGAGAAAATAAATGGAATACCGAAAATTTAACAAACTTTCCTGGCAACCAAGTTTACTAGGAATGGGGTGTATGCGCCTGCCTTTACAAACAAACGGCCAAATTGATGAAAAAGAAACTGCCATCTTAGTCCAAGAAGCGCTAGCTGGAGGGGTAACCTATTTTGACACAGCCTGGCCTTACCATGGGGGAGAAAGTGAAAGAGTAATGGGCAATATTTTAAAAAATTACCCACGGAGTTCTTTTACTATTACCACTAAATTACCCTCCTGGCTCATCGAAACTCCCCAAGATATTGAAAAGTATTTTCATCTTCAATTACAAAAATTACAAATGGAATATGTCGATGTTTATTTACTCCATGCTCTTGACAAAAAACGCTATGACCATCTGAAATCTCTTGACGTCTTTACTCATTTAGATAAACTAAAGGCTGAAGGAAAAATTAAGCATCTTGGTTTTTCTTTCCATGGAAGTCTTGAAGATTTTTTATACATTTTAAATGATGGTTTAAAACATTTTGAGATCTGTCAAATTCAATTAAATTATATGGATATTTCTCATCAACAGGGTTTAATCGGCTATCATGAATTAGTTAAATATGATATCCCAATCATTATTATGGAACCAGTTAAGGGGGGAAACTTAGCCAAACTACCAGCCGATATTGAAAAACCACTTTTAAAATATCAACCAGATAAATCCATTGCTAGTTGGGCGATGCGGTGGTTATTCTCATATAAGGGCATTTGTACCATCCTTAGTGGTATGAGTAATCTTTCCCAAGTGAAGGATAACCTCTTAACTTTTAATAGCGCTAAACCCCTAAATCAACAAGAAAACGCTTTGATTGAAGAGGTTCGAAATCAAGTAATTAAACGTACCTTTGTTGCCTGCACCGGCTGTCAGTATTGTATGCCTTGTCCGATGGAAGTAAAAATTAAAAATATTTTTGAACAATATAATAAAATGTATACCTATGATAATTTTAAAAAAGAGGGACTGAATTTAATTACTAAAGAAGGGCTAATTAATAATTGTATTAATTGTGGTGTATGCTTAAGCAAATGCCCACAAAGCATTAATATTCCCCAGAAACTAGCGGAAATTAAAAATAATTTAACTAAAATTTAGTTGTGATATAATTTAAGTAGAATAATTATTAAAAGGAGAATATATGGTTTGTAAAAAGTGTGGAAAAGAAATTAAAGTTGGTGGGGCCTTTTGTCCAAATTGTGGGGTTGATTTAAGTAACATGGAAGAAGTAGCTCCGGTGAGCACACCAAAGACACTTAAGAAAGAAATATCCTCAGGCTTAGTGTTATCAGTCCTTATTATTAGTATCGTTTTAGCTTTTATTGGTTTTATTGGGGTCGTTGCGGCCAGCGGATTAGCTATTAATAGCGTTGAATATGATCACTATAGTGGGGCTAATAATTTTACTTATTACTTATTTTTTACTTTATTATTTTTAGGAATCACCGCCAGTTCAGTTATCTCTGTTATTAATAGTGCTCACGATTTCCGCAAAAAAAGTTCTAAAAAATCTTTAAGTTTAAAAATTACTAATATAATAACTTTAGTTTTTATCATCGGTTTATATATTTTGGCCATTAATCGAGAGTTAGTATATCACATTAGTGGGGCCTCCTCGATGACTTTATTTTTAGTAGCGGCTAGTATTGCTTCCATAGTTTTAAGTTTTAAATATCCAATTAAACCCGAAGAAAAGGAAATTTAAATTATTACTTACTGATTAAATTAAAATATTGTCAAGAAAACCTATATCATATTTTGACTTTTTTTTAGCAAATATTATATAATAATTAGGCGTTTTCTTGGCGAATTGGAGAAACGGTTAACTCACATGCCTTTCACGCATGCATCCACGGGTTCAAATCCCGTATTCGTCACCAATTAGGACAATCACCGCTTCCATGAAGCAAACAAAAAAGACACCGATGGTGTCTTTTTTTATGAACGTGGATGCTTAATAATCGGCTAAATAAAATACATCTTCTTGTTCTGTCAGATTATGAAGGGTTGTTTCTAAGATCTTTACACTATGTTCTAAGTCTTCAATATAACCTTGATTATATTCTAAAGAACCAAAGAAAAAGCCGGACTTAGTTGGTAGTAGTTCTTTGGCCTTACTGCTATTACCATTTAAGATCTCTTCTTTAGCTTGAAGAATTATTCGACAAATATCTAATAATTCCATCAACTTCGTTCGTTCCACAATAATCAGATCATAATCGGCTTGATGAGTCGTTGCACAATTTTCATAAATCCAATTATGAATCATATTAGCTTTTCGCCAATAACCAATTTTACAAACTAAGTGTTCCTCTTCCACCCCATCAACATCAACTTTATAGGTATAATCTTGAAAATACTCCCCTAATTTTTGATTGTTAATGAGTTCGAGCGAAAATAAATGCCAACAAATTTTCACAAAAAGTCGATTGGGAAAATCACCACTTCTTTTAACCTTATATAAATACATATCTAATCCCATAAGTCACCTCATATATATATTATTATTCCTAGCTAATTTTTACTTTCTAGTTTCCCAAAGATCTTCTTAATTGATAAAAAAACGATTTAAATCATTGCCTAAAAAACCTTTATTTATATTTTTATTTTTTTAAAAAAATTTGGTATACTTATATACAAGTATAATAGATCAGAAAAACAGGTGATCTAGTTTCTACCTTAGGCCTATTCTCTAAGACTACTTGATTTTTTAGTGGAAACATTTAAAATTATACTTCTGAGATCCTGGTTATTGGTTCGCCAATTGCAATAAAGTATTCAAAGGAGAAAGATATGAAAAAGATTTTATTTGTTTGTATGGCTTTATTATTAGTGGTTGTGGCTTTCGCTTGTACGAAAGTAGGAGATGAAGCAAAATGGCGAATTTGGTTAATAACCGATTCTGGTACGATAACCGATCGTTCTTTTAATCAAGGAACTTGGGAAGGTGTCTTAGCTTTTGCGGATGCTAACGATGAGGTCGAAGCTCATTATTTAAGACCAGATACCGTTTCTGATGCGGGTTATAAAGAAGCTATTGAAATTGTTATTGAAGAAAAACACGCTAATGTTGTGGTAACTCCGGGCTTTTTATTTGAAGTTGCTATTTATGAAGAACAAACTAAACACCCTGATGTTTATTTTATTTTAATTGATGGCGAACCTCATAGTGACACTGGTACTTATAAAACCGAAGAAAACACCATTAATGTCTTATTTAAAGAAGAACAATCTGGCTTTCTAGCTGGTTACGCAGCGGTCCAAGATGGCTTTAGTAAATTAGGTTTCGTGGGAGGACAAGAAGTTCCGGCCGTTGTACGTTTTGGTATCGGCTATGTGGCTGGGGCTTATTATGCCGCTAACCAACTATCTCGTTCGATTGCTTTCCCAGCTTCTCAATATTGGTATACTGGAACCTTTGGCCAAAGTCCTGATCACGTACAAACCGTTTCTTCGTGGTATAATACTGGCACAGATATTATCTTTGCGGCCGCGGGAGCCGTTGGACTAGATGTTATGAGTGCTGCTGAACATTTAACCAACAAATATGTCATCGGGGTCGATGTTGATCAAAGCGACCAATCTCCAACTGTTATTTCTTCCGCCGTTAAGCAACTTGCGGTGGCCGTTCAACGCATCTTGGCTGACTTAATAAGCGATAATTGGCATGGGGGAGTTACTTTAAATTATGGAGCTAATGAAGATTCCGTTGGTCTACCAACAGCTAGTGCTTCTTGGCGTTGGCGTACTTTTTCGGTTAGTCAATATGTGGATATCGTGAATGTTTTAAAAGTTGGTACTTTAGTTGTTCCTACTTCGGAAGCCTTACTAGCCACTTTTTTAGCTACTCATTGTGGAAACCCTTCAATTGAAGACTTAATTGAAGTTACCGAAAGTCAAGCAGGTCATTAATATATTTTAGGGGGTACGCTTTTCGTACCCCCTATTTCTTAAAATTATGCAATACGCAATAGAAATGCTTGGTATAACCAAGCGCTTTGGTAAATTACTAGCTAATGATAATATCACCTTAAAGATCCAAAAAGGGGAAATACATGCTATTTTAGGAGAAAATGGCGCCGGGAAAAGCACCCTTTTATCGATCCTTTTTGGCTTGATTGAACCAGATAGTGGAGAAATTATCATCAATGGCGAAAAAGCCCATATTAAAAACCCTAACGATGCCGTGCGTTACAAAATAGGTATGGTTCATCAGCATTTTAAATTAGTCAAGGTTTTTAGTGTCTTAGAAAACATTATCCTCGGTCACGAAGATACTAAACTTGGTTTTTTAGTTTCCAAAAAATCCAAATTAAAAGTGGACTCTTTAATCAAAGAATATGGTTTTAATTTAGATTCCCAAAAATTAGTCGGCGATTTAACGGTAGGTGGTCAACAGAAGGTGGAAATTTTAAAAATGCTTTATTCCAATTCCGATATTCTGATCTTCGATGAACCCACCGCTGTTTTAACCCCCCAAGAAATTGAATCACTATTTAAATTTATTAAATTGTTTAAGCAAGCTGGCAAAACGATCATCATCATCACCCATAAATTAACTGAGATTAAAGAATTAGCCGATCGTTGTACCATTTTACGAAAAGGAAAAATGATCAAAACTTTAGAAAATAAAGAAGTTAGCATCGAAACTCTCGCCAACTTAATGGTTGGACGTGATGTGCTTTTAACCGTTTCGAAATCCGTTAAAATCCCTTCTGAAGCTCTTTTAAAAATCCAAAACTTAACTTATTATTCCAAAGAACTCAAAAAAAATATTTTGACTAACCTGAGTTTTGACGTCAAAAGGGGAGAAATTTTAGGGATTGCAGGAATTGAAGGTAATGGACAAACTCAATTAATTGAGCTTATTTATGGCTTATTGAAAAATAATCATAAACAAGCAAAAATTATTTTTAAGGGGCAAGAAATTCAAACCAAAAGTATTAAAGAGCGTCAACAATTGGGGATCTCTTTAATTCCTGAAGACCGGCAAAAGCATGGTTTAATTATGAGTTTCCCGGTGGCTAGTAATTACATTCTTAATCAACTAGATGACAAACGTTTTTTTCGCCGGGGCTTTTTAAGAGCTCATAATGTTTATCAAGAGGCGACGCAAATTGTTAATAAATATGATGTGAGAATGTCAGGTGATGTGCTGCAAGAAGCCGCAAACTTAAGTGGCGGAAATCAACAAAAATTAATTCTTGGTCGAGAATTATCCAAAAGCCATGATTGTTTGATATGTGTCCAGCCAACCAGAGGTTTAGATGTCGGGGCGATTGAACAAATCTATCATTATCTCTTAGAAGAAAGACAAAAAGATAAGGCTATTTTATTAGTATCTTATGAACTTGATGAACTCTTAGACATTGCTGATCGCTTAATCATCATTCACCAAGGACAAATAGTTGGCTCTTTTTTTACCAAAGATATCGATGCCTCTTTAATCGGCTTATATATGCTAGGCATCAAAAAGGATAGCCTATGAAATTCTTAAAAATTATCCGCCAAATTCATTTAGCTGGGAAATTATTTTTCAAAGGCATGGTGATTCGAAGTAAAAAAATTATCAATGATTTACTTAAAAAAATCGTTCTCGCTGGCAAAAAATTTCCCCAAAGTCCGCTTTTATCCACTTTAATATCCATCATTATTGGTTTATTGATAAGTTTTATTATCATGATCATTACCGGCGGTTTTTCTAACGCCTTTGAAGGACTTAGTATTCTTTTGACCTATGGGGGACGTAGTTCCAAAATCGGCGATGTGTTTTTTCGAGCTGGTCCCATTATCCTCTTAGGTTTAGCCCTCGGGATTGGATTTAAAGCAGGATTATTTAACATTGGGGCCCCTGGTCAATTTTTAATTGGTGGTTTAGTGGGTTTATGTGTCGATAATTTATTCCCAGCTGCGGGGATTCCGGGGCTTCAATTAGTGGTGAGTGTTTTAGCGGCCATTGTAGCGGGAGCCATCTGGTCAGTAGTACCAGGAATCTTAAAAAGTTTTTTTAATGTTAGCGAAGTAATAACGGGTATCATGTTAAATTATGTGGCTGTCTACCTTAGTTTTGGAATTGTTCCGAAGTTACCATTTTATGATGCCAATAAATCCAGTGTTTCGACACTATTTAGTAACTATGGTAAATTCCCCTTATTAAGTAATACTTCGATGGTCGATATCGGCATCATTATCGCCATTGTTTGTGCAATTGTTTTCTATATAATAATCAACAAAACAAAGCTGGGTTTTAAAATAAAAGCGGTCGGCCAAAATAAAGATGCCGCCCAATATGCGGGGATTAATCCTAAAAAAATGATTATTATTACCATGGGCATCGCTGGTGCCTTAGTGGGTCTGGCAGCATCATTATTTTATTTATCCCATAACCCCGAACTTATTCGACCAGAATCAACCATTAATACCACGGCTTTTGATGGAATATTTGTGGCTTTAATTGCTAATTCCAATCCTCTAGGAACCATCTTTACTGGCTTCTTTATTTCTTATTTACGCCGAGGAGCCACCACGCTACAAATCATCGGTTACTCAAAACATATTACCGATGTTATCATGGGCATCATCATTTATTTGGTCTCCATTCAATCTTTTATTAAAAATCTTTTTAAGAAAAAATTTATCCCAGATAAAATTCATTCTTTAATTAAGGAGGATAAAACTAATGCTTGATTTTATAAATAGTTTAGGCATCTATCTAGGCTTAATCGCCATCATCTTAATCCCCCTAATCATTGGTGGCCTCGGGGGGATGTTTAGTGAACGCAGTGGGGTCATCAATATCGCTTTAGAAGGAATTATGATTTTTGGCGGCTTTGCTGGTATATTAGTCACTAATCAATTTGCTTTGTTTAAAATGATCGGAGCCCCCGCCAATAACTATTTTGTCGGGTTAATGGTATTTATTTTAGGTACTATTGTGGCGGGTATCGTTGGAGCGATCGTTTCCGCCTTACATGCCTTTGCTTCGGTGAGTATGAAAGCCGATCAAACTATTAGTGCTACCGCCATCAATTTAATTGCTCCTGCTCTTTTACCCTTTATGATTCAAACCTTAAAACTAGGCGAACAAGATAAATTAAACATTATCAACCGTGAGTACTTTTATGTACCAAATGTGGTCTTTGGAAATTATGATGGTGCCAATATTCCTTTTATAGGAAAATTTCTTACCGGTAATTTATATTTCTCCTTAATATTAGGGGTCATTATTATCATAATTGCGGCCATAGTAATCAACAAAACTAAAATAGGATTAAGAATCAAGGCCGCCGGTGAAAATCCCCATGCTTTAGATACAGCCGGAGTCGACCCCCGTAAAATGCGTTACTTAGGAGTAATCATTTCTGGTTTTTTAGCAGGTATTGCTGGATTCTTTTTAATCACTGGTTTTACCAATCGCTTTGAATCAAATGTTTCTGGTTATGGATTTTTAGCTCTAGCGGTCTTAATATTTGGTAATTGGAAGCCAGGAGGCATAATTTTAGGTGGCTTGTTATTCTCCGCCTTATTAACTTTATCCAACGCCATCGCTTTATTTCCATTTTTAGCGGGGCTCAATATACCAAGTACTGTTTTAAAAATACTGCCTTACCTCATTACGCTTTTAGTTCTTGTTTTGACTTCCAAAAAATCGCACGCCCCGCAAAATGAAGGAATATTTTACGAAAAGATTAGATAGATAAATTAATCTTTATCATAATAGAACTGAGTAAATAATTTCCATTTATGATGTAAGCAAAATTTTCCAAGATTAATTTTAGAAGTTACTTTTAATTTTAGTATTATAAAAACTTTCTCTTAAAATAATGATATAATTTTAGTATGGTTATTATGGGTAAGTTTCTTGATGCGTTTCATACTTCATATATTATTATCTCCCTAGTCTTAACAGCTGGTATTCTAATTTTAGCTAAATTATTTTTACGTCAACAAAAAAGTAAGAATATTTTTTTGCTGATTATTGGAATCTCTGCCTATGTTATCCATATGAGCTTACTTTGGTATGATTTTTTAGCAACCGGACAAACCCCTGTGGCTCGGGTTTATATGTTATTTGTCATTTATCCTTGTAATTTAGTCATGGTTTTAGGGGCCATTATTCCTTTGATAAAAAGGAAAAATACCAAATTTTTTCAATCCCTCTGCATTTTTACTTTTTATGTGGGGGTGGTAGGAACCCTAGCCTCTTTATTTGATCCATCTTATTATTTTTCTCAGGGTATTAGTTTTGATTCCCTTAAATCAATGATTTCTCACTCCCTAGCCTTTTTGTTTTGTTTATGGCTTTTAATTGGTGGTTATGTGAAACTAAGATTAACCAATATCATTCCTTATAGTATTTGTTTAGTTGCGACCATCATTTATGCTATAGTAGTTTCGAGTATTTTCCGACTAGTAGGAGCAGATTATAAAAACGTCATGTATATTATTACTCCAGCCATTTCTGGGACCCCCTTAAATTTATGGTTTATTTCCGCTCTTAGCTTAGTAGTATTTAGTTTAACTGGGTTTTTAGCAGAGTTTTTCTATCCAAAAAATCAAAGATCTTACCTAAAATTTATGGTGTTTGAAAAGAAAAATATCGACGGCTCCCTTGTGATAGATAATTTAGATAATGATTCAAAAGTTTTAAATCCGAAATCATAAAAACTATTTCTTTAAAAAGCTATTTTACTGATAATTCGGAGGGTAAAATATTAGATAAAAAACCGTAAGCCAGCTATTATTCAATTTGGTTAATATTTATAAGTGCTTAAATTATTATTATTATTATGATATAATCATTGTAGTACTAGTGAGTTAAATGAATTATTTTAAGTTATTATTTTTACGGTTATTCAATTTCATTTTTAGGAATTGTTCTAAAACTATTTTAAATGATTTTATGAATAATAATCGTGGTTCACATCTTAATTTAACTATCATAACTACGAGATTTAATCCTTCATTAGGAGTATCTCTAAATAAAAGTGCAATTATTAATGATTGCTTTCATGATTACCTAGTTGATAATGATAAAAAAACCTGGAAACCAGGCAAACTTTTGGATGATTTAAACTAAAATGTATTTAAAAATCAAATATCTACCGCTTATTTTAACCTTAGCCATCACTATTCCAATTGCTATTTGGGTCAATATTAATTTATCCTTTTTTAGCCTTTCTTTAATCTTTTCCCCCTTATTACTTATTTTTAATTACCTCTGGATCAGATCGAATTCCAAATATAAAATCTGTTACTTTATTATTATTATTTTACTTCTTTTACTTAGTGCAATGATCACTATTTTAATTTTTTGGTGATAAATATGAAAAACTTTTTAATTAAGCACCATTTTTTATTATCCATTCTTAGTTTTCTATTGTTCATTGCTATCGATATACCAATTTTATTGTTGGTAGTTGGGGGATGGACCACTTGGGAGCCTTTAGTTACTTTTATTGGACTCTCCGGTTTAATGATCTTTAATGTCTTATATATAGGCAACAAAGATAAACCAGTAGCGAAAAAATTTTTAATTTGGATTTATGTCTTTGTCCTTTATTTTCTTATTTGCACGATTGTTTTCCCCATCATAATATCTAATTCGAATTATAGTTTTTAATGATTGGGGAATTTTTTTCCTAAATTTTTGCTTTATTTTCTTAAAGGCTTCCTGGATTATAAATGACAAATAACTATATCATACAAATACTTCCTAGTATTCTAATTGGCAGACATATGATATAATATTTTTGTATCTAATAGGAAGTCGACGATGAATTTATTAAGTCTTAAAAATATAAGTGTTAGCATTGACAATCAAAATATTATCAAATCTCTGAATTTAGAAGTTAAAGAACAGGAGGTTCATGTCATTTTAGGGCCTAATGGGGCGGGAAAATCATCTTTATGCCAGGCCATAATGGGAAACCCCACTTTTACTTTAGAAGGGGATGTATTGTTAAATGGGCAGGATATTACGCAATTATCTCCCGATGAAAAATCGAAACAAGGTTTATTTCTGGCCTTTCAAAACCCACTGGAATTTGAAGGATTAGTGATTAGTGAATATCTAAAAACAGCGATGAATGCTCATGGTGAAGGTGGAAACTTTATTTCCTTCGCCTATAAATTAACCAAGCGATTGCGGGAATTAGAATTAGATGATGCTGATGCTTTTAAATATTTAAATTCTGGTTTTAGTGGTGGACAAAAGAAAAAACTAGAAATTCTTCAATTGAAAATGTTAAAACCGAAATTTGCTTTCTTAGATGAAATCGATTCTGGTTTGGATGTCGATGCTTTAAGAATCGTTTGTAATAATGTCCTTGAGGAAATTACTAATAATCACTTAGGATTAGTTATAATTACTCATTATAATAAGATTTTAGAATATATTAAGCCCACTCATGTTCATCTTTTATACAATAAAAATATTGTCTTAAGCGGGGGAATTGAATTAATTCAAAAAGTGCAAAAGGAGGGATATGAATGGCTAAAAAATATTTAAGTCAAGACTCTTTAATTCATTTAAATAAGAATTCTCACTTTTTTATTTCCGATGATACAAAATTACGTATTGTCGTGTTAGTGAAGACAGATAATCAAAATAGTGAATTAAAGATCTTTCTAGAAAGCCGAGTTGATCTTGAATTACTAATTATTACCCAAGAAAATTTTCACATCAATGTTAGTATTAACATGATTGGAGACCATTCTCGTCTCTTGGTAAATAACTTAGGCTTGTTAAAAAGAAATAGTAGTTCTTCCAAAAATATCATCATTCGACATCGTGGTTTTTACAATTACTCGCGCATTGAAAGTTTTAATCTATTAGATGAAAAGTCCTCTTTAGAAGAGTATGCAAACGTAATTATTGAAAAAAAGACAGCTTTTTCCGACACTTATCTAAAGCAAAGAGCCCTAATTTTAGATGAAAAGTCGAGCGCTACATTAATGCCAACCCTCGAAATAAATAATAGTGAAACAAAAGCCGGTCATGGTTGTGTTCAAGGTTATTTTAATCCAGAGCTTATATTTTATCTAATGTCTCGGGGGCTAAGTAAGGATCATGCTCAAAAAATATTAATAGATTCCTATATTAATCCATTAGTAAGCAATTTTTCAGATATTTATCTTTGGGAGAAACTATATAATGTATAATATAAATAAAATTCGCAAACATTTTCCCATTTATCAGAAATATCCTAATTTGGTTTACTTTGATTCTAGCGCCTCATCTTTAGTGCCCAGGGAAGTTATTAAAAGTCAAAATGATTATTATGCTTATAATGGTACAAATGTTCATCGGGGAGCCTATCGTTTGTCTTATGAAGCCACTCAAAGTTATGATGAAGCCCGCCTTAAAGTAGCAAAATTCATAAATGCTGAAGAAAACGAGATTATTTTTACCAAAGGAACCACAGATGGTCTCAATTTACTGGCCAATTTGCTTTTAAAAGATTTAAAGGAAGATGAGATTATTTTAACTTCCATGTTGGAACATCATTCCTCAATTTTACCATATTTTCAACATAATTACCAATTTATCCCCTTAGACCAACAGCGTATTACCCTCTCTGGTATCAAAAAAGTAATGAGCGAAAAAGTCAAAATAGTAGCTATCACCTTAGGATCTAATACTCTTGGTTACATTACAGATATACAACCAATTATCGCATATCTAAGGCAATATTCATGTACTATCATTCTTGATTGTGCTCAAGTAGTAGCTCATCAAGCCATTAATGTCAAAACTTTAGATGTGGATTTCTTAGCCTTTAGTGCCCATAAAATTTTTGGTCCTAATGGGGTGGGAGTCCTTTATGGAAAAGAAAAACTCTTAAATAAGTATTCACCTCTTCAATATGGGGGTGAAATGGTGGAAAAGGTCTTTATTGATCATGCAATTTATAAAGAATCACCATTTCGACATGAAGCGGGAACGCCAAATATTGCTGGGGTCATCGGATTAGGGGCCGCCGTTGATTTTATTAATCATCTGGGATTAAGTAATATTGCGAAGCATACCAACTATTTAAAAGATTATCTTTTACGTAAAATGGCTTTGTTAAACGAAATTGAAATTTATAGTCAAAATAACGAATTGCCGATAATCCTCTTTAATGTTAAAGAAGTCTATCCTCACGATATAGCTTCCTACCTCGATACCTATCAAATTTGTGTGCGGGCCGGCTTTCATTGTGCACAATTGGTTACAAATCTTCTAAATGTCGACTGGACCATCCGAATTTCTTTGGGAATTTATAATACGATCAGCGATTGTGAGATCTTTATCCAAAGAATTAAAGAAGCGATTGCTTATTTTAAGGGAAATTAAAAATGGAAAACATCAATGAATTATATCGTCAAGTAATCATGGACCATTATAAAAATCCGCGTTATAAAGGTTTAATCAATAATTCTAAGTACTTAAATATCTTTATGTCTAATCCTAGTTGTGGTGATGAATTGACCATTCAACTTTACTTAGAAGATGGGATCGTCAAAGACCTTCGACATGATGGGAAGGGATGTAGTATTTGTTGTGCTTCAGCCTCAATTATCTGTGAAAAATTACATGAGGTGAAAATTGATCAAAGCCTAGTCATCATTCAAAACTTTTACGAAATGGTTAAGGGTCTCAAATTTAATGAGGAATTAATTAACACCGATGAATTATCCCTTCAAGGTGTTGCGAAATTCCCTGCCCGCATTAAATGTGCCACGCTGGCTTGGAAAGCCGTCGAAAAAGGATTAAGTCATGATTAAAGCTATTAAATATCAGCCAAACATTTCTTTTGAAGCCGGAATAGATGTTAAAAAAGTATTAGAAATATCACAGTTGAAACAAGAACCGCTTTGGATGCAAGATTTTCGCGTTAAAGCTTTTGAAACCTTCTTAAAGACTCCTAATCCAACATGGGGGCCTAATCTTTCGAAAATCAAGTTTGAAGATATTTTTTATTATATTAAATCAACCGATAATGTTGCATCTAGTTGGGAAAAAGTACCTAAAAAAATTAAAGACACTTTTTCTAAATTAGGGATCCCCGAAGCTGAAAGAAAATATTTAAGCGGCGTATCCACTCAGTTTGAATCCGAAGTCGTCTATCACTCCACCAAGGAAGAACTCGATTCTCAGGGAGTTATCTTTTTAGATACCGATACTGCCTTAAAACAATATCCAGAATTATTCCAAAAATATTTTAATTCCATTGTTGCTTATAATGACAATAAATATAGTGCCTTAAATAGTGCCGTTTGGAGTGGTGGATCTTTTATTTATGTCCCCAAGGGGGTCCATATCGACAAACCACTTCAAAGTTATTTTCGTCTCAATGCTAAAAGTGCCGGACAATTTGAAAGAACTTTAATCATCGTGGATGATGATTCTTCGATTCATTATGTGGAAGGTTGTACGGCCCCAATTTATACGACTAGTTCGTTACATGCTGCCGTGGTGGAGATATATGTGGGTAAGCGTTCCACCGTTCGTTACTCCACCATTCAAAATTGGTCTAATAATGTGATCAATTTAGTAACGAAAAGAGCTTGGGTTGACGAGGGTGGCTTAATGGAGTGGATTGATGGTAATATCGGCTCAGGTATCAACATGAAATATCCTTCCTGCGTTTTAGCTGGGAGGGGCGCAACAGGATTTACTTTATCCATTGCGGTCGCTTCCAAACATCAATATCAAGATGCTGGTGCTAAAATGATTCATTTAGCCCCTAACACTAAAAGCAATATCATCTCAAAATCTATTTGTAAAAATGGAGGAAAGGTCAACTATCGTGGTTTAATTCATATTGGGGCCTCGGCCTTTAATTCCAAAGCCCATGTCGAATGTGATACCCTAATGCTTGATGATTTATCTCATAGCGACACGATACCAACCAATATTATTAAAAACAACAATTCAATTGTCGAACATGAAGCCTCCGTATCCAAGATTTCCGAAGATCAATTATTTTATTTAATGAGTCGTGGTCTATCCAAAAAAGAAGCTACAGAATTAATAGTGATGGGCTTTATTGAAAGGTTTTCCAAAGAACTACCGATGGAATATGCTGTCGAGCTCAATCATCTTATTAAATTAGAAATGGAAGGTTCCATCGGGTAAATGTATACCTACATCTTTCAAAAACAAATGAAAACCTATGCCTTGATGGATAGCCAAATCATTAAAGTTCATGAAGGATCATTAAAAAACTTCCTCAATCAATTAAGTTTGAAAAATTTATTCGATTTACCGGGGTATAAACGCCAAATTTTCAAATTATTTCAGGTATCAAAAAAAATACCTCTCTATTTCAATAAAGAACTTCTTCTAATTCCCTTAATAAATATTAATAACTACGATGTCATTTATCTAAATTATTTTAAGATTAAAAGGTATCAAATATTTCTTAAAAGTGTTAGAATATTTATGGATGATGGGACAACTTTCGATTATCACCATCATATAACCAGTTTTATGCGACTGATTGAACTATCACAGAGCATCATCAACATCAAGGAAGGTAAAAGCTATGGCGAAAAAAACTATTAAAAATGTACGAGTTGGTTCCAAAAAGGTTCTTGTTCGGGTGGACTTTAATGTCCCTCTTGATAAAAAGACTCTCCAAATAACTGATGCAACAAGAATTGAAGCGGCCCTTCCGACGATTAAGTATTTACTTAATCATCATGCAAAGGTTGTTTTATTATCTCATCTAGGAAGAGTCGAAACTCTCGAAGATGTCCAAAAAAACTCCTTAGAAGTGGTGGCCATCAAGTTGCAAGAACTTCTACAACAAAAGGTTATTTTTGTCAATGCCACTCGTGGTCCACTTTTAGAAGCAGCCATTAACAATTTAAAAGATGGTGAAATTATCCTTATGCAAAATACCAGATATGAAGATTTGGATGGTAAAAAAGAATCTAAAAATGATCCTGAATTGGCCAAATATTGGGCCCACTTGGCAGATATATTCGTCATGGATGCTTTTGGTTCCGCCCATCGGGCAGCTGCCTCGGTGAGTGGGATCGCTAAATACATTAAAACTTCCGTCGCGGGATTTTTAATGGAAAAAGAAGTTCGTTTTTTACATGATGCCGTGGCTAACCCTCAAAGACCAATGATTGCCATTTTAGGTGGAGCGAAGGTTTCTGATAAAATTGAAGTGATTAAAAATCTTTTAAAAGTTGCCGATAAGGTTCTCATTGGGGGTGGAATGGCTTATACTTTCTATAAAGCCCAAGGTTATGAAGTCGGAAAATCACTACTAGAAATTGATAAAGTAGAATTAGCCAAGGAATTACTAAAAAATCCCAAACTAGTCGTTGGTTTAGATTGTGTGACCAATATCAACTTTGAAGACACTCCAGGCGTCATCAGAGATGTTAATAATATTAAACCCGAAGATCAAGGGTTGGATATTGGACCAAAAACCATCAGTTTATTTAAATCAATTATCAAAGACGCTAAAACCATCGTTTGGAATGGTCCTCTCGGAGTTTTTGAATTTGCTAACTATGAGAAAGGCACCAAAGAGATTGCTTTAGCCATTGGCCAAAACCAATCCTGTATATCTATTATTGGCGGCGGAGATTCCGCCTCCGCGGTCGCTAAATTTCATTTGGAAGCCCAATTTTCCCATATCTCCACCGGAGGGGGAGCATCACTAGAATATCTTGAAGGTAAAAATTTACCGGGGGTTGATGCGATTGAGGACCTTAAATGAATAAAAACCGCAAGCCAGTAATTGCTGGCAATTGGAAAATGAATCTTACCGTCGATGAAGCCATTGACTTTTTATATTGTATTAATGAAAATTTACCCGCTCCCCAAGATGTACAAGCCATTATCTTTCCTCAATTTCCAGCACTCAATTATCTTTTAAAGAGCAAAGATTCTGCCCTTTTCGTCGGAGCCCAAAACATGCATTATTTAGATAATGGAGCTTATACGGGGGAAGTTAGTCCGCTAATGCTAAAAAATCTCGGAATTACTCATGTTTTAATAGGTCACAGCGAAAGAAGACAATACTATAATGAAAGTAATCAAACCGTTAATTTAAAAGTTATTTCCGCGATCAAACATGATTTAGTGCCAATTCTTTGTGTGGGAGAAAAATTAAGTGCTCGCACGAATAATTCCACTAATATTGTTCTGGCTCACCAAATTAAACAAGCCTTCCAAAATATAAGTCCAGAAGATGTTCCTAAAGTTATTATCGCCTATGAACCTATTTGGGCCATTGGAACGGGCGTAACCGCCACCAAAGAACAAGCTAATGAGACAATTAAAGATCTGCGCAACATGATTAAAAAACTCTATAACGTAAAGGTTTCCGAATCAATCCGGATTCTCTATGGTGGAAGCGTCAATAGTGCCAACATTAAAGAATTACTCACAATGAGTGATATTGATGGGGCTTTAGTTGGTGGGGCCTCTTTAAAAAGTGAAAGTTTTAATTACCTGCTTAAGGTAACAAAGGAATTAGTTGGGTAAAACCCAACCTCGCCCGTTAGTGGAACTGGTTATCACGTCGCCCTCTCAAGGCGAAGAATAGGGGTCCGAGCCCCCTACGGGTGACCACTAAATATAACTTCCTAGGAAGTTATATTTTTTTTAAAACTACCCAACAAGATTTACCTCACCCATCGCTGTAAAATAGCTGACTTTCTAATAAATGTTAGCAGCATTGAAATCAGTTTTCTTCCTCAATAAAAAACCATGGTAAGGGCATATACCATGGTTTTTTATTTTTACTTCGAGTAATACTCAATAATTAATTGTTCTTTAATGTTTTCTAATACTTCATTTCTTTCGGGATATCTACTAAAAGTTCCTTCTAGTTTTTCCGCATCAAAATAAATAAATTCTTTTCTTAAGACTTTAGCTTCCAATGAGGCTTTGACCACTGTCAAACTTTTTGAAGCTTCTTTTAAAGAAACCTTTTGACCTGGTTGAAGACGATAAGAAGCAATATCTACTTTTTTACCATCAACTAAAATATGGCCATGATTAACTAATTGTCGAGCAGCTGGCCTGGTGCTAGCAAAGCCAATTCGATAAACTATATTATCTAATCTTGACTCCAGTAATTTAATAAAGTTTTCACCATGAATACCGGCAATTTTACCAGCTTCCAGATAAGTTTTAAAGAATTGCTTTTCACTAACGCCATAAATAAATCTGGCTTTTTGCTTTTCTTTTAAATGAACACCATAATCCGATATTTTTCTTTGAGTAGAAGCTTGTAATTTTTTCTCTTGCTTCCCTTTTTTAAATTCTTTCCCAGTTTCGGAAACTGAGTGGCTAAGTCGACGACTTAATTTGTTTTTTGGTCCTGTAAATCTTGACATATAATTTTACTCCTTTGTAAAATGTGAGGTCCACGATATTAAGAATAAACAATTCTTTTCCCTTAAAAGCAGAATAATAAGTTACTTGGATTTATACCCTATTTATTCTTTAATAAAAGGCTTCACCTGCTTTCGCATTAAAATTATAACATATTTTAGCTTGAGGATCTTTTTTATTCACTAAAAGTCATAGCTTCCTCCATATAATCTAATTTATTAACTAAATTATGAGCACCACTTCGGCTTACAACTAAAAAGTTGCTTTTTTATTACCTAAGTTTGAAACTATTCCTTATCCTTGATATCTGATCATGAACCAACCATAATATTTATACAAAAAGACAAAAGGAATTAAATTATTGCTAAGGTTTGAAAGCTGATGGGGTTTTTAACAATGGGTGGTTGCTATTTGGTTTTTATGATATAATAATTGCGTAATTATGGAGTATATAGATGGAAAATAAAAAAAAGATTGCCTTACTGATAGATTATGATAACTTTAATCATGAAAAATATTTCAACGTTCTTTTCGATGAATTAAATAATATTGGAGATATATTAATTAAATATGCCTTCTACTCAAACTTATCTGATTCAACAATTAAAAAGAAATTTATTGAATATGGAATTGAACCTAAAAGCCAGTTATCCTATTCCAACGGTAAAAATGCGGTCGATATTTCTATTGCATTAGAAGCGATGGAATTGCTTAGAAGCGACTATATTGATTGCTTTTGTTTGGCAACCAATGATAGTGATTTTACCCCATTGGTGAAAAAATTAAAAAAATACAATAAATTTGTCATTGGGGCTGGAGATGAAAAAGCTTCCGATGCCTTTAAGAATGCCTGTGATCAATTCGTTAGTGTTGAAAGAATTCTCAATGCTAATAAACCAATTGCGGTTATTTTAGAACCCGCCGCCGCCGCACCCAAAGCTAAAAAAACTAGTGGAATCATTAGTGCCAGTGGAGCTTCCTTACTAGCCTTAGTTAAATCAATCGATGATATCATCGATTCCAATCATGATACTGATGGTTTTTCTGATTTTAGTTGGGTAATTCTTACTTTAAAAAATAAAATGAAAGATTTTAATCCCAAAAATTATGGAGCTAGCAATATTCAACCTCTGCCATTTTTTGAAAATTATTTAAAAGATTATTATTTAATTGAAAAAGAAGGAACTGCTAGTTATATTAAAAAAATAAAATGAACACAATCATTGTTAAGTTTGGTGATCTAAGTTTAAAGGGCAAGAATATTAAAGTATTTCTTGGCCTTCTTTATAAGCATTTAAGCAATAAGTTAAAAGACTTAGATTTAAAAATCATTAAAACTCATAGCTGGTTTACTATTGAAGTTAATCCTCAAGACCAAAATGCTTGTCTGCAACGATTAGCTTTGATTCCGGGAATTAGCTCATTTTACCAGGTATACACCCTGCCGCTTGATGATGAGTTATGTGCCAGTGCCAGTGCTCAAATTATCGATCAATATACTGGTGAACAAAAATTAACTATTAAATTTGAAAGCAAAAGAATTAATAAAAGTTACCCTTTAAATTCCCTTAATTATTCCATCAAAATGGCTAATCTCGTTTTGAAAAAACTCACTAATAAATTAATAGTTGATGTTCATCAACCCGATTTTATTGCTAATTTTCAAATTAATCATGATAATATTTATTTTTACTTATCCACCAATCGCCTTAGTGGTCTGGGTGGCTTTCCTTATAGCGTCTCGGGAAAAGGCTTAGTGATGTTAAGTGGAGGAATTGATTCACCAGTCAGCGCCTTTCTAGCAATGAAACAAGGATTAGAAATTGAATTATTTCATTTCGAATCAACCCCCCTAACTCCTTTAGAATCCATTCAAAAAGTTATCGATCTAGCGGCCGTGTTGGCTAATTATACCAATAATGGGCAAATAAAACTCCATATCGTTCCCATTAATGTGCTTCATCAAGCTATTTTAACTAATGTCAAAGATTCTTACATCATCACTATTTTGCGACGGATGATGTATCGTTTAGCTTCGAGGTTTGCGGAAGAAAGAGGCTTTGATTGCTTAGTTAACGGAGAGTCTTTAGGTCAAGTGGCCTCTCAGACGATTAATTCTCTCAAAACCATCAGCGCTGTCTGCCATGATGTCATCTTACGACCATTAATCACTTACGATAAAAATGATATTATTAAAATTGCCCGCGCAATCAAGACTTTCGAGATCTCAATTCGAAGTTTTAATGATTGTTGCAGTGCCTACCTTCCGGCTAATCCGGTCATTAAACCCAGCCAGCAATGGGCTTTATTAGAAGAAAAAAGATTTAATTTTGAGGAACTTCTGAATAAAGTATACCAAGATATTGTGACCATCGTTATTCACGAAAATCAACCTATCAATATCTGTCAATATGGAATTGATTTTAAGGAGGCCTTTTTGAATTATGAAAAAAATACTAAGCAGTGATAATCCTACCTACAAATATTTAGAACATTTGAAATTAAAAAAATATCGCGATGAAAGCAACGAATTTCTCGTCTTCGGTGAAGATATCATTAATGAAGCTCGTCGAAGTGCTAATTTAAAATATTGTTTTTGTCTCGAAGGTTATGAAGAAAAATATCCGGAAGTAGAATTAGTATTGGCTAAAAGCTTATTTTTTAACCTTCAAGGGACGCAAGATCACTTTCTAGGCGCCTTGGTTACCAAAAATCCCGCAAAACCCCAAAACGATAAAATCCTCATTTTAGATGAAGTTCAAGATCCTTCCAATGTTGGTATGCTCTTAAGGAGCGCTCTTTCTTTTGGCTTCACAACCGTCGTTCGCAGTAAAGGCTGTAGTGATTTTTATAACGAAAAAACCATTAAAGCCTCCAAAGGAGCCCTTTTTCATCTTAATCTTCTCCAAAAGGATTTAGAAATCTATCTCGAAGAATTATTTTTACAACAATATAGCATCCTCATCAGTGAAGTTAGCCCCCATAATAGCCCCTTACCAAAATTAAAAAAAATAGCTTTGGTTTTAGGTAACGAGGGAAGGGGTATTCAACCACCATTAAAGAAAGCTCATTATCTAAAAATACATTTACAAACCCAGGACTTTGATAGTCTAAACGTCGCGGTGGCGGGCAGTATTTTAATGTGGGATTTACTTAAATAGATTCAAGATGGCAATTATATTAAATACCAAAATTAAAGAAAAATTAGGTCACTATTTTGCCTTTACGAAGAGTTTATCTTTTTTTCAAGGTACTGATCTTAAAGATCTATATTTCGAAAGCTTGCCCAATGATGAGCAATTAGCCCTTTTTAAGGATAATAAATTTAAAATTAAATACCTCGCCATTAAAGATACTTACCAGCTTTCCACAAATGCCCCAGACTATGAAATTCTGATTAAAAATTATTTGAACTTTTGTCAAAAAAATAATATCGCCAATTTGATAATTCCGATGTTCGATTACGCAGATTTTTTACAAGACCTCCCCCAAATCACTCAACTTTTAAATAATCTTTACTTGTTAGAAAAGAAAACAAAAATTAATCTGATCATTAAACCAAATTTTCAAAATGATCTTAATATTTTTCACACCCTAACCAACAGCGTTAAAACGCTAAAATTGTTTTATTCTTTAGAAGAAATGTACTTACATAACCAATCCATTGTTACTAATTATCGCCTCCTTAAAAACTACTTAGCAATCATCGAAATTAATGATCTTAACGAAAAAAATACTCCGGAACTCCTGGGTTATGGTGCTTTAGAAATTATTGAATTTTTCAAGAAATTAAACCGCGATAAATATGAAGGCGATATCTTATATACCTGCAATATTTACGACTTATATAAAAATTCCCGCAAAACTAATAAATTTATGGCTTTTTTCCATCCTAAAAGAGTTCGTTTGCGTTCTTCCCTGCAAGATAAACTAGATTTAAATAATCAAGATTATGCTTTCGATGATCTCTTTCTTAACCAAATCAAGATTTTAAAAATTATGGTAAAAAACCTGTGATCAAAATCACCCCCTCCTTCATCAGTCTTCATAATAGTGCCCTGATTGTTCCCCGTTATCTACAAAAAGAAATCGTTAGACAAAAAAACCAATTTGGCTTAATCAATTGTAAAATCATCGTGGAAGAAGATTTTTGTACATCTTTAGAACTGAAGTATCAGGAAGATGCTGTTTTATACCTAATGCAAAACTATCATTATAGTTTTTGGAAGGCGCAGGCCATCTTAAAGGCGATGAGTAAGTATTTTATCACCGATCGCAGCACTCATAACCCCTTAGAAGATTTGCGAGATGAATTAATTAAATTAAATTTTTTCCAAATCCCCCACAATATCTATTACGAAAGTTTAAAAAATAAAAAAGTTTGGGTTTTCAATGATTATTCCGTGTTGAATCTCGTCCTTAACCACTATCAAATTACCCCTCATTACTTAAAAATTGAATTTGACTTTCATCCCCAAGTAACCTATAGTGAATTTGACAACATTGATTTTGAATTAGGTTATGTCTTTAATGAAATTGCTAAAAAAATTAAGGGCGGAACCGATATTAATCACCTAAAAATCTTTTGTAATAACACCAATTATTTTTATTACTTAAAAAGGTATGAACGCTTATTTAAAATCCCCCTTCTTTTTCCCAATCAAAAGTTAGGTAATTATTATTTGATTACTAATTTTCTTCATGAACTCGAGGAAAAGGATTTTGACCAGTTGCTCAATGACTATAAGCAGCGTTTCCCCCTCAAAAGTGAACAAATTGCTTTAAATCTTTTAGATAAAATAATTATTCCCCAATATCGTAATTTCCCCAAAGATGAATTAATTAATATTATTAAATATTTGGCGGAAAAAACTTCCTTTAACCCAATTAATTATTATAATTGTCTAGAAGTTATTGATGAGATAATTGTTGACGGTGAATTACAAATCTTTTTTCTGTCATTTAATCACCTCATCCCCACCACCACTTCACCACTCGAATTTATAAATAGTGATTTATTAAGTTTTTATGGTTTAGATAACTATCATCTTGAGAATTTACGAACAATTAAAAACTATGAAATATTTCTTCGACTCAAAAATATTCAAACTCTCACGCTGACTAAATATCTCGCCGGAAGGGAATATTTTGCTTCCTTGCTGGTCGATTTACTAGCTATTCAAAAAGTTTCCGTCGAAATTAAAGAACCCTTTTATAGTCGTTCATGGCTGAAATATTTTGCCTTATTAGCCAATCAACGATATCTTTTATATGGACTTTTAAAAGATCAGATCTTGGCTAAAAAAGCCAGCCCGTTACTTGGTGATCTAGCAAGCTACCAAAATAGCTTTCAACCATGGAAAAACATTGGCCAAATCGGCCGTCAAAATCAAAAGCTATCTTTCTCTTCGCTTAATACTTATAATAAATGTCCTTTTAGCTATTATCTCAACTATTTATTACTTCCCAAAAAATACCAAGAAAGTTTTGATTTAGCGCTAGGAACCACCTTACACCAAATAATTCAATTATATGTCAACCAACATATTTCTTTAACTGAGGTAGCACATCTCATCGATGATTTTGGCCAAAACACAACTTATCTCAGCCCGCGAGAAAGAAGTTTTCTTCCCAGAATTAAATTTCAATTTCAAGCCTACCTGCAAAATTTAACCAATATTCTTCATACCCCCGGATACCAAGACTCCCACTTTGAGGTGGCTTTCTTGGAAAAATTGCGGGATAATTGGTCTTTAAGTGGCTCTATTGATTGGTTATTAAAATTTCAGGATACCCAGAAACAAAATCAACATTACGAATTAATCATTGATTTTAAGTCAGGTAACAACGACGAGGTGGAAAATCTTTTAAAAATTAAAACCGGTATCAATCAACAGCTGCTCATCTATTTGACCGCCAGATATTTAAAGACATCAACCGATGATTCCACTAAACCTTTAGGAACCTTCTTTAGTCGAATTTTCCCCGCCAAAGCTTATCCAATAGATTTAAATACTAACTATTACCAACAAGTACAAAATGATTGGCGCCTCGATGGAATAGCGGTGGATAATTTAGCTTCTTTAGTGGATTTAAATGAGGTACTGCGAACGAGAAAAACTACTTCATTTACTTTTACGAGCGATTCTGCCAATGAGGGCCCCTTAAATATAGAAGAAGTCTGTGGCCAAGTTTTAACCATGGTTGAAGAGACGATGAAAAAAATAGCGATCGGAGATTTTCGAATTGCTCCTTATTTTAAAAGCTCTTTTCATCAGGCTTGCAGTTACTGTGAACATAAAAATATTTGTTATCGAAAATTCGAAAACTATCGGAATATCTCATGAAGAAAATTGAACCTTCGGCCCAACAATTGGCCATCATTAATTTAGATAAGGGTAAATTTCTGATTGAAGCGGGAGCCGGGACCGGTAAGACCTTCGTTTTGACAAAAAGAATTTACCAATTAGTTTGGAAGCATCAGTTGGATATTGATGAACTATTGGTTTTAACCTTTACCGACAAAGCTGCCTCCGAAATGAAGCAACGAACAATGATGGAATTTGCTAGCAGTACCGAGCCCTTTATGAAGCAACAACTATCCAAAATCTTAAATGCTCATATTATGACCTTTGATAGTTTTTACCTCGAGTTGCTAAAAAAATATGCTTCTAGCGTCGGTATCAGTAATCAAATCACGCCGTTAGAGACCACTTTATTTAAAGTCCAAAGGAATAAAATCATTATCGACACTCTCAACAAATATTACCAAAACCAGGATCCCCAGTCTCCTTTTTGTCAATTCATCTTTCACTATACTTTAAAAAATGATGATTTTCTAGTCGATTTTCTCATTAAAATCTTTGAAGACTTAGATCGCTATGATGATGCAAATTTAAAAATCCAAGCCTTAAGAGATTCTATCTGCTCATCAGAAATTCTTCGAAAATATCAAGATTATCTCCAATCCTATGCTAAAGAATTTTCCCAGTCTTTTACCCAGCATCTAGATAATGTTTCAAATTTGGAAGAATTAGTATTTATTTTAAATCATCTTGATCTCAATGGCGATATCCTCGCTCAATTAGAAGGCCTCAATGTGCGTCAAAAAAAGGGTTATGCTAACGAAGAATATAAAAATCTTTGGGAACAATTTAAAAAATTTAAGTCCACTTTATTACCACTTGGTTGTCGGGTGGATCAGGTGCAGATTAATAATAACATCATCACTTGGCATCGCTTAATATATGACATCGTCAGTGAGGTTTTTCATAATGTGGCCATCTATAACCATAACCACAATTTTTATACCTTCAATGAAATTGCCAAAAAAGTTTTAAGATTAATTAAGGATCATGAGGATATTCGCCAAGAAATTCAACACCAGTTTAAATATATTCTCATCGATGAATATCAAGACACTTCCGACATTCAAAATGAATTCATCGAATTAATCGCTAATAATAATCTTTTTATGGTTGGCGATCTCAAACAAAGTATTTACTCCTTCCGCAATGCTAATCCTCAAAATATGAAAGCTATGGCTGCCCAAAAGGAGGTCCAAACCTTTAGTCTCAATATTAGCCAGCGCTCAAATAGCCAAATCATCGATTTTATCAACCAATTATTTTCCAAAATTATGTTTGATCACCTCGGGGGAATTGACTTTTTAGCCAAAGAACAACTCCTATATCCTAAACCAAATTTATTGGAAGAAAAAAATCCTTGTATCTCTTTAATCAATGTCTTAGCCCCCAGTGATGAGGCTAATCAAATGGTGGAAGAAGAAAAAGATTTCCCCGAAAACTCTTTTTTAGCTGACGGGGTGACCAATCGACGAATCGGCGAAATCCTCGCCATTATCCACGATATTCAAACGAAAATGAACAGCAATTATTTAATTGTTAAAGATGGCCGCTATGAAAGTCTCAATTACAGCGATTTTTGTCTAATTCCCGCCGATACTATTTTCTTTAAAACTATCATAAAATTATTTCATAAATATCAGATTCCGCTGAATGTTGAGGGAGTTGATAAAGATACTAGAGAATCAGAAGTCTACCTGCTGATGCGAAGCATCATTAAATATATCGTCCTTCTCGATCGTGATAGTTGTCCTCAATATGATCTGACTCATCTTTTTGTTAGTATAGCTCGTTCATTTTTATATCCTAATACGAAATCCACCGATGAACAAATCTATGATATCCTCCATCATGGTGATTACCAAAAGACCATCATTCATCAAAATATTCTAAAACTGCAGCTTTATAGTAAGACGCACAGCGTCAAGGAATCCATTAATGAAATATTAAGCATCTTTAATTTTGATGAAGCCCTTTTATCTCTGGCTGACTATCAAAAAAATCAAAGCAAGCTAAGTGCTTTTTATCAACTAGCAAGCAGTTTTGATCAGTACTATTTTACCCTCGAACAATTTAGTCAATTTTTAGATGATATTGAATTTCATGATCTTAATTTAGAAAATCCTGGTTTTAAAGAAAACGCTCAAGCCGTCCACTTAATTAATATTCATAAGGCTAAAGGCCTCGAATATCATATTTGTTATTATCCCTTTTTAGAAAAACCTAGCATCAATGATTTTAAAGGAAATTTTCTCTATCATCCCCAATTTGGTCTTAGTTTACCAAGCACCATGGATTTTCATAATTATCAGGGAGCAATTACCCAAGTTTTAATTAAAGACGCCGCCAAATTAAATATTACTAGTGAAAAAATACGCTTATTCTATGTGGCCTTAACCCGGGCTAAATCACAAATTATTTTCCTTAATTCCCAAGAAATTAAACCATATTCCTATACGATGTACCCAGATAACTTTTTAGAATTTTTACAAAAAGCCGATCTTTGGAGTAAGATGAATATCTATGAAGGTAAAAATCCTCAACTAGTAGTTAAAAACGCGGTTGAAGATTTGTTAGAACCTTTTAAAGCCGAAGATATTATCGATCCCCAGCCCATTATCCAACAAGAAGTCAAAAGTGCTTCCAATAAATTAACTCATGCAACAACCCAGCAAATCGAATTTGGGATTAAACTCCATGCCTATTTGGAAAGCTTAGACTTTCACAATCCTTCTTTAAATCATATTATTGAGCCCAATATTAAAAAATATCTGGCTCGGGTACTACAACTTGACTTATTTAAACCCATTAAAAAAGCTCAAGTTTTTCCGGAATATGAGTTCTATCAAACTTCAACTAACCTTCATGGGATCATCGATTTATTATTAGTATATGAGGATCATTGGGAAATTATTGACTATAAAACCAAAAATATTGATGATGAAGAATATGCCCGGCAATTAAAGGTCTATGAAGATTATTTAAAAACTTTAACCCCTTTGCCTATTAAAAAATATCTGCTGTCCATTGTCGATGGTACTTATATTCAAATAACTTAAATACTTAAGATAATATTAAAGATATTACCTTTTTAAAACATGCAATCCTTCCAAGGACCAAAAAATGGCTTAGTTAATTACCATAATAAAATCTTCTTCGTTCAAAAACTGACCAAAATAAGCAGTTAAACCCCTAATATTAAGAAAAATGGTATAATTATTTTAGAGGTTAGTTTATGAAGAAGACTAAAATAATATGTGATTCTACTTGCGATTTATTAAACGTTAGAAATATAAATGAAAAAAATTTTCTTGACCTATTGGTTAAAAGAGATGTTGATTTTGTGGCGCTCAGCGTGGTGATCAACGGTATTCCCTACCAAGATGCCAAAGATATTACCGTTGAAGGCTTATTTCAAACGATCAAGGAAACCAAGGGAAAACCCTCAACTACCGCCGTGTCCCCCGGCATGTTTTTAGAAATCTTTAACAAATATCTTCAAGAGGGTTACGAAGTTTTATATATCTCCATCAGTAGTGAAATCTCTGGTACTTATAATTCTTCCCTGCTAGCACGCGAAGCATTAGATGATCTAAAAAGTATGGTCCACATTGTTGATGGTCGAAATTTATCCACTGGTACTGGGTTATTAGTTTTAAAAGCTTGTGATTTACGAGATTTAGGTTATAGTGCCCAGGCGATTAAAGAACAAATTGATCAAATAAAAAATAATGTGCGTTGTCAATTTGGGATTAGTACTTTAGAATATCTTTACCGTGGTGGTCGAGCCAGTGGCCTAACTTTTTTTGTTTCCAAATTCTTACGAATCAAACCCATTCTTTTAGTAAAAAGCGGTCATATTATTGCTGGGGATAAAATCATTGGTAAAACGGAAAAAACTATTTTAAGACAGTTTGAATATTTCCTCAAAGATTATCAAAATGGTTTGGTTGATCCAGAATATGTCTTTTTTACCCATTGCCTCGCCCCTGATCTTTTTAAATATGTCGAAGAACTATTTAAAAAACATGAGATCAAAATTAATCATATTTATGAAACTTGGGCCGGCAGTGTGATTTCCACCCATTGCGGACCAGGTACTTTGGGAATTATTTATTGTCTTAAATAATCCTTGAATAATAGTTTTTTTATTGGAAATGTTCAAATACCTAATAAAGTAATCTTAGCGCCACTGGCTGGGGTAAGTAGTTCTAGTTTTCGGTGTATCTGTTTAAAGATGGGGGCTGGTCTCGTGTGTAGCGAAATGATTAGTGACAAGGGTCTTTATTATCATAATAAAAACACAACAGATTTGCTTTATTCGACCTTAGAAGAACATCCCCTAAGTATCCAAATTTTTGGATCTAATTTAGAAAGCTTAGTCTTAGCGGCCCAATATGTTGATACCCAGACTAATTGTGATATCATTGATCTGAATATGGGCTGTCCAGTACCCAAAGTCGCCCTACGTAGCCAAGCTGGTAGTGC
>JAITXJ010000017.1 GCA_031284745.1 Acholeplasmatales bacterium | reverse complement strand
AATAATCTGGATCAAGATCTTTTACTAGCCGATTTTCAAACCATCAACGCCGCCTTAAAACGAGTTTTATGGGAATTTTATTTAGATTATCATCTCGAAGCCAATCAAAAACATCGAGGGCTTAACCCTTATCGAAGTGCTAATATTATTATTAATGAAGAGGAAGTTGGTCTCATCGGGGAAATTATTTTGAATAAAAATGAAAAAGTTTGGGTCGTCGAATTAGATTTGGATTTCATCAACGATGACAAAGTTAAAGCTATCGAATTAGTTTCTCTTTCGAAGTATCCTTCCATCACTCGTGATATCGCTTTCTATGTTGATCAAAAAATCACCAATCGAGAATTAGAAGAACTCATTACGCAAACGACCAAAAAGTATTTAATTGACTTAAAAATCTTTGATATCTATGCGGCTAAGGATGACTCAAATCGTAAGTCCATAGCCTATCATTTAACTTTTAATGATCCAACTAAGACTTTAGAATCCCTGGAAGTCGATAAGTTAATGCAAAGTTTAGTCAACCGTTTAGAATGGACTTTTAAAGCTTCAATCCGTAAAGGCTAATGAATATTTTCGATCTCACCTTCGAACAACTAACCGATTATCTTCTTAGTATTCAGCAAAAAAAATACCGAAGTACCCAAATATGGGAATTTTTATATCGCCACCGGGTGCAATCTTTTTCTGAAATGTACACCTTAGGAGCACCTTTGATTGCAACCTTAGAAGCAAATTTCACCATCGATTATTTACAACCACTAAAAACGCTGACCGATAGTGATGGAACCATCAAAATCCTTTATCAATTAAATGATCAACAAAAGATTGAATGTGTGGTCTTAAATAACGCCTATGGTTATAGTTTATGCGTCTCAACGCAAGTTGGATGTAATATGGGCTGTATTTTTTGTGCCTCCGGACAGCATAAAAAGATTCGTGATCTCCAAAGCGGGGAAATGGTTTCTCAAATCTTAAGTAGTCAAAAACATTTAAATATCGATATTCGCAGTGTCGTTATTATGGGGATCGGCGAACCCTTCGATAATTATCAAAACGTCTTAAATTTTATCAAAATCATCAACCAACCGAAGGGCTTAGAAATTGGCATTCGTCATATCACCATCTCCACCTGTGGGATCATTCCCAAAATAAAACAATTTATGCAGGAAAACCTTCAAGTAAATTTAGCTATTAGTTTGCATGCGAGTGATGATAAAACACGTACTTATTTAATGAAAATTAATCAGGCCTATCCTTTTTTGGATTTGATTGCGTCAATTAAAGAATATCTAGATTTCACCAAAAGAAGAGTAACAATTGAATATATTTTAATTGACCATGTCAATGACCAAGAAGAAGACGCTCATCGATTAATTAATCTCTTTAAAAATCTCAATGTCTACTTTAACTTAATTCCTTATAACCCAGTTACAGGAGTCAATTTACATCCCTCAACCCGCGAAACCCGCCAAAACTTTTTTAATATCTTAAAAAAAGCCGGAATTGATGTAACCATTCGTAATCCCCAAGGGGAAAATATTGAAGCCGCCTGCGGTCAATTACGGATTAAAAATTTATGAAACCAGGTTTAATCATTTCCTTTAAAGGATCGTTACATTATTTACTTGATCAAGAAACCGGCCAGATCTATCCAGTCGAACTCTCCGGCAAGGCACGCTACCTTCAACAAAATCTTTATGTTGGGGATCTCGTAAATTTCTCCTTACTTAATCAACAAGTACAAATTAATAGTATCCTCCCCCGAAAAAATAAACTTAATCGTCCTAATATCGCTAATATCGATCATTTAATCATTGTGGCTAGTGCCATTAATCCGCCTTTTAGTTTTGATTTGCTTGATCGATTTTTAATCAATAGCAGCTTCTATGATTTAGAAAAATCTTTAATTATTACAAAAATTGATTTATTAACCCCCAAGGAATTAGAACAATTAAAAGAATCTTTAACCTACTACCGCGATCAACTTCATCTACATATTTATTATGAAAGTTCTAAAAAGCCGCAAGATTACTTAGCCGATGAAGATTTTTTAAATTCGAAGAATATCATAAAATGTTTTAGTTTTCCAATCAATGCCTTAAGTGGTCAAAGTGGGGTGGGAAAAACC
Organism: Acholeplasmatales bacterium; assembly: GCA_031284745.1. Lineage (GTDB taxonomy): Bacteria > Bacillota_I > Bacilli_A > Acholeplasmatales > Acholeplasmataceae > JAITXV01. The sequence goes on along the minus strand of JAITXJ010000017.1, from coordinate 2,181 downwards.
ACCTTATTAAATAAGTTGGCTCCCGAACAAATACGTAAAACTCAGGAAGTCTCGAGTGCACTTCAGCGTGGTAAGAATACTACGAGCCACTATGAATTATCCAAGATTTCCGCTACGAACACCTATATTTGTGACACGCCGGGCTTTTTAAATTTAGATATTAATTATTTAGAAGCCGACCAATTAAAAAATTATTACCCCGACTTTATTAATAATACTTGTCGCTATGGAAATTCTTGTACCCATACGGTCGAACCCGAGTGTAGTGTGATTAAAGATCAACTTTCTGGGAAGATATCACAAATAAGATATAATAATTATGTAAAGCTTTATCAATATTTAAAGGAGAAAAAATGATTTGTTCACCAAGTATTCTCAGTGCCGACTTTAAAAACCTGGAAAAAGAACTCAAAAGCATCCAAAACTCGCAATTAATTCATCTGGATATCATGGATGGAAATTTTGTTCCCAATATTTCTTTTGGTCCTGCCATCAGTTCCCAGGTAGCATCTTTAACTAAACAACCCCTCGATATTCATTTAATGATTTTTGATCCTCTACCCTGGATTGAGCGTTTTATTTTTCCAACCACCAAATACATTACGGTTCATGGTGAAAGCAAAAATGCCCTTAATGCCTTAAAACTAATTAAAGAAAAAGGTATTAAAGCAGGTATCTGTTTAAAACCGAAAACCAAAGTGCATGACATGCTCAATTTAATCAATTTAGCGGATTTAGTTTTGGTTATGACCGTCGAACCAGGCTTTAGTGGCCAAGCTTTCTTGCTTAATCCTTCGTTAAAAATTGAAGAATTAATTAGATATCGGAAGGCTAATAAACTTAATTTCGTTATTGAAGTTGATGGGGGAATTAATAACGAAACTATCAAAAAAGTTGCGAATGCCGATATCGTAGTGATGGGATCTTACCTTTTTTCTCAGAAAAATCGTCAAAAAATTATCAACGATATCCAAAAAGAAACTAAATAAACTTAAGTTTATAAAGAAAAAAGCCTAACTTGTCATAAATTAGGCTTTTTTTAATTCTTTTTTGTTTAGTTCTCTTAAAAGGACCTAAAACTTGCGGGTTTTTGATTCACCCATTTTTACGTATCCGCAACATTAATATATGGTTTCCTATTAAATGCTACAAGCACCATAATCAACTACTAAAATAAAGCATATCTTTTTTTATTATTAAAAATTACTTTTTATTTTACTCTGGTAACCATATGGTAGCTAAAACATTAGTATTCCAACTTGAACTCCAACCACTTGGTTTTTTGCTAAGTTTTAAATTAACTGTGATAGTTAGATTAGTGCAGTTAGCAAAGGCATATTCACCGATAGTTAGAATATTAGAGTTGATGGTAATACTTGTTAAATATGTACAACTAGTAAATGCATAGGCTTCAATACTGGTAACGCTACCTGGTATGGTATAAGTAGTTGCAGTATTACCCCTTGGATATAAAATTAAAGTAGTTTGATCATAATTAAATAATACTCCACCTACTGTTTTATAGTGGGTATTACTAGCGTTTACACTAATACTAGTAACTAGGTTACATCCACTAAAGGCACGGCTACCAATAGATGAAACATTTGCTCCTAGGCTGATACTGGTTAACTTGGAACATCCAGAAAATGCACTAGTTCCAATAGAAAGTAAACTACTTGGTAGATTTAAGGCACCTACAATGTTAGAACAATTTGAAAAAGCAAAATCTCTGATACTTTCTAAGACTGTGGTTGTAAACGATATACTAGTTAATTTAGTATTTCCTGCAAAAGCATAAGCCCCGATATATTTAACTCCAGCTGGAACTACATAACTTGTAGAAGTTAAAGCCAGTGGATAAGCAATCAACCTTGTTCCATCATAACTAAATAGTACATTAGAGACTACTTTAAATGAAGTACCTCCTGATACAGTAATTGAAGTAAGACTTCCACAATCATAGAAATTTCCATCACCAATACTTACAACATTAGCAGGAATGGTAACACTTGTCAAATAACGGAGTCTTTCAAAAGCATTTTCTCCAATGCTAAGTGTCCCAGTTCCAAAATTAATTGTTGAAAGATTATATGAACCCGAAAATGCTCTTTTTCCAATTGAGGTAAGACTATTAGGAAAAGTTACACTAGTAAAACTATCTGTATTAGCAAATGCATTATC
>JAITXJ010000029.1 GCA_031284745.1 Acholeplasmatales bacterium | reverse complement strand
ACGGAGTTTAGGCATAAATAAATAATCGAATAAAATAATTCTTCAGGATAAAACAATCTTCTTATTTAATTATAATCAATCAAGATTTTTCTTAGGTATTGGCTCACCTAATGTTTTTTGATTTAAAAGGTTATGTAAGTAGGTTTGCAATAACTATTTAGGTATTGATAGAGTGGCAAGCGACTAAAATTGATATTTTAATTTAACTTGACCCATTTAAGATAATACTCATTGTGTTTCATTTCTTCTTTAATGGTGGAAATTTCATCATGGCCTGGGTAAATTTTAACTAAAGAATTGCTGGTTGCAAAAATTTTCTTTAGAGATTCTTTCATACTTCTTATTGATCCTCCAGGAAAATCGGTACGTCCAATAGAACCTTTGAAGAGGGTATCACCAGTAATTAAATCATCACCAATCTTATAACAAACACTTCCCCTTGTATGACCAGGAGTATGTAAAACTATAATTTGCCGATCGACTAATTCAATAATTGTGCCATCTTTAATTAAGCGTAGATCTAAGGTACTTTTTTTAAATTCGCGTTTTATTCCTAACATTTGTGAACCATTAATTTGATCATCGAATAATAATTCCAACTCATCTTCATGTAGATAAACTGGACAATTAAAGCGATTAATGAGGATCGTATGATCAATATGTCCATGAGTTAATAAAATACCCATTAGTTTCTTACCCTCTAATAGTTGGTGAATTTCTTCATAATTATGACTGGGATCAACTAAATATACTTGGTCGAATCTTTCAATGAGGTAGGTATTGGAGGCCTCGCTTTGAGACAATAAACACTTCATATAAAAAAAGCTATTTAGTAATAGCTTATTTCTTTTCCTTGTGAAGGGTGTACTTTCTTTCTCTTGAACAATACTTCTCTAGCTCAACTTTGTCGGGATGAGTTTTTTTGTTCTTGGTTGTATGATAATTTTCTTCTCCACAAGAAGTACAAACTAATTTAATTAAATCTCTTGGCATGATACTCTCCTTAACTTGCATAAATAATTTTATCACAAAAAGAGAAAATAGATAAAATAAACTATAGTAACTTCTAAAAGTAGTAACTTCTAAAAGTTACGAATTAAATGTCCAAAGTTAAGATTTAGTTTTATATTTTACACTCTTAAAAACGAAAGTAACTTTCGTTATTATCGATTGTCCAATAATAGTTAGTTATTTGAGATATTTGATAGAATAATAATATTAGAAATAAGAGAACAAAATAAATTTCTAATATGCGGTCGTGGCGAAATTGGTATACGCGTTCGTTTCAGGGGCGGATGATGCAAATCATGTGAGTTCAAATCTCATCGACCGCACCACTATATATTCATTATCTGTAAATATAAACTAATAAGTAACAAGTGAATCTTTTTATAGTCAATTTTTATTTTTTATAATTATTTGATATAATTTTTATGTCTAAGGACAAAGGGGACATTTATGAAAAAATTATCCAAAATATTTATGTTAGTCGCCGTAGCTGTTGTTGGTGCTATTCTATTAGCTTCCTGTGGTTACAAAGGTAAAAAGTATGTTTTTGAAAAAGTTAGCGTTTCAGAAGCAGTCCAAGCAAAAATCGATTCAATCAATGCAATCGCTGGTCTTCTGGGCCAACAAATTACTGTAGAATCTCTTACACAAGACATTGTTAACGTCTTTAAGAGAGGATTTCAGTTTTCAAAAGATGGTAAAGAACTTACATGGCTCGCTGATCCTGATCAAGCTGATGCAGAAAGCATAACCCTCAAAGTTATCTCGGAAGGTAAATATATTTATGTTGATGATGATGGTGATGGAGTATTAAGCGAAAATGAGAAGGCTACTGGATTCGAAGTACGTGGGAGCAAATTAGTTATTAGATACAATATCGGTGCTTCTCTTGGCGTCAGCGGCGATGAATATTGGGCAGAATTAGTTTTCAAAAGAGCTTAACAAATAAAAAATACTTAGCTAATATTAACTAAGTATTTTTTTTTTAAATATCAATTAAATAAATAATTTATTCACTTGGCCTAAGAACTTGGACTTCTTTGCTAGGTGATTTGATATTAATTTGGCCTAGGACCATATTGATCAGCATAAATACCATGAAGGGAATACTATTGCCGAAAGCAATGTTGTAACCACTATAAATATTATTTAAACAAATCTTAGTAATTAAATTAGTAATACTATAAACAAAAACCAAACCAAGTAAAATCCATCCAATAATTTTGTTACTCTTTTTATTATTTATGAATAAGTTCTTAAATCTTAAGACCACATAAGTAGCCATCAAACTTAAAATCATTAAAAACAACAATAAATTGATGCCAGATAAGATATACATTTCAATGTCAAGGGGACTGAATACATAAGTGGTATCCAAATGACTTGAATAAACACCAAAATAAAGATACTTGGTTAGACCTGTCAGGGTGGCATTATTATTACCGATATGAAAAGTATATTGTGATAATCCAACGGCAACAATGATGGCAACTAAAAGAGCTCCTGAACCAACGAAATTAGGAATTATTGTTTTAATTTTCGGTTTTGCTGGATCGATGATTAAATCAAAAACTTGTAGAATGAAGATTAACATTAAACTAAATGATAAGACTATTACAATACCATCATCGACACTTCCCACCACCATGGCACAAATGAGCGTAGGAATGAGAATTCCGATAGCTATTTTGATACTAAACTTAATAAATTCTTTTTTATGACAAACTAAAATAATAATTTTGATTGTCCCCACTAACCAAATGATAGCCACGACAATTTGGACAATACTTGTAATAATCAAAGATCCCAAAATACTTCCAAAAGCCACGTACTGACTAACAATGATGCGGGTATCGCTTAAATTGCTCGGCATTGACCTTGAAAACCAATTAATATAAGAAACAATGACATTAATTATAGAAATAAAGTTGGTTCCGACATTATTGGCACCTAGTTGGTAATATAAATCACTATAGCCATTCGTTAAACCAAGGGTTGGCACAGTCGCTATATTGGAAAATATATCGATTCGTGGCCCAATGGCAATCCAATCTAAAAAGAAAGCCATTAAAATCATAAATAGGGCCGTAAAAACACTGGCCATGGCAATAATAGTAAGAACTTTTTTAACTTTTTTAGCCTTTATTTCGGGGTTAACAATTACCTTCTCTGGTATTGGGACGACGACGGCATTGCTAGAGGCCAATTTGGTCCCACATTTTGGACAAAAAACGCTGCTTTCTTCTACCTTATTCCCGCAATTTTTACAATATCTTTCCAGGGTTTTTCCGCAGTCACTACAAAACTTAGCTTCATTACTATTTTCTTTTCCACAATTTTGACATTTAATCATGTTTATTCACCTCGATATTCTTAACTTCTGAGTTTTTAATGGTCGAACCATCGACATTTCTTTGATCGAAAACATAAAAATGAAGATAGGATCTTTCTTTTTTTGGATCTTTAAATTCCACGAAGAAACCAACTAAACCAAAGACGACTAAACTCAGTGGAGCAATTATCCAAATGGTCAAAGGTGTATTAGGAATGGCTGGCCTTTGAATGTACATAATACCTTGGTAATCGGCACCAACGGCTTTAAAAATAAAAAAATTAATCACTCCAATTAAGATAGCTCCCGCTAGGCAAATGCTATAAGGGATGATATTGGTTAATTTAATTTTAAAATAACCTCCAATATATAACCATAAGCAACAAATAAACAAAATAGAATGGGAGAGCACCGATTTAATTGCCTCATAATTTAGAGGATGTCCCAGATAATAAATTGGATAGATTAAGGCCGCGATATTACCAACGATTCCGACATAAAAAGCAAAGATGCAAAGACTTTGAAAAATTTTGGTATTTTTCTTTGGTAAAAAGGCGATAATCATGACCAGAAACATCACAAGATTACAAGGATAAACAGTAAATAAAATATTAGTAGAAACCCTTGGGGCTTCTCCAGTGGCTAAAAAGTCATACCACATAATACTAATATGTAAAACAAATGGTAAAATGCCAGTGACTAGTAAAAAAATATTTTTTGCTTTTTGTGATTTTAAAAATAACTTGGCTAAAACTAAAATTCCTGCCGTTAAAACTAATGAAATAACTAAATATGAAATGTGTAAAGAATCAAATATCGTGCCCATCTTCCCTCTAACCAATTAAATTATACCACTTTTTATTTTATTATTATTTTTTATTGGTACAATAATTGTCAAAAAACGAAAAATAAGGTAGAATTATTGTGTGGAAAAAAGAATTATTCATCTTGGTAATTTAATAATTGGGGGAAACCATCCCATCGTTGCTCAAACAATGTTAAAATGTAAAACTAGTAATCTCGAGGAAGCTATTGAGCAAATTAACTTAGTCATTTCCTATAAAGTAAATTTAATTAGAGTAGCAGTCCTGGATGTCGAGGATGCTCTTGCTATTAAATTAATTAAGGACCACTATGCCAATCAAGTCATTAACATCATTGCCGATATTCATTTTGACTATCAATTAGCCCTGCTAGCCATCGAAAACGGAGCGGATAAAATTCGCTTGAATCCTTCTAATTTAACTAAAGAAGAGCAATTAAAGGCCGTTGTTAATAAGGCCAAAGAAAAACATATTCCGATTAGAATTGGCATTAATGGTGGTAGTCTGTATCACGGTGAACTCCTAGATAATAATAAAATTTTAGCGCTTTTAGATCAAGAAATAAAAGCTCTCGAAAAACTGGATTTTTATGATATCGTTCTTAGTGCTAAATTGAATAATTTATCGCAGGCCATCGAGATTAATAAAATAATCGATGCTAAATATCCTTATCCTTTGCATTTAGGTTTAACAGAAGCCGGTTCTTTAATCGATGCTACCATTAAATCGGCAATTTTTTTACATGCCATGAAGGAATCTAATATTGGTTCCACCGTTAGAGTTAGCCTTAACGGTCCAATTCAAACAGAAGTGACTGTTTTAAAACGAATTCTCATTAATTTAGATTACCAAAAAGGGATCAAACTAATCATTTGTCCAAGTTGTGGTCGTCTGCAATTTAAGATGGATAATTATGTCAAACAAATTGAAGCAATTTGTTATAATTCCACGAAAGTTTTGGTAGTTGCTTTTATGGGCTGTATTGTCAATGGACCCGGAGAAGCTCGAGGAGCGAATATCGCGATTGTGGGTGGAGTAAATAACGTTTCTTTTTATCTAGAAGGAAAATTAACCAGGGTTGTAGCAGAAGATAAATTAATTGCTACCTTTGTGGAATATTTAAATCAGTATTAGAAAAAGATAAGAACATTACCATAAAAATACCTTTACTATCAAAATATTTAAAAAAGTTATCTTTTATTTTGAGTTAATTAATTATTCAAATTTTAATTCTGTACTAGCTAGATCATTATAAAAATCTTGATCATGAGATACTAAAATAACTGTCCCCTTATAATTTAGTAGGGCTGACTTCAAAGCTCTTTTAGCATTGACGTCTAGGTGATTAGTTGGTTCGTCTAAAATAAAGACATTGGATTCATTTTTAGATAATAAACAAAGGCGTAGCTTGGTTATTTCGCCGCCACTTAAAAGCTTTAAAGCCCGATTTTGATGATCATAATTAATCCCGAAAGAGGCTAGCATATTACGAACTTCGGGTATGGTCTTATCGGGGTAGATATTTTGGGCCAAATAAAAGGGGGTTGCTTCGACATCAAGGTTATTATCTTGTTCAAAATAATTAATAATAGCGGAAACATTCCATTTAAAACTACCACTCAACGCGGGTATTTTATTTAAAATAGTTTTCAAAAAGGTTGATTTACCAACGCCGTTTTTACCAATAATGACGATAAAACTTTCTTTAATAATGTTGATAGTAATGTCTTCGATAAGGGGTTCATCCCAACCAATGGTTAAATTATTAGTAACTAGGACATCGCGACCGCTGGGAAGTGAATTCTTAAAATCAAAACGAACGACGAGTTCCTTAGCGGGAGGTGGTAATTTATTTAGCTTCTCTAAGGCTTTTTTTCGTGACTGCGCTCTTGAGGCTAGCGATGCTTTTGCATGAAATCGCTGGATAAACCTTTCGCTTTTTTGAATTAAGATTTGTTGGTTTTTAAATTCTTTGAGATATCTGGTATTGCGGATTTCTCTTTCCGTAAGATAAAAATCATAATTTCCGCGGTATTTCGTAATGTTATAATTTTCTAAAGAAAAGATAATTTTAGCAATGTCATTGACAAAAGAGGTATCATGAGAAATTACCAAGAAAGAGCCCTTGTATTCGTTTAAGAAAGTAACGAGCCATTCGATATGTTTAATATCCAGAAAGTTCGTTGGTTCATCTAGTAATAGTAAATCAGATTTATCTAAAAGCAACTTTGTTAAAATGAGTTTACTACGCATTCCTCCGCTATATTCACCTATTGACATGGCTAAAATATCTTGTGATAGACCCAAACCAATAGCGGTTCGTTCAATTGCTGACTTTAATTCAAAAAAATCGGCATCATTGAGGATATCCATAATTTTTTGGGCTTTAATTAAAATTAGCTCATGTTGGTCAGTTGCACAAAATTCAATTGAAGCGTAAAGATCATTCATTCTTTTTTCTTGTTCAAAGAGTTCTTGATAAACTCCGTAGAGGTATTGATAACCCGTTAAGTGTTTATCAATATTGGTATGTTGATCAAGATAACCAATTTTGAGATTATTTACGATATTGACTTGACCTTTATCGGGAGTCAAATTATGAATGATCAAGTTGAATAGCGTTGTTTTTCCGGAGCCATTAGAACCGATTAAGCAGGCATGATCACCATAGAATAATTCTAAGTTAACATCTTTTAATAATAATTCATTTTGATAATTAAAGGTTATGTCCTTTAGTTCGATAATACCCATGTAGAATATTATACCTTAAACTAGCTTGGACTAGGTTGGTAAAGGCAATATTTTAATAAATCCAAGAAAAAAACCCTCAAGTTAACTTGAGGGTTTCATTTTTCGAAAGAATAACTTATTTAGCTACAGCGCCACATCCGGCGGCTCCAGCAGCTAAAATACCAAAGATACCACCAACAATTGGACCACCGCGTAATTTATAGCCATCTTTTACAAGTTTATAGGCTAAATCCCCATTTTCACTTTTAAATTCTGCTAAAACGAAAGTTTTAGTAAAGAAAAGTAGAACAGAACCAACTAGTAATAAACCAGCAGCGATAAATAAGAACTTTTTATATTTAGTTGCCCCAACAAAAGTGCCTAGGGTTCCTAATACGAGAAAAATGAAAGGCAATATTGCAAACCATCCAACCTTAACTTCGCGTAGAGGTTCTTTATGACCGAAAGTATATTCCCAACCTTTAATAAGTAGATCATCACCAATTATGCCCTTTATTCTAGTAGCATTCAATACTTCATAAAATACGATAGCTAACACACCAAGCAAGAGAGCTAAAACCCAAACTAAACTGACTATATTTTTTTTCTTTTTTGCCATAAAAGAATTCTCCTTTGTAATTTATTTTAAAATTACTGTAATCATTATACTAAATTTTTTTAAAGTTGTGAAATTAATTGCTAAGTTGTCTATCTATATATACTTAGCCTAAAGCTACATCCAAAATCATCATTAAAACAAAGCCAATAATTACCCCTAAGATCATAAAATGACCATTGTCTTCTTGCCCCTCTTTAACTTCTTTGGCACTGGGAATTAGCTCTTCACAAACCACATATATCATCGCTCCTGCCGCAAAACTTAAAGCCCAAGGGAGGATTTTTTGCATATGAAAAACCATTAAAGCTCCCAGAACTCCTGCAATTGGTTCAACAATCCCACTTAAGGCTCCATTCAAAAAGGCTTTCTTTTTACTAATCCCTTCGGCTCGTAGGGGAATTGAGATGATGGCGCCTTCGGGAAAGTTTTGAATACCGATGCCAATGGCCACTCCAATGGCCGCTAGTAGTCCAGATACATCACCAGTTACGATACTCCCAAAAGCTACTCCCACTGCTAAGCCTTCGGGGATATTGTGAATAGTTACGCTAAAAACCAAGAGAATTGTTCGTTTAAGTTTGGATTTTGGACCTTCTTGGGCGGTGGCTTTGATATGCATGTGGGGAATCAATTTATCAGCTAAAAATAAAAATCCGCCTCCGAGGACGAAGCCACCAGCAACGCTTAAGGCAATCAACCAACTATTTTCGCCTTCGAGATGATTAATGGCTGGTAAAATTAAAGAAAAGAAAGAAGCACTAATCATCACCCCGCTGGCGAGGCCTAAAAACAAAGAAAATATTTTTTGATTAATGGTGCGCACAAAGAAAACCAGCGCCGATCCCGCCAGTGTCATTAAGAAGGTGAAACTAGTTCCCAGAAAAGCTAGGAAGATGGGGTTTTGTTCTAATAACCAAGCTATCATATTAATATTTTACCATTTTTCGCCACAATTCATGCAAATTTCTTTTTTCCTGGGCAATGATAAATCTTTTAAATGGCTTTCCCCTAATTCATTAATTAGGCCTTCGAGCATTTTTTTAATATAATTTTATTAGAGGTATTTAGGATGAATGCATTAGATTACTTTTTAAAATATGTGAAAATAGAGACCACCAGTGATGAAAATTCTCTCACTTGTCCATCTAGTGTCAAGGAATTAAACTTGGCTTCTGAAATTGTGGCTGATACGAAGGACTTAGGCTACGAAAGTGAGTTAGATGAAAATGGCTATGTCTATTTACACCTTAAAGCTAATACAAAAAATTTTCAAGCCTTTGGTTTGTGTTGTCATATGGACACTTCACCTGATGCTAGTGGTAAGAACGTAAAACCCCAAATTATTCCCTCGTGGGATGGCAGAGATTTAAAATTAAATCCGATTATTACTTTGAATACCACTAATTACCCAGCTTTAAAAGCAGTAATTGGTGATGATTTAGTAATCACGGATGGTTCAACCCTTTTAGGAGCTGATGATAAAGCGGGGATTGCTCAAGTCATGGGTTTACTGGTTTACTTAAAAGACCATCCCGAAGTTGAGCACGGAGATGTTTATATTTGTTTTACCCCGGATGAAGAAATTGGTCGAGGAGTGGATAAATTAAATTATGCTAAATTTCCTGTGAAGTATGCTTATACCATTGATGGGGGAGCCGTGGGAAGTATTGAGTATGAAAATTTTAATGCTGCCAGTGCTAAAGTAACCTTTATTGGAAAATCTATTCACCCCGGCAGTGCCAAAAATAAGTTAGTCAATGCCTCGGAAGTCGCTTTTGAATTTCATAGTTTACTAGACAAATTTCAAAAGCCCGAAAATACGAGCGGTTATGAGGGATTTAATCATCTCACTAACATGAGTGGTCAGGTAGAAAAAGCCAAGTTATCTTACATTATTCGTAATCATGACCGTCATCTTTTTCAAAAACAAAAAGATAGTTTTCAGAAGATTAGCAAGTATCTGAATGATAAATATGGTTATAAAGTGGTCAACTTGGTGTTAACAGATTCCTATTATAATATGTGGGACCTTATCAAAGAGGATTTTCAAGTGGTGGGAAAAGCGGTAAAAGCCATCGAGAGTACCCATATTGGCGCCTGGGCTGAAGCTATTAGAGGTGGCACCGATGGTTCTCGTTTAACTTATGAGGGAATTTTAACTCCTAACTTAGGAACGGGGGGTTATAATTTTCATTCGCGGGCTGAGGTTCTTAGTATCAATCAATTACATAAAGGGGTGGAAATTTTAGTTGCACTCCTTAAACAATATCTAAATTAGGCATTATTTCTTCATAAATATTTAACTTTTTTAAAAGACGCAGCGAGTAATCCCAAAGAGCTTGGGCTTTTTTAGGATCGTGAGCGTATTTAGCTAAACCAGTTGCGACCTTAGCTTGGGGATCAACTAGCGGATAAAGATTACAATCTTCTAAGTAAGCACCATTAAAGGGGCTAATTTCCGGGCTAATTAAGGACCAAAGAGTGGTTGAAGCTCCCTGGTTATTGGTTTTGAAATGTTTGACAATGTTGGATCTAATTAACCAAGAAAATAAGTTTAATAAAGTTGCAACCTGTAAGAATTTTAAAATTGCTACTAAACCTTTCACGCTAAATTTTAAGATTTTATTTTTTGGGGACCACAGATTAGATAAGGGAATAATTCCTGGATGGACACTAAAGGTTTCAATGTGTTTATTCGCTAGGAGATTAGCCAGTTTTTGAGTAAATAAAATAGCCGCGGTTTTAGACTGGCCATAAGCTAACTTGGTATTGTAGGTTCTGGAAGCAAAATTAATATCTTCAAAATGAATACGACTCCATTTATGTGCAACACTACTGAGATTGATGATTCGGCTATGAGGAACTAAAGAGTTAATTAATCCCATCGTTAAAATAAAACTTGCGAGGTAATTAACTTTAAAGTGTTTTTCTAAACCATTTTCATCTAAAGTTTTTTTACCCCCCATGACCCCGGCATTATTTATTAAATAATCTATTTTCCAATTTTCATCTTTGATTTCTTTAATTAAGGAGCGAATAGAATCGATATTAGCTAAATCAAGATATTTATAAATGACATTAGGAAATTTTTGAAATCTCTTTTTGGCTAGTTCTAAATTACGAACAGCTACAATTACTTTCGCTTCGGCTTTGAGAAGGGCCTTACTAGTGGCTAAACCAATACCATTAGTTGCACCAGTAATTAAAACTACCTTATTTTGCAGGTTAATTTCTTTAGCCAGGCTTGAGGCCTTGGTATGCCAATTATATTGATGATTAATTAGGGGTTTCATCTTGGTCATGGATATTATAAAATTTGACAATATCATTATTAGCAATCAAATAAAATCCATCTTTAACCGCTCCTGGGTTAATGAACATTATTTTATGAATCGCATTTTTACCTTTTTTATGAGTATGTCCGTAATAGCAAACATCAACTTTATTTTTACTGGCATAAGCCCAAAGAGTTCTTAAATTATTTTTCACATGAAAAAGATGGCCATGGACAAAAAGAATTTTGACCCCATCAATGGTGGTAATTAATTGTTCTTCTTTTGCGCTCCAAGTATCACGATTGCCGCGAATAAAAGTGGTTTGGGGATAATCATGATAGTCAAGTAAAAAATCTCCTAAATCAATATGCATATCTACATCAGGATGCTTTTTGACGATGGCATCAAATAATTTAGCATTGCCGTGAGCATCGGAAGTAATTAAGACTTTCATGAAAAATTAATAGTTTGGGGGGCCTTCCCCATTGTATATAAAGTAGCTTGCGCTTTGGTAATTTGAAACACAGCGGTCACTTCATCGCCTGGTTGATAAATGGCCTTTAAGTTGGGATATTTATCTAACATTAAGGTTTGCAAAAATAAATGATTTTGTAAAAGAGCACTAGCTTGTAATCGCAACCAAGTATTACCATCATAAGCACAAATTTCGATGGCGGGATTTTTGGACATTTCCGCATAAACATTTTTTAGCTTACTAGTTTGAAAATATAATTTATTATCATTTAAAAGAATCGTCCCCATTGGTCGTAGTTTGGGCTTGTTATCTAAACCAATAGTAGCTAAATAGTAAGTTTGACAATTATTTAAAAATTCATAGACTCTAATCATAATTACCTCGTATAAATATTTTATCACATCAATCAGATTTTATTTAATAATTGGTCCCTTGCATCATTGAGTTTATTTTTTAATAATGTAATATAATTTAAGTATGAAATTAATATTTAAAATTCTTAAACCATTTCGTAAAATCTTGTCCTATTCCCTGGTTTTAAAGGGCCTAGGGGCGGGTGTTGATTTGTTTATTCCGTGGTTAATTGCTTTAATCATTGAATTGGCGAAAAAGGATTTAACCGCTCAAAGTATTAAGATGATCATCATCTATTCGGCATTAATTATTCTTATCGCCACCCTTGGTTTAGTGTTTAACTATATTTCTAATCGTAAGAGCGAACTAATTAGTAGTCAAGCTACGGCGAAATTAAGGTATGATTTATTTTCTCATATTTTAAGTCTTGACTCGCAGGCAATTGATAAGTATTCGACTTCTTCAATCATCTCCCGAATGACGACGGATACTTATAATATTTACCAATCAGCGGCTGGTTTACAACGCATGGCGATTCGGGCTCCCATCTTATTATTGACGGGTATCATTATTTCTTTAATTATTTCGCCGATCTTATCTTTAATTATGATTGGCCTTTTGCCGATTATCGTGGTCATTTCTTATTTCATTTCGAAAAAAGGGATCATTAAGTATCACGAGGTCCAAGTTAATCAGGATGAACTAATTCGGGTTTTAAGAGAAAATATCAATGGTGCACGGGTTATTAAAGCCTTATCGACCACCCAATATGAAATCAATCGTTTTAACGAAGTCAATAGTCGTTCTTATCAAGCGAATTTAGATTCTACCAAAACGATTGCTAAAACGAAACCGATTATGGATATTATCATGAATATTGGATTGACCGCCACAATTTTTGTGGGTGCCCTGCTGATATTCAATAATTTTTTAAGCGTGGAATCCTCGCAAATCCTTACTTATGTGACTAATTTTACCATTATTTTAAATGCTATGCTGGTAGTGACCAGAATATTTTCGATGGTCAGCCGAGCTTCAGCCTCAGCTAGTCGAATCAATGAAGTAATGGCCACCACTTCTAAGTTACAAAATGGTCAATTAGATTTTCAAGTTAATGCCCAAAAACCATTTATTGAATTTCAAAATGTCTCTTTCTCTTATAATGCGGTAACGAATAATTTAAAGAATATTTCTTTTAGTTTAAATAAAGGAGAGTCTTTGGGAATCATCGGACCAACAGGTGCCGGTAAAACGACCCTGATTAATTTACTAATGCGTTTTTATGAATTTGAGCAAGGTCATATTTTTATCTATGG
>JAITXJ010000028.1 GCA_031284745.1 Acholeplasmatales bacterium | reverse complement strand
TAATGAGTTATTATAAGTCGATAATGAGTAGCCTATATTTTGGTTTTAGTCTCCAATTATATTTAAATAGCCAATTAGTTGAACAATTTATAACGAAATTAGCCGATGAATTGCATATTTTAATCCTTCCCGCTTTGAAAACTTGTTATTTAGCACCAAAAGATGAAAGTAATTATAAAACTTATATTAAAATTAATAATCTTCAAGTAGCTAATCTTTCCGAAATTAAACTCCATTTAGTAAAAGAAGAGGAATTTAGAGAAACCTATCAACCCTATTTGGAGTCGTTACAAAAAGGCTACGATAATTTCTTAAAAAATCTTTATGAATATAAAATAACCATTCCCCAGCTTTCTTTACCAGTTTATAAACCCCATCCAGCTGATTACCTAAGGGATTTATGCATTATTGGCCTCACTAAAAAACTCAAGGCCAAAACCATTCCAGATATTTATTTTGAACGTTTAAAAAAAGAATTACAGGTTATTGATGAGATGGGCTTTAATGATTATTTTTTAATAACTTTTGATTTTGTGCGTTGGGCGCGCTTGCAAGGAATTTGGGTGGGGCCCGGGCGAGGATCGAGTGTTGGTTCCCTGGTGGCTTATAGCATTGGGATAACTAATATTGATCCCCTTAAATATAATTTACTTTTTGAAAGATTTTTAAATCCGCTACGACAAAAAATGCCGGATATTGATGTCGATTTCGAAGATGTTCGTCGAGATGAAGTGATTCAATATGTCATGAAGAAATATGGTGCGACCCATGCTATTCAAATTGGTACTTTTTCGCGCTTTGGTTTTCGTAGCGCTATCCGTGATCTCCAAAGAGTTCTCAACTTAGATGAAGCTTTGGTTAAGCGAACAATTTCTGGTTATGAAGCAGGGGATTTAGAAAAAGAAGACCTTGAGGCTCATCGTTTAGTGGAAATTTGTCAGGATTTTTTAGATTTACCGCGCCATAGTGGTACTCATGCCTCCGGGGTGATTATTGCTAAAGAGGACTTATCCAAAGTTATTCCTCTA
This sequence comes from Acholeplasmatales bacterium, assembly GCA_031284745.1. Lineage (GTDB taxonomy): Bacteria > Bacillota_I > Bacilli_A > Acholeplasmatales > Acholeplasmataceae > JAITXV01. Next base: position 1,727 of record JAITXJ010000028.1, on the reverse strand, counting down.
GTCAAAGCCAATTTAGGCCTGCAAAGCCAAGTCGAGGCTAGTTATTTAGAAAACATCGGTTTGGTTAAAATGGATTTCTTATCGCTTTCTAATTTAAGTTTTTTAAAAGACATTGTTCGTTCTATTCCTAATTTTAATCTAGATAATCTGGCTTTGGATGATTTTAAGACCTATGAACTTCTTTCTAGAATGGAGACCGATGATATTTTCCAATTTGAGAGTCCCGGCATGAAAAGACTTCTAGGTCAACTAAAACCCCGTTGTTTAGAAGACATCAGTTGTGCCTTAGCCCTTTTTCGACCTGGTCCGCTGGCCAATCTAGATAATTTTATTAAAGCTCGCAATAGTGGCTTAAATTATAATACCATTGAAATTTTAAATCCAACTTTGGCTTCTACTTATGGAATACCCATTTATCAAGAACAAATTATGGAAATCGCTCGAATTTATGCTGGCTTTTCTTTATTTGAATCAGATTGCCTACGTTCGGCGATGAGCAAAAAAAATCTTCAACAGATGGCCAGTTTAGAAGCCGACTTTTTAGTCAAATGTCAGGCCTTAAATCGTCCTTCGGAAGAATCTCGTCAAGTTTTTGCTTTGATTGAAAAATTTGCGGCTTATGGTTTTAATAAATCTCATAGTATGGCTTATGCCTTAGTAGCCTATCAACTGGCCTACTTAAAAGCTAATTACTATTTAAATTTCACTTGTGTGCTTTTACAAAAGAGCGCCAAAGCAGCGATTCAGAGTAAAAATATTATCACGAACTTAATTTTAGCCGGCTATCAAGTCTTAAGTCCTTCCCTTTTTTATTCGACTGATGACTATTATCTTAATCAATTAGGACAATTAGTTCTACCATTAAGTTATGTTAATCTCATATCCAAAGGACAAGCCAAAGATTTACTAAGTATTAAAGCTAAAATTGCTAATTTTACGATTGAAAACTTTTTTCAAGAAGCTCTTAGCGTTGTGAGTGTCGAAGGTCTTGTTAATTTAATTTCCGCCGGAGCTTTGGATAGTTTTAATCTCACCCATAAGGCGATGAATAATATTTTATCCGGCCATGAGTTTAACCGCTTTTTACCAGGAGAAACTCCTAATGATGAGTACTCATGGGAACAATTACAACAAGATGAAAAAGCCGCCATCGGTCACAACTTCAAATATCTTAAATATCATAATAATTATCAATTTAAAAATGAAGCGAAAATTCAGGGTCAAATAACTTCTTTACGGACCTTTAAAACTAAAAAAGGCGATAGTATGGCCAGCTTAACCTTTGATGATGAATTACTTAATTTTGAAATTATTGTTTTTCCGAAGGTCTATTCCTTATCTAAAGCCAAATTAGTTCTTCGACACGATCTTATTCTAAGAGTGAAGCGTACTAATACAGATGTTGAATTAATTGAAGTTTTAAGCGAAACTTGATATCACTCGACTTAGGCAGTTGTTGTGGAAATTAATATAAATTTTGGATATTCAGGAAGTAACTCAGCACTTTTTTTATGTTCACTTACTTCTTAACTTCATTTTTCTTTAGCTTAAAGCAAGGATACTTACTCGTTAAAAATTAAAATATTTTATTTTTATCGAGTAACTTTAGTCATTAAGTCTTACTTACTCGTTAAAATTTAATATTTGGTATAAAAATAGGGTGTAGCGTAATAATCGGTATGTCGAATTAATTGAAGTTTTCAGCGAAACTTGATATAATATTTATG
>JAITXJ010000007.1 GCA_031284745.1 Acholeplasmatales bacterium | reverse complement strand
ATTCCCCAAAGACCTCCCCCAAATCTGAGGCTAGTGTCTCTTTTAAAGTGATGTTTGTTTTGGCAATCGCAACTTCTATCGATGCCTTAGCCGCCGGAGTTTCGATGATCACTTTTGAGCCATTTTATGCTTATATGGCCATCATTGTAACGGCAGTTATTACTTTTTTATTATCAGGTGGGGGAGTAATTATCGGGACCTTTTTTGGTTGTCGCTTTAAACGTTGGAGTGAACTTGCTGGTGGGATCATCTTAATATTGGTGGGTTTAAAAATCCTTCTTGAACATTTACTTCGATAATCACAGAAACTAATAGCTACTAATTGCATTAAAAATCCTAAGGCCTTTAATTGAATTATTAGGAATATTACTAAGCTTTTAAATATATAACGATAATTTCAATGGTAATCTTTGTTCCTTTTATTTTTGTATATAAGGCCTGGGGATAATTTAGGATGAGCATTTTGCTCGTGACATCAGGAAAAAACTGCATTTATAGTATAATTATTGTATGGAAAATTTTATTAAAACCTTTATTAAGGAAGATTTAGAAAACAAGCGTTATGCTAAAATAATTACCAGATTTCCCCCAGAACCAAATGGTTATTTACATATTGGCCATGCCCGAGCAATAATTACTGATTTTGAGTTGGCGAAGGATTTCCATGGGGATACTAATTTACGTTATGATGACACTAATCCTTCCAAAGAAGATAAAATTTATGTTGATAATATCTTAAAAGATATCAAATGGCTGGGTTATAACCCAAAAAATGTCTTTTTTGCTTCCAACTACTTTGATTATATGTACGAAAAAGCCTTACTCTTAATTCATAAAGGTTTGGCTTATGTTGATCATCAATCAGCCGAAGAAATTTCTAAAACCCGGGGGAATTTAACCCAACCAGGAACACCTTCGGTTTATCGAAATCGTAGTATTAAGGAAAACCTCGATTTATTTGCGAAAATGACGAGTGGTTTTTATAATGAAGGGGATTGTGTTCTGCGGGCTAAAATTGATATGGCGAGTCCTAATATCAACCTAAGAGATCCGGCGATTTATCGAATCATTAAAAAAGAACATCACAATACCGGTTGGAAATGGGTTGTCTATCCGATGTATGATTTTGCCCATCCTTTAGAAGATGCTTATGAGGGAATCTCTCATTCACTTTGTAGTTTGGAATTTGAAGATCATCGCCCACTATATGAATGGGTAATCAATAATTGTGAAACCATTGCCCAGCCTCGCCAAATTGAATTTGGTCGACTTTCTATTGAAAACACGATTATGAGTAAAAGATATCTTTTGGAGTTAGTAAATTCTAAAAAAGTAAGTGGCTGGGATGATCCCAGACTACCTACTTTAGCCGGTATGCGCCGACGTGGTTATACTCCTCAAAGTATTAAAAAATTTATCCTTTCTACCGGACTATCTAAAATTAATTCAATTGTCCCCCAGGCTCAACTTTATAGTTGTCTAAGAGATGATTTAGTATTAAAAGCCCCTAGGCTAATGGCGGTAACTAAACCATTAAAAGTGACTATTACCAATTATTCTAAGACTGAGTTGGAAAGTTATGAAGTGCCCATTAATCAAGATAATTTAAAGCTAGGTAATAAACTAGTCTACTTTGGGCCCACTATTTATATTGAAAGTGAAGATTTTAGTGAAATAAAGCCCGACAAAAAATTTAAAAGATTGTCTTTAAATAATGAAGTACGACTCCTAGGAATTGGTTATTTTATTCGGGCTCATAGTGTCATTAAAAACGAAGAAGGCCAAGTGGTGGAAGTTTTAGCCACTTATGATCCTTTGACAAAGAGCGGTCTGAATTTCAATGATCGCAAACCCGATGGCACAATTTCCTTTTTATGTGCCGATAAAATGCGAAGAGCAGAATTTCGCATTTATGATGATTTATTGGATCCAACGATTGAATCAGATAATATTTTAGCCAAATTTAATGTTAATTCTTTGCTCGTTTATCAAGGTTTTATTGAAGAATCAACTAAACAATATCGCATTCACAATAAGTATCAAATTATTAGAAACGGCTATTATAGCGTTGATGATGATTCTAAACCAAGTTTAATAGTCTTAAATAATATTGTTCCCTTAAAGTCTAGTTATAAATAATATGGGTGATTATTTAGATTCTTTAAATGACAAACAACTTGAAGCGGTAAAATGTATCAATGGCCCAGTTGAGGTGATCGCTGGGGCTGGAACCGGGAAAACGAAGACTCTTACTTCGCGTATTATTTATTTAATTGAACAAAAATATGCCGCTGTCTCACAAATTTTAGCGGTTACTTTCACCAATAAAGCCGCTACGGAAATGAAACTGCGGGTGGCCAATCAATTAAGTGATCTACCAATGAACTTTTTAAATATTATGACCTTTCACTCTTTTGGTTTAAAAGTCTTAAGAAGATATGGCGATCTTTTAACTTTAGGCAAGTTAGATTCGCATGCGTTGATCATCGATGAAGAAGATCAAAAGAAAATCATTAATGACTTAAAAAAAGAATTGGAAATTAAAAATACTAAAGTCCATGATATTTTAAATTATATTAGTCTGAAAAAATTTGCGGAATGTCTTAAAAATAATACCTTTGAAATTGATGTGAAAATTGAGAAGATTTATCAATTGTATAAGACTTATCTAGAAGAACAAAATCTCGTCGACTTTGATGATCTACTAATTTATACCTATGTTTTGTTTGAACAACAGCCCCAAGTATTAGCTACCTATCGACAAGAATTTAAATACATTTTGGTGGATGAATTTCAAGATACCTCCTTATTACAATATTTGATATTAAAACAAATGGCTCTTCTTCACCGCAACTTATTTATCGTTGGCGATCCTGATCAAGCAATCTATGCTTTTCGGGGAGCTAGTTATGATAATGAGCAATTAATGAAAAAAGATTTTCAACCAATTTTAATTGTTTTAGATAAAAATTACCGTTCGACTAATACTATCTTAAAACATGCAAATTCTCTCATTAAAGAAAACACTAATCGAGTAGCGAAAAATTTAGTTAGTGATAATAACCAGATAATCGAAGTAATTCATAAGAATTTTCGTAATGAGCATTTAGAAGCAACCTATATTGCTAATGAAATTCGCAAATTAATAACCAATTATCAAGTCAGTCCTAATGAGATTGCCATTCTATACCGGGCCAATCATTTATCCCGAATTTATGAAGAAGCCCTCATTAAAGAAAGAATCGATTATAAGATCTTTTCTGGACATTCCTTTTTTGAGCGAGAAGAAGTTAAGGATATTATTGCCTATCTTCGGCTGATTGTTAATCCTGATTTAGATTTTGCTTTTAAAAGAATTGTCAATAAACCTTTAAGAGGAATTGGCTTTAAATCCGTGGAAAGATTAGAAGAGCTAGCTCAAAGCCAAAATATTTCCATGTATGAAGCAATTGACAATTATAATAATTTTCGCTTATCCGATTTTAAAGAAGAAATGGAAAATTTACAAGCTCGGGTTAATATTTGTGGATCTTTGGGCGAGTTCTATAATGAACTCTTAGAAAAATTAGAATTTAAAAAATATTTAGAAGAATATAAAGATTCACCGGAAGAAAGATTAGAGCATGTCAAGGAATTAAAAAGTGTGATTTCCTATCATGAAAGTGTCAATCATGATTTCACAAATATGGAAAATCTGCAAGAAATTTTAGATATTTTTAGTTTGGAATCTTCGGTAGAAGAATCCAAAACCAAGAAAAAAGAGGACTGTGTTGTTTTATCGTCTTACCACCGGGTCAAGGGATTGGAGTTTAACACGGTATTTTTAGTAGCCTTAGAGGAAGGAATTTTTCCGGGAAGAAATTATGATGATATCGAAGAAGAAAGAAGGATTGCCTACGTTGGTGTTACCCGAACCAAAGAAAGACTTTATCTAACCAATGCTCATCAAAGATATCTTTTTGGTGAACTCAGCGGGAGTGGAGAAAGTCAGTTTGTCAAAGAAATGTATAAGAATTTAACTTCTCCCAAGGTAGTTCCCCTCAAGGATAAGAGCATACCGTTTGTCGGTATGAAAAAACATCATAAGGAATATGGTGAGGGTATCGTTATTAAATTTGATGAACATAGTATCACAGTGGCCTTTAAACTTCCTTTTGGAATCAAAAAGTTCATGCGAACAAAGGATTAAGATGGATCATTACATTGTTTTTTCAGGAACCGGAAATTGTCTTTATTGTGTTAATGAACTAGTAAAAAGATCAGCTTCCCCGACAAAAATAACTATTTTAAAGGATACCAATTATCAAGCTTCTTTTGTAGCGGAGGCACTGATTTTGGTATTTCCTGTCTATGCTTATACGCTTCCTTTAGTTATTAAACAATTCATCAAGTATGCTTCGATCAATTGTAATTATTTAGCAGTTATGATCAGTGGTGGATCAATTGCCGGGCGCGCCTTTTTAGAAACCAGAAAAAGATTTAAAAAGCGTCAATTAATTGTTAATTATGAATATTTTATGAGAAGTCCGGAAAACTTTGGGGCCCTTTTTGCTTCGACCACGTCAAAAAATAATCTGCGCTACCTGCAAATGACAAATAGTTTGTCGGAAGTAGCTCATAGTTTAGCCTTGCGCTCTAATAAAATAATTACCGAAGCTCCTTTTCTAACAATAATTCCTAGCTTCTTTTTTAGTTTGTTTCATGGTAGTATTTTTTTAGCTAATCATAGTTCCAAAAAGTGTTGTAATTCTTGTGGCCTTTGTGTAAAAATATGCCCTTTTAAAAGTGTTACTTTAAACTCGCAAGGTCGACCAAAATTCAATCGTAAAACCTGCAATCATTGTCAAAGATGTATAAACTATTGTCCAACCAAAGCTATTAGCATGTTATTACAAGGTCATAAAAAGCCTCGCTTTGTTAATAAATTTATTTCTCTAAAAGATTATTTTTCTTAAATTTTATTGCTAGATTGATTTTATTAATTAGATAGGGAATGAATTCAACTAGGAGACTTAAGATAATTAAGATAACCGTAATCGCAATTACTTTGGCATAGTCGAGATTTATTTTTGCAAAATATAGTAAGCCACCGATGGAATTTGTACTTTGAACGAGATATTCACTCATGATCATTACTTTAATACTTAAGCCCGCACATTGTACAAAAGTGGTGAGTAAATTAGCTTTAATTAAAGGCAAATATACGCGAAATACCCCCCGAAGAATATTACTAGAATCGAGGCGATAGAGGTAAATATAGCGAATGTCAATGTTTTTTAAAGACCCTAACGCTCCCTGATAGGAAAGAGGGAACAACAACATGAAAGTAATAATGTATGGACTCCACCATAGCCCGAAGATGGCACTTAAGATGACAACAATACAAACAGTGGGGAGGGCGCGGATTATGCTCACCAAAGGGTGTAAAAAAATTTCCACATTAGGAATTTTATAAGCTAAAAAGGCCATTAAAATTCCGCTAATAAAGCATATTACTAAGACAATTACCACTCTCAGAAAGGAAAATAAAATACTTAAATTATCCGACTTACTTCCCAAGATCTTCCCTAGCGCCATGACAATATCTTTGATGCTGGGAGCTAAAATCGGATGATTGACCACCGCTTCAATAATAATCCAAACTAAAAAAATAAAAAAGATGGAAGTTATACTTAGCCAAACTCGCTTCATCTTTTTTTAAAAATAGAAATCATTTCCCGGTAACACACCAACTAAAGCTTCATTCATACTATGAATTAAATCCCAATAAGCGGCTATTTCTTCGATAATACTTGATCCTCGCAGATAATGAATATTCATATTAGGTAGACTACTCATTAGAACCATCGCATTGATATTAGAACCTCGACGAATGGCCTCCAAAGTGGTAGTTTGATAATCATCATTTATTTTATTAATCGATGTTTCTAAGGATTGATGAATTTTGTTTTTAAAGGAGTATTTTAAGGAACTTTTAATAAAGATGGAAGCTTGGGGGGTCGTATGATTGCTGATGGAATTAAATAATAAACTTAAATCAACTTTATTTAAGTGAATTCCACTGACATTTTCCACAATACTCACTTGTGGTTCTGGCAAGACAACGATATCGTTCGGATTGGTTAACAAATGAGCCCGAACATCCTCGGCGCTTGCTAAATAACTAACATCAATTGTTAAATTTAATTGATCAATGACATAGGTTAAGAGAATATCATTCGTGGTTCCTTTTCCAAAGGTATAAATTTTATGAATATTATTCAGATAAGGATTAATTTCGCCGGTTCCCACGATATAAAGACTCCCCCAAATAATTGTGGCTAGTAATTGATAATTATTATTATGCAATTTAAGGCCTAAATTAGTTGGAGCAACAATTAAATCAAATTCTTTGGAAGCAAAGCTACTACTTATCAAATCTGGACCATTGGTCTGGGTAATGTTAAAACGGTTTTCGTCAATTAAACTCAGGGCTAATTGTGGCGTTCCGGCGGGAACAATAATTTTAAAGGTCGAATTTTCAAAGTTATCTTGGGGTTTTTGACAAGCACTAATAATTAAGGTAAATAATATTAGGAAGGGTATAATTAATAATTTTTTCATCGATTGTCTCCTAGCTGATTTGCTCATTCAGAAGCGGATTATCTTGCTTAAGTTGAAATAAAACCCGAGCTACGGTCTCTACTTCTGCTACTAATTTAATATTATATATTCGTTCCGCAAATTCTAAACACAAGGTTCCAAAGGTTTGAACTTGACGGCGAGTTTTATGGAAAACAAAAGTTATATTGCTGAGTTCGTTGATTTTTTCTCGTACTCCGCTTTGATAGGTAGTCTCCATTATAAGTGTTCCTGCTCGATGATCAAAAGCGATTAATTCCTTATTTTGTTTGGCCTTATTAATGAGAACTAAAAAATATAAGACAATTAAAACAAATAAAACGCCAATGATGATTAAAGCAATACCTAAGGAGTTAAGGGCGCTATTATGGACAATCATGAAGACAATACCAGTGATAATTGATAAACCACTTAAAACAGTAAAAGCCAACGCTAACAACTTAATTATTTTACTATTCTGATATTTTTTTGCAATTAATTCCATATCTACCTCACAAATATTATATTACTTATTGGGAAAATGTCGTCATTTACGTTCTTTTAGCTTGCTTTATAGAACTTTTTGGATCCCTTTTTCCCTAAAAATAGTTCTAAATATCGGCACCCTTAATTTTTTAAAAAAAATATCACTATTAAAATACCCCCAGAAAGAAAGTATATTTCGAAGGTTTCTAGGTATTATTTATCATCTTTTGTTGATTTTTTTTGCCAGTTTCATATCGTGATTTTTTCCCATAATTTAAGGCTTTATTTATTTTCATAATCACTTTTCATCCCCCACGCTAACTATCATGTCTTGAGCCCCAAAAGGCTATTTTAACAAATAATTATCATAAAATAAAATAAGTAGTAAAATAATCACGTATTATTTTTAAAGGATGGATTAATGGAAAAAAAAGTAATCATAAAATTAGAAAATATTGTTAAAAACTATGGACAATTTGCGGCGGTCCATAACATCTCGTTGGATATTTACGAGAATGAATTTATTACTTTATTAGGCCCTTCGGGTTGTGGGAAAACAACAACTTTAAGGTTGATTGGTGGCTTTGAAAAACTCGATGAAGGTAATATTATTATTGATGATAAAATCATTAATGATATTCCTCCCTATGCTCGGCCAATTAACACTGTTTTTCAAAGATATGCTTTGTTTGAACATTTGAATGTCATCAAAAACGTTACCTTTGGTTTAGATAATCGCCCTCGTAAATATCTTATCAAGTTTTTTCATTTAGAAGAAGTTGAATCCAAACTTTTAAGTAAAACCATCAAAGCTAAAATCGAGGAAGCTGCCTTGGCCGCCTTAGAATTAGTTGGTTTAGCCGGGTTTGAAACTCGTAGCTGTAATAAACTCAGTGGCGGGCAAATGCAAAGGGTCGCCTTAGCGCGTGCAATCATTAACAAACCGCGGATTTTACTTTTAGATGAACCACTTTCGGCCTTAGATTTAAAATTACGACAAAATATGCAATATGAATTAAAGCAGATGCAAAAGACCCTCGGAATTACTTTTATCTTTGTCACTCATGACCAAGAAGAAGCTATGACGATGAGTGATCGAATCGTGGTGATGAATAAAGGTTTAATTATTCAGGAAGGAACTCCTAAACGTATTTATAATGAACCAATTAATCGTTATGTAGCAACCTTTGTTGGTGAATCGAATATTATTGGTGGACATTATGTTAAAAAAGATTTAGTTAATTTCTTTGGAAAAGATTTCGCTTGTGTTGGCTATACTTTTAAAGCCAATGAACCCGTTGATGTCGTAATTCGTCCAGAAGATTGGGATGTTGTTTCTTTAAAAAAGGCTCAATTAGTAGGAATTGTAACGAATACAGTTTTTAAGGGTGTTTATAATGAATTAACCGTTGATTTAAACGGTGTCGAGTTAATGGTTAATACTTATGAATTTTATAACATTGGTGATAAAATTGGCTTACATGTTGACCCCTATGAAATTCATTTAATGAAAATTGATGAGGCTAATTATGCTCAGGAAATTAATCCTGATGAACATCAGGTTTTAGACAATGAATAAAAGTTATCGAAAGTTTTCACTACCATATTTAATATGGTTGTCTTTATTGGCTTTATTACCGATAATTATAATGTTTCTTTTAGTCTTTGTCCAAAGCGAAGGCATTAGCTTAAACGAAGTTAATTTTAGTTTTTATTCCTTCGAATTACTTTTTGATTCAGCCCCGATTAAATCTATTTTACTTAGTTTATTTTTCGCGATTGTTACAACTTCTATTTGTATTTTACTGGGTTATTTAGTAGCCTATACCCTATATCGCTCAAAGATTAAAAATAAGTTTTTTATTCTTTTGATTTTTATTTTACCGATGTGGAGCAATTTACTACTGAGAATTCAAGCCGTCGGTTCACTCCTCGAAGAAAACAATATTTTAACAGATATTTTAGGCAATATTGGTATTCATTTTAGTTTAAATATCAATGGCTCCTATTTAGCGATTATCATCGGTATGGTGGTCACTTATTTGCCTTTTATGATTTTACCTATTTACAATGCTTTAGAAAAAATTGATCCTTCACTAGATGAAGCGGCTAGTGATTTGGGGGTTCCAAAGCTAAAAACCTTTTTTAAAGTAACTTTACCGTTATCTTTAAAAGGTATTATTTCGGGTTCAATTATGGTTTTTTTGCCAGCGGTGAGTGGCTTTGCTATCCCACAAATATTAGGCAAGGGAAATGTCTTACTAATTGGTAATATTATTGAACAAAGTTTTAAGAATATGAATTATAATTTTGGCTCTCTTTTAGCCATCATTCTTTTACTATTAATTTTAGGTTCGTTAGTTATTATTAATAAAACCGATAAAGAAGGAGAAACTCTCTTATGACCAACCCCACTAATCCTCCAATTTTAGAAAAAGCCAATATTCATGATTATGGCTATAAAGATTATCGTCTTCTTCATAAAGTCTTAAAAGTCTTATCCTATATCGCTTTGGTCTTCATTTTACTTGCTACATATGCGGGAACCATTATGATTGCCATCCAAAGTGTCAATTCCAATATTGATACTACCGCCTTTGGTTCTTTTACTTTTAAGTGGTATTTAGAAATGTTTAATGTTCGTGCGCTAAGAAATTCAATTTTTAATACTCTCATAGTTTCGGTTGTCGCCACCCTTTTAGCAACTGTTTTAGGAACCTTGATTGCCATCGGTATCTACTCGCTTCCTAAAAAGAGTAAGCAAAGAATGATTATGTTAAATAATATTCCCTTGCTAAATTCCGATATGACTACTGGGATTTCCTTGATGCTTATTTTTTCGCTTTTATTACCGATCTTTCCCTATATTTTTGGTCCCTTCACTTTAATTTTATCGCATTTATTTTTTACCTTGCCTTACGTCATTTTATCAGTATTGCCGAAATTAAAAGAGATTGACCAAAATTTATTAGATGCTGCCCTTGACTTAGGAGTGAAACCTTTTAAAGCAATTTATAAAGTAATTGTTCCAGCTATTAAGGGAGGGATCTTTAGCGGAATGCTTCTTGCATTTACCGTGAGTATTGATGATTTCGTCATTAGTTACTACACCACCGGTAATGGTTTTGATACCCTTTCTATTTGGATTTATTCCTCAATTGGACGCAAGAGTTTAACTCCGAGTGTTTATGCTTTTTCCACCCTGCTGTTAGTTTTGACGGCGGTGGTTGTCTATTTAGTTAATTTATTGAAAGGTAAAAAAGGAGGAAAGACGCATGTTAAAAAGTAAATTATTTCTGACATTTTTAGTTTTATGCTTATTAACTTTATTTTTAGGTAGTTGTTCCAACCGACAAACCCTTCTACTTTTGAATTGGGGAGAATATATTAACGAAGATTTAATCACCAAGTTCGAAGAAGAATATGGAGTTGAGGTTAAAATGAGCCTAGCTGATTCCAATGAATTATTTTATTCCAAAGTCATGGGAGGAACGACGGTTTATGACTTGGTCATTCCCAGCGATTATATGATTGAAAAAATGGCTAAAAAAGATTTAATCCAAGAAATAGATTATACAAAATTAGACAATTGGAATAGTAATAATCCTTTGACCCCAGGAGTGGCGGACATTTTAAATTCTCTGACTAGTTTTGAATTTCAGGGAACTACCAAAGAAGCCAAAGATTATTGTGTACCTTATTTTTGGGGAACCTTCGGAATCATGTATCGTAAAACCCCCGCTTTAATTGCATCTGGTATTGAAGATCCTAGTAAAGCCCTTGATGTTTATTTCAACGAAGCTTCGCGTCCAGCGGGAACGAGAATTGGGATGTATGATTCACCACGATTTTCTTATGCCGCAGCTCTGCAATATTTGGGCTTAAATTTTAATGATTATTCCAAGGAATTACTCGCTCAAGCTAAAACAGTTTTAGCTAATTCTCGGATTCATGAATGGGGTTTTGATACTCTCAAAAAGAATATCCTCAGCAATAATTTAGATTTAGCTTATACTTGGACAGGTGATATGTTAGACATGCTCTATATGCGCCTTGATGAAGGGCAAAGTATTCAAGACATTGATTTTGATATTGTTATTCCCGATAATTCGATTGCCTTTATGGATGCTTTTGTGATTCCCAAAAAATCCCGAAATTCCGAATTAGCTTATAAATTTATTGATTTCTTTTTAGATCCTCTCAATGCTTATGAAAATGCTTCGACCGTTGGTTATTGCACCCCGGTGGTGAAAGCTTATAATTGGATTGTTGATCCCCAACTGGCTCTTAATGATGGAGTTATCGACGCGCAATATTATCTTGAAGAAGAATCATGGCTTAATAGTTGGAGTTATGCCAATAATCGTTATTACCCCCTAACTTCCCCGGGAAGCTTTAATGGTATTAGTTTGTCGGACTTTGATACCAAAATAATTGATTTGATTAATCAAATGATTAACCAAATCAAAACTAGCTAAAGTGGGATCTTTTCAATAATAAATTATTATTATTTGAGGGCTTATGATATACTATTATTAGTCCCAAAAAAAATAAATAAAAGACTGGTTTCAAAGGAGAAATATGAAAAAATTATTAAAAACGATGGTATTCGTGGTATTGGTGGTTAGTTTAGGGTTATTCGTCGCTTGTAGTGGTAATGGAGAAAAGACGCCAACGAAAATTGCGGACGGAACTTATACACGTGATGCTGAAATTACTAAAACTAACTTTGGCGGTTATACTAGTTCGACTTTTCCTTCCTATGGTTTAACAATCGTGATCGAAGGAAACGTTCTAAAGCTCTCTAAAGTTATTGGTAATGATTATACGCAATATACTTACACTTTAGCTGGAACCGAAATTAAAAGATCATTAAATGGTGTTTTAGTAGAAACCACCACAACTAATCAAGTAGTCAATGGCGGAAAAGCCACTATTGTTCAAAAGTTATTTTATCGTGAAGGAAGAATTGAAGTAGAATACCGGATGACTTATACGGAAACTTCTAATCCAACTACTTTTCCGGTTGATGGCGGTTATAGTTGCTTAATTGTTTATACTAAGTAATTACGACGAGAATTATATTTTAATTAGTTAGGATAAAAAAATAGAAGAACATGATTTGAACTTCTATTTTTTTTAAATACTTATTGCTCTTTGAAAATTAATTATACGCCCAATTACTTAATTGTTGCATAGCTAGTAAGGAAGCCTCCATTAAGTCTTGAGTTCTTTCTTCCTTAGGTAAGATTGGATTAGGGAAAATTGGCTTTCCAATATTGAGAGTTACTCGTGATACTTGACCCTTTTTATTATAGCCATAGGAAAAATACATTGGTAAGATTGGTACTAACTCTTGGCTAGCTAACAAAAAGGCTCCCTTTTTAAATTCTCTTAAATGAATATCATATTTGACTAATTTACCCTCAGGGAAGAAGTGAACAATTTTTTTATTTTGAACTTTTTTACCCAGGCCATAAAAGAAGGTTTTAGTTTCATCAACACTGGTGGGAGTAGGAACCGCTTGTAAGGCATTCACCAATAAACCAGCCACGGGTAATTTAAAATTAGCTGGTTGAGCAGTGATGATAGCTTTTCTAGGAAACGACGATAAGGCCACCATGGCACTATCGAGATTATGAATATGATTAGAAATGGAGACCGCCCCGGTTTTTAGTTTATGAATTTTTCGTAAATTGGTTAGGCCCTTAACTTTAAAGCGATATCCAAAAAATAAAAATAAAACAATGACTGGAAAGGCTAATCCGTAATAAAGTAATCCGCTCAAAAAGCGAAATAATAGGGGAACACGGATTTTTTTAAGCATTTTTTTACCTGATTTAGTTTTTAGAGTATTGATGGTGATTAATTTATCGGCGGTGGCTTCTTTAATCATTTCTAAAAAGCGATCAATACTGGCAGCAATTTGGTAATGCTTAGCTTGTTCTAAATATTGTTGCCTTAAAGTAATCAAACTTTCGCGGTGCTCAAAGAAATAATCAATTTTCTTAGCTAAATCTAGGGCATCTCCCCCTTTAAAGATGGTCTCTTCACTAATACTAAATTGTTTAGTAGCAGACAGCGGACTATTTCCAATTAAACATGGTAAACCGCTAGAAAAAGCCTCAATGCAGGTCATCCCCTCAATTTCAATCTCGGCACAATGAACATAGAGGTCATGGGAATGGAGGAGACTACGCATCTCATCCTTAGATAAGATTTTACTAGAAACGGTAATATTGACTCCTAAAGCTTTAGCTAAATTAGCCAGCTTAGTTTCATTAGGACCTCGACCAACTAAAGTTGCAATAATATGATCTCGATGCTGGCTTTTACTGATAGCTTTAATTAACAAATCTTGCCTTTTTTCGTTGGCAAACCTGCCAACCATAATGATTTTTAAGTCTTTATCAAAATTAGGCTGGTAATTAGGATCGGGATAGAAGTTGCTGTTACAACCATTAGAGATGACGTGGCATTTATTGTGATATTTGGCTTTGCGCATTTCTTCGACACATAGATAGCTTGGACAGTGAACATTATCAAAGTGTCGATAAAAAGTTTTCTTCCAACGCCAAAAAATAAATTTTTGGAGTAATTTAGAATTCATTGCCAATCCTCCAATCCCATAGGTAATATTTAAGGGGTGAGTGTGAAAGGCAGTTGTGACAGTAATTCCCATTTTTTTAGCTAATTTGGCGGTATAATAGGATATTTTCCACGGCATAAAACAGTGGACCACATTAACCCCTTTAAGGGCCTCAAGAATAATTTTTTTATCAGGTCGGGCAAAAACAACATCCTGTTTTTTGGAAACGCGACTAATTATTGGGATATATCTTTCTTTTAAATTGTAATTTCCGACACCAGGATGAACCTTTCCGAGGAAGCGCACTTCATGCCCTCGATTTCTTAATTCGGTAGCAAATCTTAGTCCCGTCATTACGGTGCCATTACTAGCAATAGTCCAGTCATCATGGACGAATAAAATAACCATAATTGCCTCCTTTGTATAAGATTATAGCATAAAGTAGAAAATAAAATAAATAATCATTTTTTTATTTTAAAAAATGAAATCTCTTTAAATTGATTTTAGATAATATTTTCTAACTTTATAAGGATTAAATAAATTAATAAATATAAGTTAAATGGTAATATTAAACCAACTTACATTACCCTTTAAGTCTATGAAAAAAAAGTTAATGATAGTATGATCATCGACTTTTTGTAAATTGATGAATAGATGAATATTAATTCCCCCATATGTATAATTTAAATTATCAATCGATATTTCCTCTAGGCTGCAAGCCAATAATGCAGCATCAATTATTGCTTTAGATGTTGTCGTTTCTAATGGAAAAACAATAGTTTTTTAGTATAAAAATCATCTGGGGTTTCGTTTTTAAAAGCCGCTCGCGGATCCCTGACTTACGCAGTTATTGTGTGTGATGAATTATAAAAACCTCCTTTAATTGATATTTATTTTAAAACTTCAAGCATATATTAAAAACGTGCTTCCCACCTGGGCATTAATTTTATATTATATATAATGTTTTTTGGTATAATCTTTTCAACAAGTTACTTAAATTATTAAAAATCTTGAATCAGTTGTATTATTTCCAAAAAAATATCATTGTTCGAAAGTAATTGTAGTTAATTTGTAAAAGTATTATGTAAAGCATATTAGTAAAGAGGTACTTGGGAATGGGACAAATTTACATTAAAAATGGATATGTTAGGAATGTATTGCCTACGCACTTATTAGCCAATGGTTTTATATCTAAAAAAATTGATTTAAATGCTTATTTAAAATGCAATTCGCATATTAAGTTTAATAAAAATGAAGTGAAATTGCTTAAACTTCTAACAGATTCAGCAGATACTAAATACACAAAATCCGATCTCATAAGAATACTTGGAATACTGAGCGCCACTATAAATTCAATAATTTACTATTTTAATAAATATGGCGAAAAACTTATTGTTCCCGTGGAACTTAAAGATGGTGTCTTATCTGCCACAATTGATAATATTACAATTGAAAAAGGCTGTAAACTCTCAACAATATATGGACACAATGAAAAGGCCGATGGTATTAAAATAGACTTAAGTACTGGGCACAAATTGGAGAGTTCTCAAGCCGTAAATTTATTAAGGTATGCTTACGATAATGGTGAAATAGTCTTTGTTAATCCTAAACAGCAAAAGGAATTACAAATATTAGAACCCCGAATCACAGATAAAAAATTTGTTCAACATCAACAAATGTCCTAAATCATGTCTAAAACATTTCTAAACATATAAAGTATTTATTATGTGATTAATTATTAATTATGATTAATATAGCGGCATTCAATCCACTTAAAAAGGAGAAAAAATGAAAAAGTTATTATTATTACTGTTACTACCAATATTTGCGGTTGCGTTTGCCTCCTGCAAACCAAAAGAAGAAAAAATTGATGTTACCAAACTTAATTCGGTCTGGGATTTAGTTGGTTATGAATATGCAGAAAATGAAAAAGATGTAAAAAATTGGGTTCAAATCATCCAAGGGGAAGAAGAAAATACATTCTATGTGTTTCTTAAAGGAGAAACGCATTATTTCAATTCTCCATATGCTGATAGACCAGAATTAGTTTCCGAAAATTCACATTACATACAATTTACAAACACACGCAATCCCAAAACTAAATTTACTATTATTAAAATAAATGGGCTTTATTCTTGGTTTCAAATTGATAATATTTCATCAATTTATAAATTAAATTTTAGAACTAAAATCTCAGGAAATGTTGAATTGTATTAGTTTTAAAACCAGCAATAAGACAGAAAAATTATCTTAAAGTTGTAAATAATTAGTATAGTGGTATTTAATCCACTAAAAGGAGAAAAAATGAAAAAATTATTATT
>JAITXJ010000030.1 GCA_031284745.1 Acholeplasmatales bacterium | reverse complement strand
CATCTTGATGGGGATCTGCTGGTACCTCCTCAACACATTTATCCTTTCTTGTTGATTCAATAATCATTTTTATGCCTAAACCGGTCAGCAAAATAAAAGCTACCCAATGATCAACCTGGTCAATCCATTTACTTAAAAAACCAGCCAACAAGTATCCCATCAGCGGCATAATTCCTTGAAAAATTCCAAACCACAAAGCACAAAGAATGATAACCTTCCAAGAAAGTTTTTTATACTGGGTGCCCTTGGAAATACTTACAGCAAAGGCATCCATGGCTAGTCCAAAACCCAAAAAAACAATATCTACCCACATGGCAATTATTATATAATAAAAACTATTTTTTAACGCTTTTTAGCAATTATAAATCCGTAAAACGGTTGGTCGAAAAAATCTCCAAGCGGTAATCCAAATCTTTTGAAACTTTATGATGTTCAATCATCGTCTTTGCACAAAAAGCAATCATGGCTGCATTGTCAGTGCAATAAGAAACCTCGGGGATTAAAAGCTTAAGATTAGTAAATTCACTTGTAAAAGCCCTTCGTAAGGCTCTATTAGCACTAACGCCTCCTGCTAAGATTAAGGTCTTTGGGTGATACTCTGCTAGAGCTTCTTTGGTCTTATTTACTAATATTTTAATGACAATGTCTTGAAAACTAGCTGCATAATCTTCCTTAATAATGGGGATATTATTTTTAATATCTTCCTGGTACTTCCTTAAGACCGCACTTTTTAATCCGGAAAAAGAAAAATGAAATTTGGGGCTCAGTGGAGTGGGAAACTTTATAGCATCGGGCTTTGAAGACAAAGCCGCAAGTTTATCAATAATAGGACCACCTGGATAGCCTAAATTTAATATTCGGGCTACTTTATCATAAGTTTCACCGACCGCATCATCCATCGTCACCCCTAATACTTGATAAGAGAAAGCATCTTTGAGATATATCAAATCGGTATGGCCACCACTGACGAGCAAGGAGATGGCTGGGTATTCGATACTGGAAGCAATGGTCGAGGCAAAAATATGACCTAAAAGATGATTGATCCCAATAACTTTAAGCTGATGAGCCCAAGCAAAAGCTAAGGCACTACTTACCCCAACAAGCAAGGAACCAACTAAGCCGGGACCATTAGTAACCGCCACATAATCAAGATCTTCAATTTTAATGCCTGCTTCGAAAATCGCTTTAATAAAGCATTCTAGAATATACTTTGTATGATTACGACTAGCAACTTCGGGAACAACTCCCCCAAATTTAGCGTGAATATCAATTTGTGATAAAACAATATTGCTTAAAATCTTTTCACCGCGAATAATCGCTACACTTGTTTCATCACAGGAGCTTTCAACGCTTAAAATAATTAATTCTTTTTCCATATATAGTATAGACCATCCTCATTATTATCATAGTATTTTTCTTTACGATGCGAAAATACAAAATCATTTACTTCATAAAACTTAATTGCATTCGTATTTGAAGCTCGTACTTCAATAGTAATAATTAAGCCGTATCTTTTTACTTCTCTTAATAAAGTTGAACCAATTCCATGGTTCCACATCTCTTTTTTGACCCCAATCATCAAAATTTCTACTTGATCATCCCAGTGATTGAAAATTACATAGCCTACACACAGCCCACTCTCTCGATAGACCAGACATTTCGTAATTCCGCTATCATTATGAGGGTTAAAATCTAAATACTTGGTGGTAAAAATATGATTGAAATTTTCCTGTTCTATTAAATTGATCATAAAATAATCTTCTGGCGTCGATAAACTAACCTTATTAAATCTTTTCAAAATTACGCTCCGCCTCCGTTTTTCTCATGTAATTTGGCTCTAAATAGACAAAATTCTTTATTTCTTTCGCTTTTTTATTAACCTTTAGATAATCAATTAATGGGTCATTCTCGACATCAATAATTTGTCGATGATTGGCTAAATTAAATAGTTCGTCTTTTAAGAAAAACCCATCTTTTTTTATGGTTTTCCCTTGATCATAGATCGCTCCAAAAACATTATTATTACGAGCTTCCATATAAGCTATACAAGAAGGATAGCCAGAAGTCAGATAAAATAATGAAGAAACCACCATAAGTTTAGCATTTAAAAAATAAGCTAACATTTTAGCAACCGTGGTGCCTAAACGAATGCCTGTATAGCTACCAGGACCAATCCCCACCACTATTTTTTTAATATCTTGTGGAACCAGATTAGCATTTAAAGATTTAAGAAGATCATCAATATCTTGCATTAAATATTTGGAAGCGTCGTTTTTGGTGGGTCGAACAAAAGAAGCTAAAACTTTATTTCGTTTAACTAAGGCTAAATACATTTTATTAGTTGAAGTGTTGAGAAATAATGTCATCTTAAACTATTTCCTTAAATTGATGAGTAGGACTATATATCGAAATCGTTCTTTCGTTTTGATCGATAATTTGAAATTCAATTACTAAGTGTTCATCGGGAATAGCGATGGGAAAATTATCATACCACTCGATGATCGATAAGCCTTTATTGTCCTTGATTAATTCAATGAAATCAAAATCTTGCGAATCATAATCCAAACGATAAAAATCAAAATGATTGAAAGTTAAATCATGAAATTTATATTGTTTCAAAATCGTAAAAGTCGGTGAATTAACAATTTCTTTAACTCCCAAAAAACTAGCTAGGTGAGAAGCAAAAGTCGTCTTTCCGGCTCCTAAGTCGCCTTTTAGGATGAGCAATTTTAGCCGTGGCTCACTGGTAAAAAATAGAGTGGCTATCTTTTGAGCTAGATTCCTAGTAAGTTGAAGGTCACCACTTTCTTGGTAAATTAAGTTCATTTTTTTAAACCAAGCAAAGCAAACATTTCCTTTTTGTAAGATTCAACCCCTGGTTGATTAAAGGGATTAACTCCTAACAAATAAGCGCTCATCATGCAGGCTTTTTCTAAAAAATAAAATAAATATCCTAAATAATAAGGGTTTTTCTTGGGGATTTGGATGACAATATTAGGAACACCGCCTTCTAGGTGAGCTTTTAAAACTCCCAAGCGTGCTTGATTGGTGATGTATTTAAAGGATAAACCAGCCAATTCGTCCAAACCATCATAAGAATGATCTAAACTCACAACCTTAATATCCCTAAGATCTTCTTCAAAATAAATAGTGGTTTCAAAAATATTTCTTTTTCCATCTTGAACATATTGTCCTAATGAATGCAAATCAGTCGTATAGGAAACACTAGTCACTAATATGCCCTTATGTTCCTTCCCCTCAGATTCACAAAACAATTGTTTGGCCCATTCGGAAATATAATTCAAACTACTATCGTAATTAACTAAAATCTCCGTGGTCTTCTTTTGCTTATAAAGAAGATATCGACTAACAGCATATTTATAAGCAAAATTGCTATTGATATTGGATAAACTTAAGTCATCCCAAGCATCCTTCGCTCCTCGGAGTAATTCTTCAATCTCGATTCCACTGCAAGCCATTGGCAGTAGTCCCACCCCGGTTAAAACCGAATAGCGACCACCAATATTATCCTCAACGACTAAACGCTTGTAGCCTAGATTGATGGCTTCATTAAATAAAGAACCTCTTTTTTTATCGGTGGTTGCAATCACTCTACTTGCATAATCGCTACCATATTTTTTGATCATTAATTCTTTAACAGCACGAAAGGCCAAGGCTGGTTCTAAGGTGGTACCTGATTTAGATATAACGTTGAGATAAAAATTTTTATCAGCTAAAAATTCTAGAGTTTGGGAAAGATATTCACTACTGGTATTATAACCCAAAAAAATAACTTTTGATTCTTGATAAGGATGCTTAAATAATTCAATCGCGGCTTTAGCTCCTAAATAAGATCCCCCAATGCCAATAACCACTAAATAAGAATCGCTACTTAAAACTGCCTGTGAAATTAAATTGATTAACTTTAATTCCTCAGCATTTTGATAGATTGGTAATTCCACCCAACCTAAAAAATCGCCTCCAGCAATTGAATGGACTTTTTTATAAACATTCAGATGAACTTTTTTATGAATATTGTCGACCTTTTTTTGTAGACCATTCATTTCCTCTTTGGTAATAAAAGATGTTAAACCCTCAATATCAACTCTAATCTTCTCCATATTGCTCCTTTATAAAATTATTCCCACTAAACCAGCAAAGACAATTCCCGTTCCTGCAAAGATGATACCCTGATAAATTAGATAGTTTAAAGATAACTTTTTTGCAAGTTTTTCTTCTGGCTCTTCCGGGTTAATTACTTTTTTTTGTTGATGGCTAGTGATAGTTTGTAAAACAATACCTGTAATCAATAAGATAGCCCCAAGAATCGCGGGATAGCCATGAATAGGTAATAAGACAATTAAAATTATCGCCAGTAAAGCCCCCGAAAAGCCAGCAGCATAGGCCACAATATTAGGCTTATTAAAAGCCAAGGCCCAGCTAAACTTCTTTTCCTTAATCGCTTTTTGGGTCATAATTACCACCCAAACAACTACCAGCGCTAATAATGCAATGATTCCAATCCAAAAATATTTACTCATCAGCCACCCTCACTTCAATAATTCCTTCGACATTCTCAATTAACATTTGTTCAATTCCATCTTTAATAGTTACATCTAAAGCGCTACAACCGATACAAGCACCCCCAAGGCGTAAATATACGACCCCGTCTTCAATTCTCACTAAATCAATTGCCCCACCGTGTTGTTCAATATATGGTCGAATTAAGTCAATGTATTCTTTCGTTAAATCGAACTGCTTTAAGGCATCAAGCTCACTCATGAACTTCGACCTCTTCAGCTGGGTTTTGATGAACATTTTCCTTATTGCTTAACCTTTTAATGATAAAGAAAGGAACATCAAAATTACAAAACTCAGTTAAATAATCGGGAATAGTTTTAAAAGAAAAAGAGGAAGAAAGGTTCTTCGAAAATCCTTTCATTCGTAATCTCGAACCTTGTGTATCATCAACAATCAAATCTCCCACTAAGTAGTTATAACGATCAAAAGCTACATCAACATATTTTTCTTCAAACAAAGTTATATCCCAAGCGTTCTTATAATCTTTAATAATTTTAAATTCACCAAATTTAGTTTTTACGTTCATTAAAATCTCCTTGTAAACTAATAATACACTTTACCGCAATCGCTTGTCCTTCCCCAATCAAGCCAAAATATTCATTAGTGGTCGCTTTAATAGCAATTTGATGGCGATTGATATTTAATAATTTCATATAATATTTTTTCATCAAATCGATATACTTTGCTACTTTCGGCGCTTGTAAGATGATCATCACATCAATATTATTAATAAAATAACCATGCTTACCCATAATATTATATATATATTTTAATATTTTGCTTGATTTAATGCCTTTATTGTCCGGATCTTGGTCATTAAAATAATATCCGAGATCTTTTTCACCCAAGGCTCCTAAAATAGCATTACCAATCGCATGACTTAAGCAATCGGCATCACTAACTCCAAAAAGACCAAGGTGATAAGGGATGGTGATTCCCCCCAAAATAAGCTCTCGGCCTTCCACTAAGGCATGGACATCATAACTATTGCCTATTCTCATATCTCGTCGCAGTAACAAACTTTTAATTAGTCTTAAATCCTCTGACCAAGTTAATTTATTATTAGGCTCCCGCTGCAAAAAGAATTTCAAACGTGAACTATCATGATATTTTAAATAAACTCTCAAGTCATCCGCAAAATTTAAATTATGATCTAAATCCTGGTAATATGCTGCTAAAATCAGCTCACGTCGAAAAATTTGTGGCGTCTCAATAATTAAGTAATCTTCCTTTTGGCCTTCTTCTTGAGTTTTTTGATTATAAATTACACTATCACTATTTCTACTTACAATGATGCCATCGATTGACTCATCGAAACTCTGAATTAAATTAGATATTAAACTACTTGTAATTAAAGGTCGGGCCGCATCATGAATTAAAACCCACTCTTGAGATGTTGCCCTGATACCATTTAAACTCGATTCTCCTCGACTAGTTCCCCCAATGATCACTTTAATATCATCATCGACCGCATTTAACACTTCCAAATAGTCTTCTTGATTTACTACTAAGACTACATCGCGGGAAAACTTTCTTAAAATGGCTAAACTATATTGATAAAGAGGTACTTGATTAATTTTGGTCATGGTTTTATGACTTCCAAATCTCAAACCCTCGCCGGCCATCAATAAGACAACAGCTAATTTACTTTTCATCCATTCTCCGGTAATCAACAATCCCCACATTGGAATTAATTGCCGATTTTAAAGCTTTAACTGAATTGTTAATAATTTCATAAGAAGTTTTTTTAATGGCATCATAGGGATAAGTAGAAAGACCAGCCTTAATGAGCACTTCCAGATTATTAGCCCCTAATATAATATTTTCTCGAGCAAAGTATTCATTATTTGGCTTTAAATTTTTTAATTTATGGATTTGGTGTGCATCATATATGAGGGTTGCAAACACCAATCCTCCTAAACGATAAATCTTCGTATCTAAAACTTCTTGAAAGTGTTTAATAACTTCACCTAGAACATAATTGCCAATTTCTCGAGTATAATGTTCATTGATATCCTTAATACTAATGGGACTAAAACTAAAGACCTGAAAGAATTCATCGTTCTTTAAATGCAAATTCACTTGATTAATCATCTCTTCCTTTAAAGGTAATTGATCAAGAATTTCTATCCTAGTACTTTCAAAATGCTCCATCGGAATTAAGCGAAGATAGGCAATGATTCGCGGATTCAATCCAAAGAGTTTGGTACCCTCTTCTTGCACATATCGATCCACTCCTTTAACCTTAATTTGATAAGATACTTGATAAGTATAAAAATCTTCATTGAGTTCGCTGATCATTTTATTTCTTTCCTTGGCTTCACTTTCCTTCAATAGATAGTTAAATTCGTTAGTTAAGATAGTCTGCTTAGCAACCCCCAAAAGTTCTTTTAATTTTAAGGATAAAAAAACACTATTAGAATTAAAATCTAAGATATATTTATAATCGGCTGAATGTTTAAAATCTCGACCAATAATCTTCGCCATGATTTGTTCATCTGCTTGGGTTGTCGTGGCTAGATCCTGTAAGCTATTTTTTAAATCGCCAATTAGAAGAAAGCCCTTTAGTTGTTTATGGTCTAACTTAATAAGATCAATGATGAAATATTTCGTATTCCCGCTCAAATCTTTAAAGGCTATATTAAGACTTTTCTTCGTTTTTTGCGAATTAGCAAAAAGATATATCTCATTTTCTAAATCTCCGTTATTGGCATTTTTTTGGTTAATTTCCATTAGCCTTATATTCTTATTTAAAACCTTAAATAAATTACGAAATTCTTTTTTTGGAGCAATGACTTTGACCAAATTATCCGACATCCGAAGAATACGATAATGCTTATTTAAAATAATAAAAGCATTAGTTCCCACCATATTTAAAATATAGGAATTTAAAGAATTCAAATAATGATCTCTAACTAAATAATAAACTAACCATACTATTAAAATAACAAGGGGGATGAAGAAAAAATACAAATAAAGATTTGGTAGAAAATCATAAAAATAATTCGTCAATAAAAGAATAAAAATAGAGACACTGATAGAAGTTGCAAGAACTCTTAGTGGCTCTATTTTATTTAATAAAATGATGATGATCGCTGCTACAACAAAACTAGCAACAATGAGTAAAGTTAAAGCCATACTAAGAAATTAATTGTGGCAAGATGAAAATGAAAAATAAAATTACCAAGGTAACAACTAAAGAAACCACATAGATCAAGTATGGCTTTTTAGCAAATAATGCCTCTAATTTCCCGCTCGCTTTTCGGGAAGCGATGTATTTGAATGGTCCAAAGATTCCACCAAGAATTTTTAAAAATTTTTTCATATTTACTCCATGAAACTTGTTAGATACTCATCCAACATGTCCTTATTAAACATTTTAATTTGAATACCATTTAAAGTGGCTTCAATATCACCAGTTTCTTCCGAAACCAAGATAGTAAGTGAATCAGTTACTTCACTAATTCCCAGAGCGGCCCGATGTCTTGAACCGGTCGTTGAGGAGTCAAAGTTCTTATTTTCCGATAAGATGAAGTAAGCGCCAGCACAAATAATTTTATCACCCCGAATAATTACCGCTCCATCATGCAAAGGAGTATTTGTGATAAATATTTGTAATAATAATTCAGTAGTGACATCCGCATTAAGAGGAATTGCTCGGGTAGAATATTGGTCCAAAGACAAATGCTTTTCAATGGTCATTAAAGCTCCAGTACGACTTTCGGCTAATTTTAAAGCGGCTTCAATAATCGAATTTTTGGTTTTATTGCTTCCCATAACCACCTTTCTTCGTGCATCAATATCTAGTAAGGAATCGATCGATAAACGAATATCCGAATTACAAATTACCACCACAATTAAGACCCCCCAAGTTGATAAATATTCCAATGGTTTAATCGCCCAATCAAAAAACCAACGTAGAGCATAAAGCACTAAAAAAATAGCAATATAGCTTAAAGTAATACCTAATAATTTCTTATTTACCACGATAATCTTAACTACTAAGATGACCAATATAAAGATGCAAACTGCTAGTATATAAAATGAAGGATCCTTTAAAAAATCAAAACTCATACTCTACCTCGTAATAATTATATCTTATTATTAAAAAATAGCGTTCAATTACTAAAACATCGATTTTTTTGTATAATTATTTGGTGTTTAACGCTCTCATCGTTTCCTTAATAAATTCCATAGATGAACACTACGCTACCGAAGAGTTACAAAGCCTTTTAGCGACCATTGATTTTGCGGTTGCTGGTACGATAACCCAAGCGGGAAAAAAAGATCCCCGCTATGTAATTGGTAGTGGAAAACTTGCACAAGTGAAATATTTTATTGAACAAAATCCCGTCGATTTAGTTGTCTTTAATAACTCCCTCACTGGTCGGCAAATTGCTAATATTGAAGAAGTTTTACAAGTTGATGTTGTCGATCGCGGCTTTATTATTTTACAAATATTTTGTCAAAATGCCAAAACAAGAGAAAGCCAATTAGAAGTTGAACTAGCTCAAAAGAAGTACATGCTTCCGCGTTTGGGAGGTACTAAAATGTATTCTAACTTATCACGGCAAGGTGGTGGTTTCAATGCGAAGGGTCCGGGGGAATCCAAATTAGAAACTGATCGCAGAAAGATTGAAAGTGATATTATTACTATTAAACGAAAATTAGCCAGTATTTATGAAAGAAGAGCCGTCAATAGCAAAAGAAGAACCAACGCTAATATTCCCATCATTTCCATAATTGGTTATACCAATGCCGGCAAATCTTCTTTGTTTAACAATCTCACCCAAATTTTAGGGGGGAAAAATATGGTCTTAGTGAAAGATGCCCTATTTTCCACACTAGGAACAAAATATTCCCTACTAAGTATTCGTAATAAAAATTTTATCTTAGTTGATTCAGTCGGCTTCATTAGTGATATCCCTCATGAACTACTAAGTTCCTTTTATTCAACACTACAATCTGTTTGTGAAGCTAGTTTAATCGTCCATGTTGAAGATGGAAGCGTCGATGAAGAGGAATTGATATTTAGACATGCAACAGCAAATTTTATTTTAGAACAATTGGAAACAAATAATACTCCCATCATTAATGTCTATACTAGAAAAGACCTCATCAATACAAAAATCGATGACAATATCCTCTTGATATCTAATACCACTAAGGACGGCATCGATGAACTAATTGAAATGATATACTTAAAGTTAACAATTGATGAAAATATTTACCAAATTAAAGTTCCCTTATCTGATTATAAAAATTATTCCTATATTAAAACCAATCTCCGAATAATTAGTGAAAATAAAAATGATCAAGAATATCTTCTAAGGTTATCTCTAACCTCCGAAAGTTATCAAAGTTTATTAAAAAGGTTAAATGAGTCTTAATATTACTTATTTAACCTTTTTATATGAACTAATAAATTAGTTGTTTTCATTGGCAGCCCCAGAGGGATTTGAACCCCCGAATAGTAGATTCAGAGTCTATTGCCTTACCGCTTGGCTATGAGGCTAGTTATACTTATATATAATAAGCAATAAAATTATATCAAATATAGGAATAATCATTTGTTGTTGATAAAATATTCTCAAGAGAAATATTACACAAACATAATATTTAATATAAACTTAGCCATGTTGAAATTATCTTTTTTATAAAAAAATAGTATAGATTTTCGTCCATACTATTTATCAATTTTTCGATGGCAAGCCTAGCGTGATTTGAACACACGATGAGGGAGTCAAAGTCCCTTTACCTTTGTTTTAATCTAACACTTTTCTTGGGTATTCCTTAGAAATTAGTAATCATTAATCAACTTTAAAGGCTAATCTCAAATCACTACAAATATTATCACACAATTTTAAAGATGATTAAAAAACGATAAAGATTATTTTTTAGTGATTCCTACACTTGAAATATAGTATGAACCAAAAATAATAATATTCGTTTTATCTTTATTATTATCAAAATAATCATAATTTTCCGTTACTCTGATAACAATTATATCTTTATTTATAAAATATGAAAATGTAAATTTTGTTTCTAAAACATCGATTGTATCATATTCGCTATAATTATAAAAAGTAAGTAAACTATATGAATATGAACCACCATCATCGCCTATATAATTTATATGTTCTATACCTTTACGCCATCTACTTGGCACTGTAACATAAAAATTTATATTCTTATTATTAATAATTATTTTTTCATTATCTTTTAAATCCTTAAATTGTGTTGTTCCGCAACTAAAAGCAACAAAACCAACTAATAATATTAATACTAATGCTAAAATTTTTCTCATATCTTAATATAACCTCTTTTTCTCAATAGTTTCCTCTAATTTCTAACTACACCATTAATTATATCATTTTTTTCTTGTTGTTGTTTTAATTGTTTGCGTTTCATATTGGTTGATATAATATCACAAGTAATTGGAGGAAATAATACACAAACATAATATTTAATATAAACTTAGCCATGTGGAACTTATCTTTTTTATAAAAAAATAGTATAGATTTTCATCCATACTATTTATCAATTTTTCGATGGCAAGCCTAGCGTGATTTGAACACACGATGAGGGAGTCAAAGTCCCTTGCCTTACCGCTTGGCTATAGGCTTACTTTTTTTAGAGCCAACTTAATTATTAAATTAGCCCTAATATTATAACAAAATTTCTATTTCTGAGTTAAATTAGCATTATTTCGAAGCTCTTCCAAATAGGCCTCATTCTCTTTGATAACGCCCTTAAAAATTTTACGACTAATGATATCCAACACCGCTGAAAAAAGAAATACCGTAAACATTGATAAACCAATATAAATAACAGCGTCATTATCGATCGTCGAAGCAAAGACTAGGCCAAGGACAAAGAGGACGAAGCCACAAATTATTAAGAAAAAATCGAAGACAATAATAATTGAACCTAGGGAGTAACCAAGAACCTTATGGCGATAAGCTTGTTTTCTTAATTTTAGTTTTTTAATTCCAACAATTAATTGAAATAAGGAAAGTAAACTACCTAAACCAAAAATTACAAACATAGCTATTGCCCAAACAACAATAACTAATATTAAAGAAAAAATCGAAGTAAGAGCGGATTCTAAACTATCATTGAGTGATCCTCCCCAAGTGGTTAAAACCGGGATAACTGAAATACCCGCCGAAATACACACCGCAAAACTAATAAAAAAATAAAGAATGGAAACAATTCCCAAGACGGTTAATTTAGCATTGAAAGATTTATTATTTTTGTTTTCCATAATTGCTCCTTTAGCACAATTATTATATCAAGTTTTTTCTTTAAATATTAATTTATTATTACCGGCAATTAACCAAAAAAATATTGCCAGGTAAACATACTTTTAACGACTTATTTTGACATATCCCTTCCTTTTTAAATAGTTGGTTTAGTTATTTTCAAATAAGTACCGAGGGGGATCTCCGGCAATTTAATATTTCCGATAGCTACTCTTTTTAAAAGAGTTACTTCGTTATCAACATATTTAAGCATCTTTTTGACCTGATGAAATTTACCCTCCGAAATTGTTAAATAAATACTTTCATTGGTTAATCTTTGGACTTTCGCGGGCTTCGTTAAATAAATGGTCTTTTCTTTATCCAGATAAATTTCACATCCCGCTTCTAATTGTTGGACCTGCTCGTCAGTTAAAGATTTAGCTAATTCCACATAATAAGTTTTAGTAATAAAATTATTTGCAATAACTTGATGAACTAAAGCGCCATCATTTGTAATTAAAACAAGACCAACACTATCCACATCTAAACGTCCAGCACAAGCTAAGTCTTGACGATAATCTTTGATCAAGGTAAAGACACTAGGATATAAAGATCTCGAAGTGTCACAAACATAACCTGATGGTTTATTTAAAAGATAGTACACATATTCCTCATACTCGAGGATTTTGTCGCGATATCGAACCTCATCTGTGTTGCTAACTTGTTGGTCCTTATGCAGTGATAACGAATTATTTACAAAAATTTCCTTTTGACGAATTAAATCGCTGGCTTGTGTGCGAGAAATATTTAAAATTTTAGAAAGAAAATTATCTAATCTCATACAATTATTATAACAACTATTTTTTTAAATCTAAAAAATCTACTATGACCATTTAATACTAATGATGAGTCAAAAATAGCCATCCTCCTGAAACTAAAAGCCCACATTATTTTCAAAATATTATATAATTATTGTGTAAGGGAGTTTTGACCTTGAACACAATAGAACAAATTAAAAATTACATTATTAACTCTCAGAGGATAATTATCCAAACTCATAACAATCCCGATGGAGATGCTAGTGGAAGTAGTTATGGTCTCACATTAGCCCTGAAAAATAATTTTCCGGAGAAAGAAATTTATTGTTTAGGAAATACCACTAATCTTTCTTTAGATGCTAAATTTGATGTGATTGCTGATGATCTCTTTAGCGAGGCATTAGTGATCATTACTGATGTTTTAGTTGATACCTTATTAAATGATCACCGATATGAAAAGGCACGATTGGTAGTGGGTATCGATCACCATACCAATGATCCTGCCCTTTTAAAGTGTGATGCCTTTCTTCGCGATGCTAATTTTTCTAGTGCTTGTAGTTTAGTTACGATGCTCTTATTAAATTGGGAATTTTCTATTAGTAGCGAAGCTGCCACCTATCTACTATTAGGTGTTATTACAGATTCTGGAAGGTTTCTCTATTTAAATGAAAATAATGCCCGGCTAACCCTAATTAGCGCCACTTCCTTAATTGAATCAGGAGCCAACATTAAAAAAGTTTATGACAGTATTTATGTTGAACCTTTAGAAAAAAAAGTACTTAAAAATAAATTCTTAGATTTCAAAGTGTCTAGTAAAAAAGTCGCTTATCGTTTTAATAAACTTGTTGATTGGCAAAAATTAACGGATAATTTCTTTTTTGTTTCCCGAGAAACCGTCAACTTCATGGCGGGAATTAAAGAAGTACCCATTTGGGCGAACTTTACCCAAGCTCTGGATGGAAGTGTGGCTTGTGAGATTAGAAGTCGTGATATAGTAGTAGTTGATATTGCTAAAGCGCATGGGGGTGGCGGCCATAACTTCGCCTGCGGTTGTAAATTAAAAGACTTTAATGAAGCTAAGCTAGTCATTAAAGAATTAGGAGAATTAATAAATGAATAAAGTGTTAGGAAACAAAATATTAAATAAAATTAAAGAATATGACAATATTTTTATCTTTGGTCACATCCGACCTGATGGCGATTGTTATGGCTCGCAGTTCGGTCTCCAAGAAATAATCAAATATAATTTCCCCAAGAAAAAAGTATTTGTCATTACTGATAAATGTGATTATGTGGCTTTTTTAGGAAGTGGTGAAGAAATAGATGAGCAATTATTGGTCAATGGACTAGCTATCTGTGTCGATACCGGTAACGCTTCTCGCGTGAGCAATCAGGCTTTTTTAAGTGCCATGGAAATCATTAAAATTGATCACCATGAACCAGAAGACCATTATGGAAATATTAATTATGAACTCCCTGATTATCCCGCTACTTGTCAAATCATTACGGAGATAGCGATGGAATTAGGTTTAAAGGTTAACAAGGCCGCTGCTCGCGCTTTATTTGTTGGGATTGTCACCGATACTGGTTGGTTCCACTATCGGGGGGTAACGGAGCTCACTTTCCAATGTGCCGGGTTTTTAACCAACAATGGTGTGGAAGTAGATGAAATTTCCGATAAATTAGGAGGCATTTCCTTAAATGAATTAAGATTTAAGGGAGTTGTCATTGATCTATTAAAATGGCGAGGTGGTTTTTTATATTGCGTTTTAACTAAAGAAATCATTGAGAAGTACGGTTTGACTGATGAGCAAGCTTCTAATTGTGTTAATTATTTTTCCCAAGTGGAAGGTTTTCCCATTTGGGCCCTCATTATTGAAAATCAAAACGGCAATATTCGCATTCGTTTGCGTTCCAATGGCATTAATGTTGTTCCTCTGGCTCACAAATACCAAGGTGGCGGTCATGAAATGGCGGTAGGCGCTAAATTGGCTAATTGGAATGAACTAGAAAATTTTATTAATGACGGAGCACAAACAGTCGAAGATAGTAAAAAATGAATCTTTTTTGCCAAACCATCAATAATATAACCACTCCTTTAAGTAGAAGTGAAATTGATCAATTATTAAATAAGACTTATAAGAAGTTCTTATTTCGCCCTTTTATTCGGGCAATCCAGGATTATCAATTAATCAAAGAGGGTGACCATATTGGAGTATGCTTAAGTGGGGGGAAAGATTCTCTCGTTCTGGCTTTGTTATTTATGGAATTAAAAAAACATCACTTAATGGAGTTTGAATTATCCTTCATTTGTATGGATCCTGGTTATAGTTCAGAAAACTTAAGTTTATTAGAAGCCAATGCTAAAAGTTTAGAGATCCCCTTAATTATTCGCAAAAGTAATTTTTTTCATGTGGTAGAAAAAATAGCCAGTAGTAATCCCTGTTATCTTTGTGCCAGAATGCGGCGGGGATTTTTATATGCTTTGGGAAAAGAATTAGGCTGTAATAAAATCGCTCTCGCTCATCACTTTAATGATGTTATTGAAACTACACTCTTAAATATGTTTTACGGGGGCCAATTTAAAACCATGGTTCCGAAAATTAAATCTAAGAACTTTGCGGGAATGGAATTGATTAGACCCTTAATTTATGTCAAAGAAGAAGATATTCGACGTTTTATCACTAAAGCCAACCTTACCTGCCTAAATTGTGGGTGTACAGTTGCTGCGCAAAAGACGGCTTCCAAACGCCATGAAATCAAACAATTATTAGAAAATATGCAAAAAAATGATCCTAATATTTTAACCTCCATTTTTAATAGCGCAACTAATGTTGTCGTTGACGCTACCATGGGTTATACAAAAAATGGTAAAAAATATCAATTTTCGGATATCTACCAAGATAATATCAATTATCAGGATGACAATGAAGAGTAAGGTTATTGCTAGTCTAGCCACCCCTTGGGGAACAGGGGCGATTGCTTTAATTAGAGTAAGTGGAGATGATAGTATCCAAATAGTTAATCGTCTAACCTCTGTCGATTTAGAAAAATTGCCAGCGAATATGCAAGTCTACAGCAAAATTAGCAACCAAAATAAATTTTTAGACGAGGTCATGATTAGTGTTTTTCATCAACCAAAAAGTTTTACCGGGGAAAATATGGTGGAAATATCCACCCATGGGGGACAACTTATTAGTCAAGAAGTACTCAAGGCAATTATCGACCAAGGAGCAATTCTAGCTCCCCGCGGAGAATTTACTCGGCGAGCCTTTTTAAATAAAAAAGTTAATCTCTTACAAGCCGAAGCGATCAATGATATTATCAATGCTAAAAGCGAAGGGGCTTTAAATAAATTTCGAGAAACACTAAACGGCAATAATACCCAAGTAATGAACCACCTAAAGGAAAAACTTCTTAATCTTTTAGCCAGAATTGAAGTTAATCTCGACTATCCAGAATATGAAAATTATCAATTTTATCAAACTGAAATCCAACCGGAAATTGAGGCAATCCTGATGCAGGTGGAAAATATTATTGACAATACCCAAAAAATTATTAGTTTCCGCAGCGGCTATCGGGTGGTTATTATCGGAAAACCTAATGTGGGAAAATCTTCTTTACTTAATGCTATTTTAGGGAAAAATAAAGCCATCGTCACCCAAATAGCGGGAACAACGCGCGATGTTGTGGAAGGTGAAATTAATTTTCAGGGTTATACCTATATCTTTTATGATACCGCGGGAATGCATGAAAGTCAAGATATAATTGAATTAGAAGGAATCCATAAGACTAAGGAAATGATTAACTTCGCTGATGTGATTTTATTAGTTTTAGATGGTAGTGAAAAACTAACTAAGGAAGATGATGAACTGATTAAAAATTACCAAGATAGAGCCCTCATAATTACGAATAAAAAGGATTTAGGTACCAAAGAAAAACTAAATTATTGGTCCCTTTCCACCAAAAACCCTCAAGATATTCAACAACTACTTTGGGAAATCTATCAAAGAACTACCAAAGATAATCCTCGAAGTTCTTCCGAATACTTAACCAACGATCGGCAATTAAAATTAATGGAAAACGTCAAGCAAAATTTAAAAGAAATTCCTCAGCCGCTGACCCTAGATTTACTTGCTAACAAAGTAAGTCAAAGCTTAAAAGCCATCTTTGAGATTTTAGGACAAGATTTTAATGAAGAATTATTAGATTATATCTTTAATAATTTTTGTATTGGTAAATAATCATATTTTATGATAAGATATTATTAGGAGATTTTTATGGCATACCAAGTTCTTTACCGAACCTATCGACCAAAAAATTTTGATAGTGTGGTTGGATTATCTACCATTGTGACAATCCTGAAAAACCAAATTAAAAATAATAAAGTAGGACATGCCTACATTTTTAGTGGTCCTCGGGGAACGGGAAAAACATCGATTGCGAAAATATTTGCGAAAGCAATCAATTGTCAAGATAAAGTGGAAAATCGTCCTTGTGGGAAATGTGAAAGTTGTCTAGCCATTGAAAATTCATCTAATCTTGATGTCATCGAAATTGATGCCGCTAGTAATAACGGCGTTGACGAGATTAGAAATCTTAAGGATGGCGTAAAATATTTGCCAACCAGTAATTATAAGGTCTATATTATTGATGAATTTCATATGTTAACCAATCAAGCATTCAATGCCCTTCTAAAAACTTTAGAAGAGCCACCTAGCAATGTAGTTTTTATTCTAGCTACCACCGAATTACATAAGGTGCCCGCCACCATTTTATCACGTTGCCAAAGATATACCTTCGCCAATATCGAAGCCAGTGAAGTGGTGAAAAAGCTAGAGTATATTGCCAAGGAAGAAAAGATTGAGTATGAACCAAAAGCTCTGGATTTAATTGCTAAAATATCCGAAGGCGGTCTCAGAGATGCTATCAGTCTTTTGGATCAATGCTTGGCCATGGGAAGTGCTAAAATTAGTGTCGAAGACGTTAATATTATCACCGGTGGCGTTAAAGAAGAAGTTATTAATAGTTTATTTGAAAGTATTATCAAATCGGACGCCAATTCTTTAATCAAAATATTTAATAAAGAAATTGATACCGGAAAGGATATTCTTCGTATTCTTAGCGACTTGCTCATTCACATTAAAGATGTCCTCGTCGGAATTGTCGCTAATCGACCGGCCTACCTTAAATACTCAAGTGCTAAAATTGCAATTATGAGTGCTAAAATTGCCGAAATTATGAATTTGGTCCGCTTTTCCAATCAAAAAAGAATTCTCGTCCAAATGGAATTAATTAATCTAACGCTTAGCTTCAAACAATCAGAAGAAAAACCCCCAGTTAACTTGGCTGCCACCAACATTAAAAATTTTATGAAAGTGACCAGCGGAGATCTCAACAATATCGTTAATACCGCCAATAAAGATTTAAGATTAAAAGCTGAAAACTTAATTCAAGATCATTTTAAATCCTCAGCGGATGCACTAGAAAGAAAATTTGCAGAAATAGGGATTAAAGCCGTTAATGATAATGAAGCTATTTTGAGTGCCAATACTACTTCCGATGCGAATTATTTAATGTGCTTGAAAATTAAAAATGATATCATAAATAAACTAGTAACTCTGGGCTTAGGGATTAGTAATTACTATGTAGTGACCAACCAGGAGTGGAATAACCTGTCAAAAATCATTATCGAACAAAAAAAACAGGGTCTTAACTCGATATCCTTGCCGGAATTAAACCTTTCCACCCAATATGAAATCGAAAATAAAAGTACTGAGGATATTAACAAAGAAGGACTAACTTTATTTGGGTCCGACTTCATCATAGAAGGAGATGAAAAAAATGAATAATCAAATGATTCAAAAATTAAAAAGAATGCAACAAGAATTAAAGGCTGGCCAAGAGAAGATCGAAGCTAGTGAGTTCGAAGGCAGTGCTACAGGAGTTAATGTCGTAGTTTTAGGCAATCGTACCATCTTAGGAATTAATATTGATGATGAACTTTTATCAGACAAAGATATTCTGCAAGATTCTATTTTAGTGGCCATTAATGCCGCTTTAGCAAAGATTGATGCCGCCCTAGCAGAATTATACAAGAAATTTAATGTTCCCGGCATGAATTTTTAAGGCTTAACTTGTATCCCAAAACTTTAAACAATATTATTAATTATTTAGCTAAATTACCAGGAGTAGGAAAGATCTCAGCCGAAAGAATGGCTCTTCATCTTTTTTCAACTTATTCCGCCAGCGATCTTGCGGCTTTTGGTCAGGACTTAATAAATTTAAAATCCTTAGTTCGATATTGTAAGGTGTGCCATAACCTTACGGAAGGGGATAAATGTACAATTTGTGCCAATGAAAAAAGAGATCAAACAACCATTATGATTGTCAAAGAACCCAAAGATTTATATCTCATTGAACAAACTAATAAATATCAAGGATTGTACCATGTCTTGGGAAACTTAATTGATATAACCCGAGGAAAAACCGCGAAAGATTTAAAGCTTGATAGCTTAACCAACCGCCTGCAAAATAATGTTAAAGAAATTATTTTAGCTCTTGATACCACTTTAGAAGGCGAAATTACCTCCGCTTTCTTAAAAAAATATGTGGCCGAAATAAATCCAGCTATTGTCATTACCAGGATTAGTTATGGAATTCCTCTCAATATTGATTTTAAATATGTGGACGTTAATACCTTACTAATGTCAATTGAAAAAAGAATTAAATACTAAAAATATGATATAATAATGAGTTGTAGGAGATGTATATGAGTAAAAATAAAATTTCAAATATTGCATATATCGAAGAGTTACTAACCAATAACAAGAAAGGTTTGACCTTTCAAGAAATTCAAGATTCCATTTTAGAATATAGTGGGGTTCCTGTCAGTAATTACCTTTATTATTCGCAGGTCCTCGAAGATATGGCTCGCAGTGGTACCATTGTTCGCGATGGGGAAGGAAGGTATTTTTTAAAATTCTTAAAACGTGAATTATGGGATACCCCTTTTTATAATTTTAATATTTTAGCCAATGACGTTGATTCTTCCGAAGAAGCCGGAAAATATGAAAAGAATAGTAAATTCGACAATATTGAATATGAAGAAGAAGATATCAGTGAATTAGAATTAGAAGAAATCTTAGATGATATTGAAGAAGAGGAAGAAGAGTACGAAGCCGAAGTCAGCGAAGAAGAGATTGACAAAGATATTCTTTTAGAGAACTTAGATGAAGAAGAGTTCGAAGAAGAAGAATTTGAAGAAGAGTTCGAAGAAGAAGAGTAC
The DNA here is from genome assembly GCA_031284745.1 of Acholeplasmatales bacterium. Classification (GTDB taxonomy): domain Bacteria; phylum Bacillota_I; class Bacilli_A; order Acholeplasmatales; family Acholeplasmataceae; genus JAITXV01. Next base: position 5,466 of record JAITXJ010000030.1, on the reverse strand, counting down.
TAAGGAGAAAATATGTTAGTAAGTTTAAAAGAAATATGCATCGAAGCAGGAAAAAAAGGCTGGGCCGTTCCCCAAATTAATATTAATAATTTAGAATGGACAAAAGCCGTCTTAGAAAAATGCGAAGAACTTCATAGTCCGGTTATTTTAGGAGTTAGTGAAGGGGCAGCAAAATATATGGGTGGTTTTAGTGTTGTGGCTAACCTAGCCAAAAGTTTACACGATAGTTTAAAAATAAATGTACCCGTAGTTATTCACCTTGATCATGGTACTTATGAAGGATCAAAAAAAGCTTTAGAAGCAGGATTTACTTCTATTATGTTTGATGGATCAAGTTATCCAATCGATCAAAACATTGCTTATACTAAAGAGATTGTCGCTTTATGTCATCAGAAAAATGTTTCTGTCGAAGCGGAAGTAGGAGCCATCGGCGGAGAAGAAGATGGAGTTACCGGCAATGGTGAAGTTGCTGATCCCAAAGAATGTGCTATCTTAGCAGGATTGGGGATCGATATCCTCGCTGCTGGTATCGGCAATATTCATGGAAGATATCCCGCTAATTGGAAGGGTTTAAATTTTGAAACTCTGGCTAAAATTAAAGCCATTACTCATAATATTCCATTAGTTTTACATGGTGGATCCGGAATTCCGGAAGATCAAATTAAAAAAGCTATTGGTTTAGGAGTAGCCAAAATTAATGTCAATACCGAATGTCAATTAGCCTTTGCTCAAGAAACTAGAAAATATATTTTAGAAGGAAAAGACTTAGATGGAAAAGGATTTGATCCCCGAAAATTACTGGCACCAGGTGTTGCCGGTATTAAAAAAGTCGTGGAAGAAAAAGTCCTCATGTTTGGTTCTAACAATCGATACTAATGCACAAAATAGATGAAGAATACTTTAACGAGTATTCTTTCTTTCTTAAAGAGAACAAGGAATTAATTAAAATAATATTGGATAAAAAATCTTTTTATTTTGATGATTTTTATGAAGCCTTTGAGATTATGGATTATATTTATTCTTATTTAATCAATCATGATCAATTCTACCAAAATGATGATTTAACTTTATTTGAGTATACCTTTGATTATGTCGTAAATATTTTTGCCGTCTTTAAAAAAATTACCGAAGAGTTCATTTTAAAGGAAAGCAACTTAATATATGTTTTTGAATTAATTAATCTTTACAATTATAATTACGCCCTGCATTTAAAAATAGAAGATGAAAAATTGCAAGATCTAATTAATAAAGTGGAAAAAGTTTTAAAAGACTATATTGAGTTACTAAGCAATGGGGATCTCAACATTAAGGTTCTTCACTCGATTGAAACTCTCATCGCCCACAGTATTAGTGATATCATCACCGAAGAAGAATTACCTAACAATGTTTTTTCTTTAGCGATGAAAGATATCGAAAGTCGTAAATAATATCTTTGAGCAAAAAAGTTGCGTGGGCAACTTTTTTTGTTATAATCTATGTTATGAAGTTTTGGAGGACTTACTATGCTTAAACTTTTTAAATTATTAAAACCCGTCTTTATCCCAGTGATCATCGCTATTATCGGTTTACTGGTTTTTCAAGTTTGGTGTGATACCAATATGCCGGAATACCTAGGAAATATAACCGGGTATATTTTTGATAATGTGCAAAACGGAACCAAAGATTATTCTAAAATTGTTCATGATGGTTTAATCATGTTAGGTTTAAGTGCGGGATCGGTAATATCCACGATTGTCGTCAGTTATCTATCTAGTTTGGTGGGAACTTCCTTTAGTGCCACCTTAAGAGATAAAGTATATAACAAAGTTGACTCATTTTCCAAAAATGAAATTAATAGTTTTCAAACAGCTTCTTTAATAACTAGATCAACCAGTGACATTGCACAAATCCAAATGGGTTTAATATTTGGAATTAGGCTATTAGTAACCTCTCCGCTAACGATCATTATTGCCTTATTAAAAATGCAAGCCGCCAGCGCACAATTAGGTCTTATCCTAGCTTTAGTAACAGCTATTAGTGTATTAATAGTCATGATTATCGTTTTATTCTTTCTAGCTTATCCTAAATTTAAAATTATTCAAGAAAAAATTGATAAACTTAATTTATACTCGCGCGAAAACTTGATGGGTGTTCGAGTTATTAGAGCTTATAATGCCGAGCAATATCAAGACCAAAAATATGAAAAAGCCAATGATGATTTCTATCAAGTAAATCTTTACGCTAATAAGGCTTTTAGTTTTTTTAATCCCGGCATGCAAGTTATTTTAAATCTTTTGAATCTTGGCCTAATCATTATTTTAGCCTTTTTAATTAATAATGGAAATTTTGGCTTCGATCCAAAATCGATTGGTTTAGGAGTTGCTAGTCAAATGGAATTTCAAGGCCTTGCGATGCAGATTTTCTTTAGTTTTATGATGTTAACCATGCTCTTCTTTATGTTACCAAGGGCTCAAATAAGTGCCAAAAGAGTGAATGAAGTCTTAAATAAAAAACTCACTATCATTGATAAAGAAGTATCAGCGCCTATTGATTATAATAGTAGTGAACCCATCATTGAATTTAAAAACGTCGCCTTTAAATATGGTGATGCCAACGAATATGTTTTACATAATATTAATTTAGCCTGCCATAAAGGAGAAGTAGTAGCTTTTATTGGATCAACAGGGTCAGGAAAATCAACGTTGATAAATCTTGTTCCCAGGTTTTTTGATCCGACGGAAGGACAAATATTATATCATGGGGTGGATATTAAAGATATTCACGGAGATATACTGAGAGAAAAAATGGGTTACGTTCCTCAAGCAGGATTTTTATTCAATACCACGATTAGAGATAATATGAGATATGCCGATGAAAATGTTAGCGATGAACAAATTAATGAAGCTCTAAGAATAGCTTGTGCTGATGATTTTGTAGCAAAATTAGAAGGTGGCTTGGATTACAAGATAGCAGGCAATGGAAAAAACGTCTCCGGTGGACAAAGACAACGATTATCGATAGCGCGGGCCTTGCTTAAAAATCCTGATATTTATATTTTCGATGATTCATTTAGTGCCTTAGATTTCAAAACTGATCAAATGGTTCGCAATAACTTAAAAAATAAAATTCAAGAATCACTGACTTTAATTGTCAGCCAAAGAATAGGAACAATTCTTAATGCCCAAAAAATAGTCGTTTTAGATAAGGGGCGAATCATTGGTGTTGGTACACATCGAGAATTGATAAACACCTGCCAGGAATATCGAGAACTTGCTTATTCCCAACTTTCTAAGGAGGAACTTGGTCAATGATGAGAATGAATAGCAAACATCAAGGTTTAAAAGAAAAAGTTAATAGTAAGGCCATATTAAAAAGAATATTTAAATATGGTAAAATTTATGTTGTGGGAATTCTTATTAGTGTTATTTTCGCTATTGCTGGGCAGATTTTTAATATTATTGGTCCTCAAAGAATGGGCGCCATCACCAACATAATTAGTGATAACATTCAAAAAATGGAAAATTATACTTTTAATATGACTATGGAAGGTATTAATTTTATTGGATTTAAATTCCCCACAGCTGTTGTCAACGAAATCATCAAACTAGGGATCATTCTGGCGGTTATTTTTATCCTTGGTTATGTTTTTCAGATCTTGCAGGGAATCATCATGGTTGTAATAACATCTAAAATGACCAAAAAAATGCGTAGTGATTTACAAGACAAAATAAATAACCTACCACTGGCGTATTTTGATTCGCGAAGCATTGGCGATATTATGAGTATTATTACGAACGATGTGGATAATTTTTCTCAAAGTATGTCAAGTTCCATTAATACCGTCGTATCTTCTCTTACTGCGGTTGTCGGTATAGGAATTATGATGTTTACCGTCTCATGGCATTTGGCCCTAATAAATGTAGTGATGATCCCAATTGCTTTACTATTAATGATGTTTACCATGAAAATAAGCCAAAAGTATTTCCATCGTAATTCTAAATTTTTAGGTTTAATCACTGGGCATATTGAAGAAAGCTACACCGGACATGATATAGTTAAAGTGTTTAACGCCTCAAAAAAACAAGAAGATAAATTTAACGATCTTAACAATAAAATAAAAAAAAGCGGTTTACTCAGCCAATTCTTGTCAGGAATTTTATTTCCAATTATGAATTTTATTTCCAATTTAAGTTACTTGGGGGTAGCAGTTTTAGGCGGTGTACTGGCCACTCAGGGTATTATCAAAATCGGAGATATTCAATCAATGGTAATGTACTCTAAAAGATTTTCTAATCCATTAGTAATGATTGGGCAATCTCTCACACAAATTCAAACCGCAATGGCCGCAGCTGATCGAATATTTACTATCTTAGATGCTCAAGAAATGTTACCTGAAGACAAAACATTATCCTTAGAAACTAAATTAGAAGGAGAAATAGAATTCCAACATGTGAAATTTGGATATACACCTGATAACGAAATCATTCATGATTTTTCTCTTAAAGTAAATAATGGACAAAGAATAGCTATTGTCGGTCCAACCGGAGCTGGTAAAACGACCATTGTTAATCTACTAATGAAGTTTTATGAAATTAATAGTGGAGAAATTTTAATTGATGGTATAAGTATTAAAAACATAACTAGAGAAGATATACACAAAAATTTTGCGATGGTCTTACAAGATACATGGTTATTTCAAGGAACAATCAAAGAAAATTTACTATATAATCAGAGTAATATTTCTGAAGAAGAATTATATCGAACTTGTAAATTATGTCACGTTGATCATTTCATCGAAAGTTTACCACAAGGCTACGATACCTTCATTGAGGATGATTCCCAAGTATCTCAAGGTGAAAGGCAATTATTAACAATTGCTCGAGCCATGTTAAAACAAAGTCAAATCCTTATTTTGGATGAAGCAACTTCAAATGTAGATACCCGCACAGAGGTACTAATTCAAGAAGCCATGGTTGAACTAATGAAAAACAAAACATCTTTCATTATTGCTCATCGATTATCCACCATCAGAAATGCAAGTCAAATTCTAGTATTAAATAATGGTGACATTGTGGAAATAGGCAATCATGATGAATTGCTAGCAAAAAAAGGTTTTTATTATAACCTTTATAAGAGCCAATTTGAAAACTAGATATGGAAAAAGATCCTAATTTTTTAAAAATTACCTTTGAAAAATTAAATCGAAAATTTAATCAAAATTTGGAAGGAATATTTTCTTGTCACGATATTCATCGAAGTGAATTTATTATTTTAGTGTGTGTGGTAAAAAAGGAATCAATTACTCTCAAATCAATCACTCAAAGTTTATTTTTAAATAAGTCGCAAGTTAGTCGGGGAGTTAAAGTCTTAGTCGATAAAGGAATTCTCGAAATAATATATAAGGAAGGTTTTAAAACTAAATATAATATTGTCCCTACTGCTAAAGGAATGGATATTTATCTTTCAGCAAAGAAATCTCAAAATGAA